>NZ_LDUR01000022.1:0-58009 GCF_001043705.1 Chromobacterium sp. LK11
CATTCCGCTTTTTCGCTAGTTTTCGCCCTGTCTCGCCCTCGCTCGCGAGACTTTGGACAGGCTCTCAGGGCCGTGGCGGGCGGCCAGAACCCTTGCCGCTCGCAAAGCCCGCTATCAAAAACAGTCGCCTTGCTGGGGGAGTTGCATCTATTATTATGCTATCCCCCAGTATAGGATAAGAAGCATCATGAGCACGCACGCCTCGCACCCGGACATCATCAAGCGCCTCAAGCGCGCGGAAGGTCATCTGCGCAGCATTATCACCATGCTGGAAACGGAGAGGCCTTGTCTCGACATCGCCCAACAGCTTCAAGCGGTGGAAAGCGCAGTGGCCAATGCCAAGCGCACCCTGGTGCATGAGCACATCGACCATTGCCTGGAGCACGCCGCGATCCATGATCCCAAAGAGGCGATCCGGGAGTTGAAAGCGCTGACCAAATACCTGTAGGACTCTAAAAGGGTCTCCTCGCAGAGAACTTATTTATGCTGAATGTGCTTGCGAATCGAACTTATCGCCATCTGTTCCTGGCCCAAGTGGTGGCCTTGATCGGCACGGGCCTGGCCACCGTGGCGCTGGGCCTGCTGGCCTACGAACTGGCCGGCGGACAAGCCGGCGAAGTGCTGGGCACCGCGCTGGCCATCAAGATGGTGGCCTATATCGGCGTGGCGCCTATCGCCACCGCCTTCGCCAGCCGCTGGCCGCGGCGCACCATGCTGGTGGCGCTGGACCTGGTGCGGGCGGCGGTGGCGCTTGCCTTGCCCTTCGTCAGCCAAGTGTGGCAGATCTATGTGCTGATCTTTGTTTTGCAGTCGGCGTCGGCCGCGTTCACGCCGACCTTCCAGGCCACCATTCCCGACGTGCTGCCGGACGAGGAGGACTACACCCGCGCGCTGTCGCTGTCGCGTTTGGCCTATGACCTGGAAAGCGTGGCCAGTCCGATGCTGGCCGCGGCTCTGTTGTCGGTGATCAGCTTTCATAATCTGTTCGCCGGCACCGTGGTGGGCTTTCTCGCCTCGGCGGCGCTGGTGGTCTCGGTCGCCTTGCCCAAAGCGGCGCCGGCCATTCGGCGCGGCATCTACGACCGCACCACGCGCGGCATCCGCATCTACCTGGCCACGCCGCGGCTGCGCGGCCTCTTGGCGCTGAATCTTGCCGTGGCGGCGGCCAGCGCGATGGTCATCGTCAACACTGTGGTGCTGGTCCAGGCGGGTTTCGGCCTGTCGCAGCAAGAGACCGCCTGGGCTCTGGCCGCCTTTGGCGGCGGCTCGATGATCGCCGCGCTGGCCTTGCCGAGGCTGCTGCAAGGCGTTGCCGACCGCAGCGCGATGCTGGGAGGGGCCGGGGTGTTGGTGGTCGGCCTGCTGCTGGGAGGCTTGTTGAACAGTTACGCCTGGCTGCTGCCGCTGTGGTTTGTCCTGGGGCTGGGATATTGCCTGGTGCAAACGCCGTCCGGCCGCCTGCTGCGCCGCTCCGCTCATGCGGAAGATCGTCCGGCCTTGTTCGCCGCCCAATTCGCCTTATCGCACGCCTGTTGGCTGATCACCTACCCGCTGGCCGGCTGGCTGGGCGCCAAGGCCGGCCTGATGGCGACCTTCGTCATCCTGGGAGCGCTGGCCGGCCTGGCGGCCTTGATCAGCATGTGGATTTGGGTGGAGCATGATCCGGACCAGCTTTCGCACCGCCATGACGATTTGCCCGCGGATCACCCGCACCTGGCCGAGCATGAGGCGGACGAAACTCATGAGCACGTGTTCGTGATCGACGACTTGCATCCGCGCTGGCCAAAATCCTGAGCTTCTGATCCCGGGCTGACGATTGGAGAATGTCCCGGTTTAGCTGACGCGGCGGGGGATATTCAGGTGATGGGAAGTCCGTCCCCGGGTTTCCCATCGAACGGTTAGGCCGACTGATCCCGTTGGCGGAGCGCGTTTGTGTGAGGAGGGGGCAAGCGGCATTAGGTTGATAAGGTTCACGCGCAGCAAACGCCATCGCTGGAGCTGGCGTGGCGCCAGAGGCGAGCTCATGCCGACTCCCTTTCTGCGCGATGCCGCGGCCGGACGACATGCCCCGTGGCCGCATCCACATACCGGGCCTGAGGCGGAAAATCAAAACGACCGGGGCGTGATTCATGTAGCATAAGCGCTTCCGCGCCGCACGCGGCCGCCGGCGGGGCGCGCTGGAGCGGAGCCTGTTTAACCGATTGGGAACGACGATGCCGGAATACTCGAATCTGTTGGCTTTTGCGCTGGTCTCCCTGGGCATGGTGGCCACCCCGGGGCCGAACATGATGTATCTGATCTCGCGCTCCATCTGCCAGGGAAAACGGGCCGGGCTGATCTCCTTGTCCGGCGTGGCGCTGGGCTTCGTGTTCTACATGCTGTGCGCGGCGCTGGGCATCACCACCTTGCTGCTGGCCATCCCCTATGCCTACGACGCCTTGCGTTTCGGCGGCGCGGCTTATCTGCTGTATCTGGCGTGGCAGGCGCTCAAGCCCGGCGGCAGCTCGCCGTTTCAGGTGCGCGAACTGGCGCCGGACAGCGCCCGCAAGCTTTTCATGATGGGTTTCCTGACCAATCTGCTGAATCCCAAGATCGCCGTGATGTATCTGGCGCTGTTGCCGCAGTTTCTGTCCAAGGCCGGCGGCGACGTGCTGTCCCAGTCGCTCTTGCTCGGCTTCACCCAAATCCTGATCAGCGTCAGCGTCAACGCCTTGATCGTGTTGAGCGCCGGCGCCATGGCCGCCTTGCTTGCCAAGCGTCCGGTCTGGGGCGTGGTTCAGCGTTGGATCATGGGCACGGTCTTGGGCGGCCTGGCGGTCAGAATGCTGTTGGAGAAGCCGCGCTGAGGCGATTGAACGCTGGGCGGCGAGAAAATTAATGCGGCGGCCCCGTGGATGCGGGGCCGCCGCATTGCTTTCCGCCCAAGACGCTGCGCACAGTCAGTTCCGCTCGGCGCGGTGAGCATCGCCTAGGGCTCCACCCACCCTACGCGCGGCCGTTGGCCAGGGGTAGGGTGGGAGGAGCGCGGCGATTCCCACGCGGAGCTTGCTTGCAGAGGCTTGTGGCCGTTTGGGCGTGCGCCCAGCCGGCTTAAAAACGCGGAAAATATCGTGAACCGCTTCTTAAGCGGACCAGGCCTTACTGCAACACGCCGTTGACCGTGTAGCGCAAGGCGCCGCTCGCCGCGGGCACCGTCTTGCTGGCCAGCGATTTGCCGCCGCACACCACTTTCACGTTTTGCGGCTGCAAGGCGCTGGGCACGTTGACGTGGAATTTGTTCATCACCTCGCCGTTGACGCGCGCGCTTTGCAGCTTGTACTTCAGCTGCCCGCTGGCGGTGTCCACCTGCAACTGGCATTGCGCGGGGGACGCCGACGCGCCGTCATCCGGGTAGCTATAGCCGTAAGCGCCGCGCAGGGCCGGGTAAACATAGGAGGGGAGCTTCATCTCCGGGTCGTAATACCCCAGCAAGGTGGTGACCGGCACGCCAAAGCGTTGCGGCTTGCGCTCTGTTTCAATGGACTGCGTCTTGAGCCACTGCCGGCCGTCGGACACGAAGTGGTTGTCCCCGCTCTGGCCCGCCACTGGGAAGGTCTGGCCCGGAGCCTGCAGGCTGGTGGCGTAGGTGGCGCGGCTGTTGATGGTGATGAACTTGCCCTTGTTGGCGGCGCTGGCCGCCGGCGCCTTGACCTCGCGGATCCAATATCCGTCCTCCATCTTGATCAGCGCGCGGTCGGCCTGGCCCAGAACCTCGGCGAGATAGGCCTCGCTCAGCTTTTCCAGCGGCACGGTCGTCGTGTCCGGCGAGATCAGGTGACGGTAGGTGTCCATGCTCTGAGTGGACGCGTTCCACTGGCTGAAGCCGGTGGCCGAGGCGGAGTCGAACACCGGCTTGCTTTCCAGGAAGCGCTGGATCTGCTTGGCCGCATAGGGCGTATACAGGGTGAAGCGGTTGACGGCGCTCATCGGGCTGCCGCCGGCCATGGCGTCCAGGCCGTAACTGCGCCCGGCGAAGGGCGACTGGCAGGGCTTGCCCTCCGGCATGCAGGTGTTTTGATTGCTGACGACGCCGCTGAAGTTGGGCAGGAAGCGTTTGAGGTCCGCGTCCCAGCCCCAGCTGGAGTTGATCGCGCCGGCGGGGCGGTGGACCGAGCCGTCGAAACCGCCGACATAATGGCCCAGGCCGTAGTTGTGGCCCACCTCGTGGCTGAATTCATTGCCCAGAGACTCGTCCAGCGTGACCACGCCGCCGCCGCCGGAGCCGCCGTGCACCTGCACGCCGTTGGCGTATCTGCCCTGGCTGTTGTGCGCGGTCAGCAAGGCGGCGACCAGGGGGAAGGCCGCCCCTCGGCCGGCGGTGCTGTTGACGCCGTAATTGGCGTAATTGATGCCGGTGGAAATCAGTTCCTTGCCGATGTCTTCCCGCATGGTGCCGGTGTGCCAGCCGCCTTGGCTGGGGTCTTGCTGGGTCAGCCGGGTGCCGTCCGGCAACATCACCTCTTTCAAATGGACGGGCGCGTACTGGGCCACCAGCAGCTGATTTAGCGGAGCGGTTTGCAGGTATTCGCGATGCGCGTCGGGATCGTTGGCGAAGGCGAAAGCCCCGCGCGGCTCCACCAGCATGCCGATGTCTATGGTGTTGATCTGCAATTGGGTGGCCGGGCCCACTTCAAGCTTGCTCAGCGCGCCGGATCTGGATTCGTGGCTGAATTGCAGGGACATGCCGGGCTTTATCCAGGCGGCCGGCAGGACGGCGCTCCAGAGGTCTTGCGAGTAGACGATCCGGTTGTTGTCCAGCTCTCCCTGGCGGAACCACTGGCCGTTGACGTATTTGAACAGCAGGGTGTCGCCGCGGCTGACGTCCACCGAGCGCGAGCTGTAGCGCACCGTGGAGCCGTAGCCGGCCTGGGACTGGAAGCGGATCATCTTGCCTTCGAAGGCGGGGTCGGCCGGCAGGTAGACGGTCTTGACCCAGCTGCCGTCGGCGGTCTGGATGTTCACCATGACGTTGGCGGCGAGCTTGCCGCGCAGGAAGGCGCCGTTGGGATCGTCGAGCTTGGCCAGATCCGCATTGCTGCTGATGGTGGTTTGAGCGCCCGACGGCGGAGTGAAGTCGATGCCGCCTTCCGGCGCGCCGTCGACGAAATACGCGGTCTTGGGCTGTTTGTCCGGCGGATTCAGCGACAGCGTGCCCAAGGTGGCGCCGCTCTTGTCCTTGACGGCGACCTGCAGCGGCTTGTTGGCGCTGATGGCCGAAATGGGGCGCAGCATCAGCAAGGCCTGGCGTCCGGCCACCAAATGCGGCTGGCTGTCTCCGGCGATGCCGGCGCCGGCCGGCATGACCTGGCTTTGGGCGAAGGACACCTCGGCCTCGAAAGCGCCGCTCAGGTCGTTGCGCGGCGTGACGGCGTTGAACGGCCAGGCGTTGGCGACGGCGGCATAGCCGGCGGCCTGTCCGGCCAGCTGTTTTTGCGCGTCGTCTTCATTACAGCCAAATAAAGAAACCCCGATAAGCAGACTTGGAATAATAGCTAGGCGCATGTTCTCTTGCCCTTATATGAATGAGGGTGGTTGACATTTTGGAACCATAGCCGCGCAGCTATCAGGAATGACTGGGCCTTAATCGGGAAGTTTCTGATTGGGTATTGTTTTCGTGAAAAATGCCAATTATTTTTAACGCCCAATATTGGTTTTAAAAATGACTGTATTTATGAGTTTATTTTGGAGGGGGTCGGTTTGGGAGGCAATTGGCGCCGGCAACTCTCCGCTGGTTTACGCTGCGGTTTGAATGTCCCGCGTGTTTTAAACGGCGAAGAGTCCGATGTTTTCGCTGAAATCGAAGTTTATGGATTCGGCTTGTTTGAATGGCGTTGAATTGAATCAAGATGCGGCATGAGCCGGATTGCCGCTGTCCGGTCAAATATCCGCAAGGCCGGGAGATGGAACGAGGGGGCCGCTCCCGGCGGCGGTTTTGGACTCAGCCCAGCTCCGGGTCCTGCTCCACCAGTTCCAGCCGCGCCACCACGGCGTGCGGCGGCAACAGCGTGCCGGGAGAGAGCACGGCGTTGGCGCCGATGCGGCTGTGGTCGCCCACCAGGGCGCCGAATTTCTGCGTGGGCAGGGTCCAGGCTTGCTGGCCGCAGCGCAGGGTGATGGTCTTGTCGCGGCGTTCGTTCCAGTGGTTGGCGATGACGGCGCCGGCTTCCATATTGACGTCCGCGCCCAGCACGGAATCGCCGACGAAGTTGAAGTGGGCCAGCCGCGAGTAGGGGCCGATCACGCAGGTCTTGAGCTCGGAGCCCGGCCCCACCGTCACGTCGTTGGCCAGCGCCACGCCGCCGCGCAGATAGGCGTGGGCGGCGACGCGGCAATTGGGGCCGATCAGCAGCGGACCTTTGAGGACGGCGCCGGCCTCGATCGAGGCGCTGCGGTGCACGGCGATGTCGCCGTCCACCGCCCAGTGCGCCGGGTCCAGCAAGGCGTTTTGCCGCGCCAGGCTGTCGGGCAGCCGGCCGAGCCAGTGCCACGGGGGCTGGGCGCGGTCCAGCCAGGGAAAGTGGGTGAGCAGGTCGGCGAACAGCTCGGCGGCGAGGGCGGAGGACATGGTTGAGCCTGTGGCGTGCGGGGATTTGTATTGTAGAGCCGGCGGCGCGAAGCGGCCAGGAGCCGGCCGCCGCGGCTTCAGATTTCGTACACCCAGCTGATGGAGTCGCCGGGGCGCTCCACTTGGGAGGACTCCAGGCTGAACAGCTCCATATTGCGCAGCGGCGGCGAATACAGATGCAGGGTGACCAGATCCGCGCCGTAGGGCTGGAGGTTGGAGATCTGGTGGATGTCCAGATGGCTGTTGACGGTCAGGCTGCCGGCCTCCAGGCGGTGGGAGCCCACCGCGTACACCTGGCCGTGATCGGTGCGTTCGAACACGGTTTCGGTGGCGGCGCCTTGCAGCACGCGCAAGCCGCACAGACTGCCGCGGTGATTGTGGATGCGGCTGCGCTGGGTGCTGCGCCAACACAGCAGCAGCAATTCGCACCAGGGGCTGAGGTAGATCTGGTTGCGGCGGTAGCGCTCGTCGCTGAATTGGAGGAAGGGTTGCAGGTCTTCCGGGCCCAGCTGCAGCGAATCGTGGAACAGCCGGATCTGCTCGATGCTCAGATTGGCCTGACAGGCGTCCAGTTGCCGCAAAGAAGCGGCCAGGCTGGGGCTGAGGGCGAAGGGAGGCTGCGCGGCCGCGCATAGCGTGTCGTTCATCGGTTTCTCCTTTGGCCGGCGCGGCCGCGGACAGTGGGTTCTGTCCGTCGGGCCGGAGCGCGGGCGGCGTTTTTCTGACTGGCCCCGCGCCGGCAAAGTTCGCGGCGGCGGGGCCGCGGCCATGATTTCGGTATAGCCGATGAGGTTCTGGCCCGGCTGCCTGAATGGGCAGGTGTCAGCCGTTTGGCGCGCCGGACGCTTCGCCGTGGCGCCGCAGCGCGGAGCGCGCGCGGCGCAGGCCCAGCGCGATGGCCAGCGCCAGCAGCGGCACCGCGGCGGCGGTGGCCAATTCCACGTTGAGCGGCAGGCCGGCGGCCTTGGCGCCTTTGAACAGATAGCCGATCAGGCCGGCGCTGTAATAGGTGATGGCGGCGATGGACAGGCCTTCCACGGTTTGCTGCAGGTGCAGCTGCATCGCGGCGCGGCGCTCCATCGAGGTGAGCAGCGCCTGGTTTTGCCGTTCGCGGCGGATGTCCACCCGGGTGCGCAGCAGCGCGGTGGCGCGGTTGACCCGCGCGGCCAGTTCGCGCTGGCGCGCGGCCACGGCGCGGCAGGTGTCCATGGCCGGGGCCAGCCGGCGCTGCATGAATTGCTGGAAGGGCTGCAGGCCGTGAATGCGGCGTTCGCGCAGCTCGGCGACGCGGCTGCGGACGATGTCGTAATAGGCGAGGGAGGCGTTGAAGCGGTGATCGGTGCGGGACAGCGCGTTTTCGGCGGCGCCGGCCAGTTCGGTCAGCCGGTGCAGCAGCTGAGGCTCGCTGTCGGCGCCGGCGCCGCTCATGGCGCCGGTGAGCTCGGCCAGTTCCTCGTCCGCCTTGGCCAGCTCCGGGGCGATGCTCTTGGCCACCGGCAAGGCCAGCAGGGCCAGCATGCGGTAGGTTTCCAGCTCCAGCAGCCGCTGCAGCATGCGGCCGGCCTGGCGGCGGCCCATGTAGAGGTCGGCCAGCAGATAGCGGGAAAAGCCGTCCGGGTGGATGCGGAAGTCGGTGTAGGCGCGGCCGGCGCCGTCGCCTATCTCCGCGCCCGCCAGTTCGTGGCCGTTGAAGCATTGCGCGGCCAGGTCGTCGATGCGCAGCGGCAGCGCGCCGGGCGGCAGCAGCGCGGCGTGGGCGGCCACCAGCACATTGCCGGGCAGCAGCGTCAGCCAGGCCGGCGGCAGGGCTTGCAGCGCGGGTTGGGCGAAGGGGCTGGATTCCGCGCCGTGGGCGAGGACGGTGAAGCTGGAGAATTCGCTGTGCCGTTCCCAGCGCACGCGTCCGAACGGGGCGTCCAGCTGGAACTGGGCGGCTTCGGGGTCGGGAAGGGGCTGTCCCAGCTGCTGCGCCAGTTCCCGGCACAGCCAGTTTTCCTGTTCGCGGCTGATGTGGCGATGCAGATAGGCCAGATAGCTGACCCGGTTGTCGGCGGCGATCTGCAGCGCCGGCCTGGGGTGGGCTTCGCGGTTGAGCTGCCGGCGTTGCGGGTGTTCGTTGAGACGGAGGCGGGGCGGATCGGAGAGTTCGGCTGTCATGACGGGCTCCGGTGGCGGGCTGGGCAGTCTTCAGCATAAATCGTTTTATGCTGCGATGCAGCATATTTTGACGCCGGATTATCCCGCCATGAATCAAGGGCGGCCGGGGCCGCCCTTGACGGGGATGCGGAGCATGCCGCCCGCAATGCCCGCCGCAGGCGCGGCGGGGCTGGAGCAGAGGGTCAGTCCGGCAGGTTCAGGGCCGCCGCGCCCTTGGCGTCGAACCAGGCCACGCCGCTGCCCAGCATGGCCTGGCCGTTGCGCACGAACAGATTGTGCGGCATCGGCTGTTTCAGCTGTTCCAGATAGGCCGCGGTGAAAATGCCGCTCCATTCGCTTTGCAATTGGCGGGCATTGGCGATTTGGCGGCTGCCGCCCTTGTGGTTGATCCGCAGCGGGAAGTGCACGTAGCGGCTGGCCTGCTGGGCGTCGCCGGCCAGCGCGGCGCGCTGGAAGCCCTGCACCCGGGCTTCGAAGGCGGCGTCGCTTTCCTCGGTGACGTCCTGATACCAGCGGCCTTCGGCGGCCGGCGACATATCGCCCATGCTCAGCGTCACCGGCAGGGTCTTGGCCTTCAGCGTCCAGTCGCCGTCCAGGCCCACGCTGTTGTCGAAGCTCAGCGGCTGGCCGTCGGCGCTGCCGTTGCTTTTGAAGCGCAGCTTGAATACGCCGCCGCCCGGTTCGCTCAGCTGCAGGGTTTCGCCTTGCAGCTTGCCGCGCAACGGAATGTCCTTCAGATAGCGGCCGTAGAAGTAGTGGCCGCCGCTGAAGGTTTTGCCGTTCTTCACCAGCAGGCTCATGCCGATGCGTTCCTGGCCCAGCGTGCCTTCCAGGTTGACGCGGTCGATGTCGTCGGCGGCGCGGGCCGCGCCGGCCAGGCCGGCGAGCAGGGAGGCGGCCAGCAGGCCGCGGGATGCGAGTTTGAGCGCGGTCATGGGATTGTCCCTCCGTTAGCGGGCGATGAGGCGTTTGCGGTAGCTGGCGCGGTCTATTTCCTGGATTTCCACGCACAATTGCACTTCCAGGCCCGACGGCAGCGCGGCGCTGTCGGCCAGCGCTTGCAGGCTGAGTTCGGACAGGCGCTGTTTTTCCTCGGGGCTGCGCCCGCTGAGGATGGCCAGTTTGGCGTGGATGAAGCCGCGCGGCAGGTCGTGGACGCCGATGCGGCAGGCGTCCAGCGCCACGGCGCGGCTCTTGATGTCGGCTTCTTCGAAGTGGCCGCTGGCCAGCAGCGCGCGGTTGATGTCCAGCAGCGCGTCCGCGGCGGCGAAGCCGGTCAGATTTCCGCTGTACTCCAGTGTCAGATGGGGCATGTGTGGGCCTGTGCTGTTGCGCCGCCTTCCGCTCGCTCCGGGCGGGCGATGGAAGGGTTTCGCGGCGGTCGATACGCCATTGTATTGCAATGGCCCGGCCTACCCAAGCCCGGCGCGCTCAGGGTTTTTTCGCGGTCCGGATCAGGCTCTGGATGTCTTCCGGCTTGATCACCTCGTGTTCCAGGCTGCGGCTGATCAGCTCCAGCAAATAGGTTTTCCTGAATACCGGGGAGCCTTCCCATTCACTGCCCGGCTGTCCAAGCACGCTGGACTGGGTAATGATGGCGGGTTCGCCGTCAATTACGTCCAGCGCGAATTCGTCTTCTGAAATTCTCATTTAAGCGGTTTCCTCTGCATTGCGCGATAGCGGGCCTGGCTTTGTTTTAATTGTTCTTATTGATATTTTTCTTCTTTTAAATTTGCGGGCCGCGAGTATCTTGCGCATGCCTCGAATGATATAGTGTTGCAAAATTATTATATTGTCTTTTCGCTTAAAAGAGTAGTGAAGGAATTACAGGAAAATATACGGACAAGAACAATGTCGTTTAAGGCTTGCGCCGGGTTTGGCGCTTGCGTTTAAAATGGGCGCGCAGGTTTGGATGTGAAATTAAAAATGGAATCGAAACGGATTTGGCTTATATGGAGGGCTGAATGAGCAGGGCGGTGTGGAAAGAGGAAGCCGAGCACGGCGCCTTGTTGAGCAAGGCGTCGAAAAACCTGGCGTGTCTGATGGGGCGCGCCGGCATCGACGCCGCGCAATTGAGCGAGGCGATAGGCCTGGGCGTGGCGACGATCAACAATATCAAGCGCGGCGTGGGCAATCCCACTTTGCTGACCTTGATGGAGCTGGCCCGGTTTTTCGATGTCAAGCTCAGCGATTTCGTGGAGAGCGATCTGGGCGGCGAGGCCGGCGACAGCCCTGCGGCCATGGCGGTGCCCTTGATCAAGTTCACCGAACTGACCCTGTTTTTTGACGGGATGATTATCGAGCCGGAACGGTATTTTGTGGACGCCGCCGGTTTCGACGCCGCGGACGCGTTTGCGGTGTTGCTGAACAATGATTCGCTGTTCCCCAGTTTTTCCCAGGGCAGCGTTTTCATCGTGGCTCGGCAGGAGCGCCCGGTGGACGGCGATGTGGTCTTGGTCAGCATGGCCGGCCAGCAGCCTTGCTTCCGCCGGGTATTCATCGACGGCGAGCATTTCCTGTTTTCAAGCATTTCCTTGATGCACGATTTGCAGCCTTTCGTATGCCGGGATTTCAAGGTGCTTGGCGTGGCGGTCAAGGCGATTAAGACTTTTAGCGCAGGATGAGGGTGTGGAACAGTTTAGAGTTTACGGTTTGATTGTGGGTTTGTCGGTAACCATCATGGTGGTGTGCGATTCGCTGGTGTACAAGACGCTGGACGTTTACGGCTTGAAGATCACCGCCAGCGGCATCGTGTTTTCGCTGTGTTATCTATTGTCCACGGTGTCCACCGAGGTGTACGGCTATAAATTGGGCGGCCGCACGGTGTGGATTCTGGTGGCCTGCCAAACTTTTTTTGTCTTGATCATCAATGCCTTCGCCTTGCTGCAGCCGGACAATAACGAGATCTCGAAACAGTATTATTTATTGTTCAACGAGTTTTGGCGGGTGATGGTGGGCACCTGGATTTCGGTGCCGGCCTCTTATTTCTGCAATGGCTTCGTGGTGTCGCGGATGAAGGTGTTTTTCGCCGGCCGCTTCTTTTTCATCCGCTACGTGATCGCGTCCATGCTGGCCCAGGCGGTATTGTTGATGACGGCTTATCCGATCAGCCTGTCGTCGCGCTATAGCGGCGCGGAGCTGGTCAACATCATCGCCACCACCTGGTCCTACAAGGTGTTCGTTTCCATCGCCTTGCTGCCGGTGGGTTATTACCTGGTGGGGGTGGTGAAGAGGATAGAGAAGACCGATTATTTCGACTGGAGCGTGTCTTACAACCCCTTGGCGGTGTTCAAGGAGGACGGCGAGGACGTCAAGAGGAACAAATACGCAATGGAGGAGGGGCGATGAGGGCCGCGCAGATTTCCGACACCCATTTGTTCGCCGAGGCCGGCGGCCAGTTGATGGGCTACGACACTTACCGCGAGTTCGACCGGGTGCTGAGCCAGCTGGAGCGGCGGCATGCGGCGGAGCTGGACGCCATTCTGGTCACCGGGGACATTTCCCAGGATGAGAGCGCGGCGTCCTACGAGCGTTTCGCGCGGCGGCTGGAGCGTACGGGGCTGCCGGTGTACTGGCTGGCCGGCAATCACGACGCCGCGCCGCTGGCGGCCGAGGTGCTGGGCCGCTACGACTTCATGCGGCCGCTGGAGCGGCTGGAAACCGCGGACTGGCTGTTGCTGGCGCTGGATTCGGTCCGGCCCGGCACGGACGACGGCCATATCGACGAGCGCGCCGCCGCGGCCTTCCGGCAAGGGCTGGCCGGCGCGGAGGCGGCCGGCAAGCGCTGCGCGGTGCTGCTGCATCATCATCCGGCGGCGGTGGGCACGCCGTTGCTGGACAGCTGCATGCTGCAAGACACGGAGAGGTTCTGGGAATTGATGGCGGAAACGCCCCGCCTGCAGCTGCTGCTCTGCGGCCATGCGCACGGGGATTACCGGCTGGAGGCGCGCGGCGTGGCGCTGGAGGTCTGTCCGGCCACCTGTTTCCAGTGGCGCAAGGGCACGGCGGAACTGGACACCGTGGACGCGCGCGGCTACAAGCTGCTGGCGTTCGACGCCGCCGGCTTCCGCAGCCAGACAGTCATGATCTAGCCCGGCGCCGCCCGGGCGTCAGCGCGGCCTGGCGCGTCGCAGCGCCAGCACCTTGCCCGCGCCGTCCGGCGCCGGCGTTTCCTGACGACGGGCCTCGGCCGCCGCGCGGCCGATGTGGGCGGAGACGGCGCGGCCCTTGAGGAAGCCGGTGGCGTAGGCGATCTTGCAGACCTCTTGCGGGTTCAGGTCCGCGAAATAATCGATGTTCCGGCAGATGCTTTCGCCGGAAAAGGTTTCGCTATTGCCGTGCAGGTGAATCCGGTATTGATTGCCGCGCAGTTCTTCCTCCACCTTGCAGCGTTTTTCCTCTTCTTTCCTGTTGCTTTCCAATAGCGCGATTTTTATCAGGTCCCGCGGCCTGATGGCGGACAAAATCTGATTGCTGGCCAGGATGTCGGCGTGGGAAAGCTTGACGAAGTCGTGGCTGCCGTAAAGCTTGAACAGGTAGAGATATTCCTTGGAGTTTTTCTTGAGCATTCGATCGCACAGCACCAATTGGTAGGGCGGATTGAATACGCTGATGATCCATTTTTTTATTCGAGTCAGAAAACGAGCTCGCATCGTGCATTACCCCTGCGTTTAACGCGAGCTAGTTTACCCAAAGCCGGCAAAAGGCGCTTGAGGGAATGTTTTTGGAATATCCCGGTTGTTATTGTTTCAGCGACGCGGAACGCTCCGTTTCCGGCGCCGGTTCTCGCAGCGGCAGAAACAGATCGCAAACGGCTTCGTTTTCCGCCACGTCCGGGTAGAAGCGGACGCGCTGCAGAAACAGCGGGAAATCGCGCGGGGTTTCGCCGCTGGCGGGCAGCCATTCCGCGTACAGGCGGCGCGCGACCGCGGCCAGCGCGTCGTCGGAGCCGATGTGGCGCAGCCGGGCGCAGCGTCCGGCGGGAATCAGCGCGGCGCGCACGCCCTGGCGGTTGGCGGCGATGTCGCCGGCGAAAGCCGCGCACAGGCCGAAGCGGTAGTCGTCCGGCGCGCACTCGTCCGGGTCGGCGTACAGCAGATTGTAGGTGGCGGCGGCGCTGGGCGGCAGGCGGTGTTCCCGCCGCCAGGCGATGAAGTCGCGCAGGCTGTCGCCCAGCAGCGCGGGGTCGCCGCGGTGCTCGAGCAGGGCCACCGGGGTGGCGGGGAAGTCGATGATGTCGACGGCGAACGGGGCGTGGCTGGACGGCATGGAGAGTCTCCTCGATTGGCGCAGGGTTTGCAGTTGACCATGCCAAGGCAGCCAGCGCGGCTGCCGCCGGAAGGCGGACGGCGTCTGGCCCGCCGCTTGCCGGAAGGCGCGGGCAAAAGCCTCCGGGCTGCGGTAGCCGCTGTCCAGCGCGATGTCCAGCACCGCGCAGCGGCGGAAGGCCAGCCGTTCTCCGGCGCGGCGCAGCCGGCAGAGCCGCACGTATTGGTGCAGGCTGAGGCCGAAGCGGGCGCGGAACAGGCGGTGGAAATGAAAGCGCGAGCAAGCCGCCACCCGGCTGAGCCGTTCCAGGCTCAAGTCGGCGTCCAGGTGGGCGTCGATATAGGCCAGCACCTTGTTCAGACGCGGGGCGGTGGTGTCTTGCGGCATGGTTTCCTCCTTGGCGCCGCCAGTCTAGCGCGGCCGCGCCGCCGCGCGCCTGACCGATCTTGCGGTGTTGGCGGGCGGGCTTAGCGCAGCGGTTTTTGCATCGCCACGCGCCGCTTCAGACCATGCTCCGCCTCGGCGCGCAGCAGGGCCAGGAGGAAGGGCGGGCAGTCGGCGGCGGCGAGGGTCTGGAAGCCGCGCCCCTGGTAGTAGGGCGCGTTCCAGGCCAGGTGTTCGAAGGTGGTCAGCGTCAGCCGGCTCAGGCCCAGGCCGCGCGCGGCGGCTTCCGCGCGCGCGATCAGCGCCGAGCCCAGGCCTTGCCCCTGGCGGCGCGGACAGACGTCCATTTCCTGCAGATGCAGGCTGTCTTCGTGGCGGCGCGCCAGCAGAAAGCCTTGCGCGCCGTCGGCGTCGGCGGCCACCCACAGCAGGCCGGCGGCGCAGGCGGCGGCTAATTCCTCCACGGGCAGCGCGTCGCCGGCCAGCGCCGGCGGCAGGTCTCGCGGATCGAAGTGGGCGGCGGCGGAGCGTTCGATCTCGGCCAGCCGGGCAAAGTCCGCCGGCGCGGCCGGGCGGATGCGGGCGGCGTCCATCTCAGCGCGCCTCCCGCCACAGGCCCTGGTAGTCGCGCGGCAGCCCGTCCGGGCCGACGCTGAGCTCGGCCTGGAACGCGCCCTGCCGCGATTCGTAGCGGTAGCCGAACTCGGACAGCCGGGTGTAGCGCTGCGGCAGCGGCGCCAGGGTCAGCGCCGGGAATTGCAGCCAGGCGGCGCTCAGCTCCAGCGCGGCGCCGATGTCCGGCCGGCCGCGGCGGATGGGCAGCAGATTGGTGGCCGGGGTGAAGGCCAGGTCGATGTCGACGCAGCCGCGCACCTGCGGCTGTTCCGCGCCGTTGAGCCGCCAGCGGCCTTCGGCGTCGGCCTCCAGCAGCAGGTCGACGGCGTCGCCGCCGCGGTAGCCATTGACCTCGACGCGGCGCGTGCTCCAGTCCGGCGCGCAATCCACCTGGTAGCGCAGCAGGCAGTTGAGCCCGTCTTCGACGAAGACGGCGCAGCCGCTGAGGCGCGGGCCGTCCGCGCCCTGTTCCAGCGCCGCGAAATCATGGCCGGAGGCGTCCAGCCGTTGCCAGACGATGGAGGAGACAAAGGTGGGGGACATGCGGCGGCCTTGCTGTTTTTATGATGGCGTATTTGACCGCATGGTCTGGCGTTTGTCCATGGCCGAGGCGTGGCAGACATTGAACAGGTTCTCAGATCGGCAAGGCGGCCAGCGCCTCGCCCTGGCTGATCGGAGCGTCGTCCAGCAGGCGGCGCGTCAGTTCCAGCTGCGCGTCGCCGTCGCGGGCCGCCAGCGGGTCGCGCGGCTGCAGCCGGTAGCGCAAGGCCAGATGGGCCAGGGCCAGCCGGCGATGGTCGCCGTCCGCGGCGCGGGCGCTTTCCCAGGCCATGAACACCGCGCTGGCGATGTGGTAGAGCGCGCTGGCGGCGCGGCGGACGTCCACGTCGTCGGCGGCGGCGAAACTGGCGGCGGCGAAGCCGGCCGCGCGGCCGAGCGCGTGGCCCAGCGCCGCTTGCGAGGCGGCGGGCAGTTCGGACTCGCTCAGCAGCCGCGCCAGATAGTGTTGCAGCACCGGCAGGGCGCCGTTGCGGCGCGCGGCGCGCGCCACGTCCAGCGCCACGATATTGCTGGTGCCCTCCCAGATGGAGCCCAGCATCGCGTCGCGCACGACGCGCGGGTCTGACCATTCCTCGATGTAGCCGCAGCCGCCGCGGATTTCCATGCCGTCCTGGGTCACCTGGCGCGCGTCGCGGCAGGCGCGGAACTTGATCAGCGGGGTGAGGATGCGGCTCAGCTGCGCGGCCTCGGCGTCGCCGGCCTGGGCCCGGTCCGCGCAGGCGGCCAGGTGCAGGAACATCGAGCGCGCCTGTTCGGCGGGCAGCAGCATCTTGATCAGGCTGCGCTGTATCAAGGGCATCTCGATCAGCGCGCGGCCGAAGGCCCGGCGATGGCGGGCGGTGTGCAGCGCCTCGGTCAGCGCCCGACGCATCAGGCCGGCGGCGCGCACGCCGTTGGACAGCCGCGACAGATTGATCATGGTGGCCATTTGCTGGAAGCCGCGGCCCACTTCGCCCACCAGATGGGCGAGGGCGCCTTCCAGCCGGATTTCGCCGCTGGCCATGGAGCGGCTGCCCAGCTTGTCCTTGAGCCTGACGATGCGGTAATGGTTGAGCCGGCCGTCTGGCAGCCGGCGCGGCAGCAGGAACAGCCCCAGGCCCTTGAAGCCGGGCGGCGCGCCGTCGACATGGGCCAGCACCATGGCCAGCCCGGCGTCCGGGTTGGAGCAGAACCATTTCTCGCCTTCCAGCCGCCAGCCGCCGTCCTGCCGATAGGCCCGGGTTTCCACTCGCGACACGTCGGAGCCGGCGCCTTGTTCGGTGATGAACATCGCGCCCTGGCTCAGCCGCGCGAAGTCCTGGGTCAGCAGCGCCGGCAGATACTGTTCCGCCAGCGCCGCGTCGCCGTGCTCCAGCAGGGTGCTGGTCAGCGAGTCTGTCATGCTCAGCGGGCAGCACAGGCCGAACTCCGCCTGCACCAGCAGATAGGTGAACGCGTATTTGGCCAGCCGCGGCAGGCGCTCCGGCCAGTCCAGCACGCCGGCGCGGTGGCTCATCGCCGCCAGGCCGTATTCGGAAAAGGCCAGCTTTTCCAGTTCGACGTAGGCCGGGTGCTTGTCTATGCGCTGGCTGTCCTCCCCGGCGCGGCTGCGCGCTTGCAAGGTGGGCGGATGCTTGTCGGCCGCGAGCGCCAGCTCGTCGAGGCGGCCGCCGGCCTCGGCGCCCAGCGCGATCAGCCGCGGTTCCAGGTGGCGGTACAGGTCTTGCGGCAGATAAAGCCGCAGCAGGCCGGCCAGCGAAGGGTCGCAGAGGAAGAGGTTGCCGCCGTGGCGGTCCGGTATCGCGCGCGAGTCTGTGGACATGATGGGCCTCGATGGGGGCCGCGGCAGCGGAGCCGCGGGCAGGGGGAGATGGCGGCCATTGTCGGCATAATGGAGCCAGGCCGGAAATACTGTTTTTGGCTGATGCGATACCGGGAAACTATCGATGGACGGCGGCGGGCGAGGGAGGCGAGGACGTGGATCTACGGCAATTGCGCTATTTCGTGGCGGTGGCGGAGGAGCTGCATTTCGGCCGCGCCGCCTTGCGGCTGCATATTTCCCAGCCGCCGCTGAGCCTGACCATCCGGCAGCTGGAGCGGGAGATCGGCGCGCTGCTGTTCGAGCGCGACAACAAGACGGTGGCGCTGACCGCCGCCGGCGCGGTGCTGTACCGGGAGGCGCGGCAGTTGCTGAGGCGGGCGGAGGAGGTGGCCGACATCGCCGCGCGCGCCGGCCGGGGGCTGGCGGGCCGGCTGCGGCTCGGCTTTGTCAGCGCCATGTTGTCGCGCGGCCTGCCCGAGGGCGTGCGTGTCTTCCAGCGGCAGGCGCCGGAGGTGGAGGTGGAATTGTGCGAGATGAACACCGAGGAGCAGATACGCGCGGTGGCGCGCGAGCAGATCGACGTCGGCCTGATCCATGCCGGCGCGCTGCCCGGCGAGCTCTCCCGGCTGGAGCTGCCGCGGGAGCCGTTTCTGTGCTGTCTGCCGCCGGGGCATCCGCTGGCCGGCGGACGGACGGTGCGTCTGGAAGGTTTGCGGGACGAGGACTTCATCCTGTTCCCGCGCGCCTTGTCCACCCATTACCACGACCGGATCGTGGCCCTGTGCGTGGCGGCGGGCTTCAGCCCGCGGATCCGGCACGAGCCGCGCCACTGGCACAGCGTCACCCAACTGGTGGAGGCGAGTATGGGGGTGGCGCTGGCGCCGGCCTCGCTGCGCGCCGCCGCGCCGCGCGCGGTTTGGTTGCCGTTGGCCGGCGCGCAGGCGTTTTCGGAATCCCTGTGCATCTGGCGGCGGCAGGCCGATCCGGCGGCGCAGCGCCTGATCGCGGCGATCGCCGGCGCGATGGAGGCCCAGGCCGCGGCGCGGGATCCGGCCTGAGCGGCGGTTTACCAGGCCTTGGCGGCCGTTCATCCCGCAAAACTTCTCAAGTGGCCAGGCTGGCTTGCCGCCGCTCCCGGCAATGCCACCACAGCGTGGCGGCCAAGGCCGTGGTCGCCAGCGCGCCGCCGGCAACGAAGGTGCTGGCGCTGCCGTGGCGGTCCCACATCCAGCCGGCCAACACGCTGGCCAGCAGCAGGCACAGGCCGCTGACCAGATTGAACAGGCCGAAGGCGGTGCCCTTCATGTCGGCCGGGGTTTCCTCCGCCACCAGCGTGGCCAGCAGGCCCTGGGTGAAACCCAGGTGCAGCCCCCACAAGGCGATGCCGGCCAGGGTGACGGCGACGGAGCCGGACAGCGCCAGCGTGGCGTCGGCCAGGATCAGGATCAGCAGGCCGACGGCCAGCAGCGCGCTTTTGCTGCAGCGGTCCGCCAGCACGCCCACCGGGTAGGCGGTGAGCGCGTAGACCAGGCTCATCACCACCATCACCAGCGGCAGCCAGCTCAGCGGCAGGCCGTGGCGCTGCGCCAGCAGCACCAGAAAGGCCTCGCTGAAGCGGGCCAGGGTGAACAGCGCGCCGATGGTGACCACCCACCAGTAGCGGCCGGAGAAGCGGCGCAGCAGCGCCAGGCGCAGCGGTGAGCGGAAGGGTTTGCGTTCGCCGCCGTCCGGCTCGCGGACGCCGGCCGCCAGCAGCAGCACCGCCAGCAAGGCCGGCAGGCAGGCCCACCACAGCACTTGCTGGATGTCGTCCGCCAGCCAGAACATCAGCGCGATGCCCAGCAGCGGCCCGGCGAAGGCGCCGCAGGTGTCCATGGACTGGCGCAGGCCGAAACAGGCGCCGCGGATGGCCGGCGGGGCGACTTCGGCCACCAGCGCGTCGCGCGGCGCGCCGCGTATGCCCTTGCCCACGCGGTCCATCAGCCGCGCGGCCAGCACGGTTTCGGCGCTGTGGGCCAGCGGGAACAAGGGCTTGCTCAGCGCCGCCAGGCCGTAGCCCAGCAGCAGCAAGCCCTTGCGCCGGCCCCAGTAATCGCTGATGGCGCCGGAGAACACGCGCAGGATCAGCGCGGTGGCCTGAGCCAGGCCTTCGATGACGCCCAGGGTCAGCGCGCTGACGCCCAGGGTGGAGACCAGGAATACCGGCAGCAGCGCGTGGATGATCTCGGAGGACATGTCCATGCACAGGCTGACCAGGCCCAGGGCCCAGATGGTGGCGGGGATGCGGGGCTGCATGCGGGTAGGCCTTTCTCGATGTGGGAATCCGTTCACGGCAGGCGCCACAGGCTGAGCAGCAGGCCGGCCAGCGCCGCGCCGGCGATCACCGGCATCACTTTGACTTGTCGTTGCAGCAGCGCCCAGGCCGCCAGCGCGGCGATGACGGCGGCAGCCCAGTCCACGCCGCCGCGCCAGCCCTGCGGCCACAGCACGTGCCAGCCGAAGAACAGGGCGAGGTTGACGATGACCCCGACCACGGCGGCGGTGACGGCGGTCAGCGGCGCGGTCAGCCGGATTTGGCCATGGCTGTGTTCGATCAGCGGGCCGCCGGCCAGGATGAAGACGAAGGAGGGCAGGAAGGTGAACCAGGTGACCAGCGCCGCGGCCAGCGCGCCGGCCAGGAACAGCTGCTCCGGGCCCAGCAGCGCCTTGGCGTAGCCGCCGACGAAGCCGACGAAGGCCACCACCATGATCAGCGGCCCCGGCGTGGTTTCGCCCAGCGCCAGGCCGTCCAGCATCTGGCCGGCGCTCAGCCAGCCGTAATGGGCCACCGCGCCCTGGTAGACATAGGGCAGCACCGCGTAAGCGCCGCCGAAGGTCAGCAAGGCGGCCTTGGTGAAGAACCAGCCCATCTGGGTGTAGCCGCCGTGCCAGCCGCAGACGGCGGTCAGCAAGGCCATCGGCAAGCTCCACAGCAGCAGGCCGGCCAGCGCGGCGCGGCCCAGCCGGAACCAGGAGAAGCGGGCGTGGGCCGGCGGTGGGGTGTGGTCGTCGATCAGCGCCGGGCCGTAATGCGCGTCCGCGCCGCCGTGGCCGCCGGCCTGGAACCAGCGCGGCCGCAGCCGGCCGGCCAGCGCGCCGATCAAGGCCGCCGCCAGCACGATCAGCGGGAACGGCGTTTGCCACAGCGCGATGGCGCCCAGCGAGGCCAGCGCCACGCCCCACAGCCACGGATGTTTCAGCGTGCGCTTGCCGATGCGCCAGGCTGCCTGGGCCACGATGGCGACCACCGCCGGCTTGACGCCGTAGAACAGGCCGGCGATCCAGGCCAGGTGGCCGTAGGCGATATAGACCCAGGACAGCAGCACCAGCAGGAAAAAGGACGGCAGCACGAACAGCGCGCCGGCGGCGACGCCGCCCCAGCCGCGGTGCAGCAGCCAGCCGATATAGGTGGCCAGCTGCTGCGCTTCCGGCCCGGGCAGCAGCATGCAGTAGTTCAGCGCGTGCAGGAAGCGGCGTTCGGAAATCCAGCGCCGGCGCTCCACCAGCTCCTGGTGCATGATGGCGATCTGCCCGGCCGGGCCGCCGAAGCTGATCAGGCCGAGCTTGAGCCAGAAACGCAGCGCTTGCCGGAAGCCGACCGGAGCGGGCGCGGCGGGGGTGTGGTCGGGCGGCATCTTCAGGCTTCCTTGGAGAACTGTTGATACAAGCCGTCCCAGATCGTGGAGGCGGCTGCCAGCAGCTGGTCGTCGTCGCTCAGCGCGGCGCGCAGGCCGGCCAGCACGGTTTCCACGCCGCTGGCTTCCGGCGGCGCCGCGCCGCCCACGTCCAGATAGTGGACCAGCTCCGCCAGCCGCCGCAGCGGCGGCGCGTCCAGGCCGAAGCTGGCCAGCAGCACTTCGAAACTGACCTTGTCGCCGACATGGGTGAAGGCGGCGCCGTCGAAGTCGAAACCCAGCGCGTCCGGCGGGCAGTCGCCGGGCGCGGCCAGCCACAGGATGCGCGCCTGCGGGTCGATGAAGCGGCGGATCAGCCAGGCCGAGGCCAGCCGGTCCACCCAGGGGCGGCGGCGGGTGGCCCAGACCCGGCCCTGGTGTTCGGCGACGGCGCGGCGCGGAATGGCCATTTGTTGGCTATGGGGTTCGCCGGGAGACAGCTGTTGCTGGATGGCGGCTTCCAGTTGTTGCAGCGCGGCCTGCGCCTGTTGCTGGCCGGCGCCGGGGAAGAAGTCGACGGCGGCGATGCCGGCCAGCGCCTTGCCCAGCCGTCGCCATTGCTTCAGCCTTTCGGCTGCGTTGTCCGGGTCCAGGCCGCGCCGTTGTTCCTCAATGTCTTGCCGCAGTTGCTGGTAATCGGCGTCGCGCTGGAACAGCGGCGGAAAGTCGCTGCCGTCCAGCGGCCGGCAGGCCAGCAGCCGGGCGACGCCGCCGTGCTGCTGAATGTCGGAGGCGATGGCTTCCAATTGCTGCAGCCGAGCGTTGCTGCCGGGCAACAGATAGGCGCCGTCGCGCAGCGCGGCGGAGCCGCAGGCTTTCAAGGCGCGCCAGGCGCGCATGCGCGCGGTGGCGTTTTCGGTGGGCAAAGAGGTGATCAGCAGCAGCCAGTCCATGATGCGCTCCATTTTTTGTAGAGTATTCTACAATTGTGTAGCGATCAATATATTTAATCTGGCGAAGCTGGCGAGTTTGGGTTCAAGCTTTGCCGGGGCTTGGTCGATAATGTAAGTCGGGCTCAACTAGACGGGAGACGAAGATGCAGCGATGGAAGCAATGGTCGGCCTTGTTGCTGGCGGCGGCCTTGGCCGCGCCGGTATTGGCCAATCCGCCGGAAGGCAAGGGCCAGGGGCATGGCCAGGGGCAGGGCAAGCACAAGGACAAAGACAGGGAGGCGTCGCCGGCGCGGACGGACAGGGATTTGGTGGCGGCGGGCATCAGCGCCGCCGCCGCGCGCAGGCTGGCCTTGGATTCCGGGGTGACCGGCTATAAATCGCTGCCGCCCGGCATGCGCAAGCGTCTGGCGCGCGGCAAGCCGCTGCCTCCCGGCATCGCCAAGCAGGTATTGCCGGCGCCCTTGCTGAGCCAGCTGCCGCGCCATCCCGGCTATGAGTGGCGGGCGGTGGGCGCGGACCTGGTCCTGGTGGCGGCCAGCGGCTTGATCGCGGATATTTTGCTGGACGTGCTGCGCTGAGCCTATCGACTCACAGGGCCTGGCGGTAGATTACCGCGTCCGCCAGCTCGGCCACCTGATCGTACAAGCGGCGCGCGACCAGGTTGTCGCTGGCGGTGCGCCAGTACAGCGTGGCGGCGCCGTCCGCGCGCGCCCGTTCCGCCGCCGCCCGCAGCAGCGCGCGGGCGACGCCGCCGCCTCTGGCCGCCGGCGCCACGTACAGGTCTTGCAGATAGGCGCTGTCCTGGATCTGGATGGTGCTGCGGTGGTAGAGCAGGTGGGCGATGCCCAGCAGCGCGCCGTTGGCGACCGCGGCCAGCCCGTGCACCGGTTCCGCCGGCGCGAGTAGTCGGCGCCAGGTTTCCCGGTCCACCTCCTCGGGCAGCGCGGTTGCGCCTACGCGGCCGTAGAAGGCGTTGTAGTCGCGCCATAAGGGCAGCCAGCCGGCGTGGTCGCCGGCTTGCAGCGGGCGGATGACAAACTCGGCCTCAGCCACGGCGCGGTTCCGCCGCGCCGGCGCCGGCCATGTGTTCCAGCCCGGCCAGCACTTGTAGGCTGGCGGCTTCCATCGCCGCCACATGCTCCACCGCGGCCCGACTGTCGCCGTCGGCGTGGGCGCGCAGCGCGTCCAGCGCGGCGGTGTGCACCTTGGCGTGCGGCGCTTCTATCTCGCGGAAGCCGGGCAGGTGGGCGAAGCTGGCGCGGCCTTCGCCCTCGTAATACCACTTGCCGAAGCGGCAGTGCTGGTGCGAGCCGAAGTGGCCGATGTCTTCGTCCGACAGGCCGAACATCACCTGGTAGACGCGGAATTTGTAGATCAGGTGGTCCATCTTGGCCAGTTCGCAGAAACCGCGCAGCGCGGAGGCGGCGATGCTGCCTTCCATGCTGGTGGACATGTCCAGCAATTGCTTCATGGTGCCGGCGGCGGCCTCGCCGTCCTGGCTGAAACCGGCGGCTTGTTCCGCCAATTGCTCCATCTGGCTGCGGCTGCCGGCGCTGTCGCCGCGGATCTGCTCCACCAGCTTGGCGATGTCGGCGGTGGCGGTGGCGGTGCGTTCGGCCAGCTTGCGCACTTCGTCGGCCACCACGGCGAAGCCGCGACCCTGCTCGCCGGCGCGCGCGGCTTCGATCGCCGCGTTCAGCGCCAAGAGGTTGGTCTGGTCGGCGATATCGCGGATCAATTGCACGATGCCGCCCACCTCCTGGGCGCGGGCGTCCAGCTCCCCCACTTTTTCCGCCGCGCCTTGCGAGGCGCCGGCCAGCTTGGACAGGTCGGCGGCGATCTGGTCTATGGATTGGCGGCTATGCAGCGAGATGCCCTGGGCGGCGACGGCGCGGTCTTTTTCCTGGCTCATCACGCTGGAGAGGGTGGCCAGCGATTGTTGGGTGTCGGTCATCGATTGGGCGAAGGCGGACAGATTGGCGATCAGTCCGCGCAGTTCCTGGTTTTTGGCCTGGCTCTGCGCCAGCTGGTTTTCCGCTTCGTCGGCGCGGGAGCGAGTGTGGCGCAGTTCCGTGCGCAGTTGTTCCGCTTCCTGCCTGCATTGCAACAATTCCGCTTGTTGTCGCGCGGTATCGGCCTTGTTCCAGAACCCCATTTCTATCTCCTTGTGACGCCGGCCGGGACGGACGAACTTGCATGTCGCCGGGTGATTTTAAATAAACGTTTAGCATTATCCGAATGCTGTCATGAATCTGCAATCATTTGTCTTGTTTAAATGTGGATGGTTATGACAAAAATCAGGGTTGACAATGATCTTGCCGCTTACTAAGGTATCATTTTGATACGTTACTAAAGGGGTGGTTATGCATTCCCGTTTCGATGCTTTTCGAGAGCAAGCGCTGGGCCGCCAGCTGGAGGCCTTGATCGATACGCCGCAACGTTATGTGGAATACGCGGCCTTGTCGCGCGCCGAGGTGCCGGCGGTGGCGGCCATCGTCCATGATGTGCGCCAGCTGTTTCCCGAGGTGGAGGCGGACGCCAGCGCGCGCCAGTTTTGCGGCGCGATGGTGGCGGAGGTGATGCGCCGCCATCATCATCAGGTGTTGCGGCCGCGCGGCCGGGTGCCGGGCGGCTACTTCACATACGGGGTGGTGTGGTCGGCCATGCCGCAACAGCTGGATTGGGCGCAGCGGCTGGAAGCGCTGCGGACGATGCCGGCCCAGTTGGCGGCGGCGCTGCGCGCGATTCCGGCCGCGGACTGGCGGCGGCGGCCGGACGGCATCGATTTCGCCGCGGTCGAGCATGCCTGCCACCTGCGCGATCTGGACCGGATATATTGCCAACGGGTGGCGCGGGTGCTGGCCGAGGAGATGCCGGAGATCGCCTCGGTCGACGGCAACGAGATGTCGCTCGAACTGGCGTATCTGGAGCAGGACGGGTCAGCGGCGCTGGATGATTTTGTGGCCGGGCGGCGGCATTTGCTCGCCGCCTTGGCCGGCGCGGAGCCGGCTCAGCGCGGGCGGCTTTGCCTGTTCGGCGGCGAGCGGCGGATGAGTCTGGAGGATCTGGCCGAGGACATGCTGCAACACGACCGCGCCCACTTGCTGGAGGTGGAGGAGTTGACGGCGGAATTGGGCGGCTTGCCGGACTGACTCAGGGCTGGAGATACCAGGGCTGGCGCAGCAGCGCGGGCAGCAAGGTTTCGCGCAGCTTGCCGATCTGCTGCCACAGGCAGCGCGCCAGCGCCGGATTGTCCCGGTGCCAGCGTTTGCCGAACACCAGGTAGTAGTCCTTGCGCGACAGCGGCGGCTGCAGGCGGACGACGCCGGCTTGCGGATGTTCTTCCACATAGCGGTCGCCGATGTGGTTTTGCGTGGCGTAGGCGGTGATGTGGCGCGCCTGCAGCTTGCGGAAATTCATCT
The DNA here is from genome assembly GCF_001043705.1 of Chromobacterium sp. LK11. Taxonomy (NCBI): domain Bacteria; kingdom Pseudomonadati; phylum Pseudomonadota; class Betaproteobacteria; order Neisseriales; family Chromobacteriaceae; genus Chromobacterium; species Chromobacterium sp. LK11. The sequence continues at coordinate 25,419 of NZ_LDUR01000022.1, forward strand.
CGCTGTCCTTGGCGGCTTCCACCCGGGCGCCCTTGGCGCGCAGATCGTCGGCGATGGACCAGCCGGCGTTGACGCCGATGGCGCCCAGCGCCGGCAGATTGTCGCCGTTCCAGGCCGGCGGCGCGCTTTTCAGCGCGTACAAGGAGTAGGCCAGCGTGGTCAGCCGGTAGCGCGGGTCCGGCTCGCCGCCTTGCATCGGGTAGTCGAAATAGGCTTCGCGTTCCTTGTTGTGGGAAAACATGAAGGCGGCGTCGTGCTGATCGTGCTGCATCTCGGTGAGCAGGCGCTTGCCCGGCAGCCGCGACAATTTGAGGGCTACCCGGCAGCCCTTGGCCGCCGCCTGCGCCATCTCCACCACCGCGCCGGGGTGGGGCGGCGTCTGATCGCCTTCGCCGCTCATATACGGGTCCGAGGCCACCGCGCCGTAGACCATGTCCAGCGTCGTCGCGGCCGCCGCCGCCTGCGTGGTCAGCGCGGCCAGCGCGGCCAGCCGCCATATCTGTTTCCAGCCCAATCCAAGCACCCATCGCTATCGCCTGCGCAGAGGGTAACAGCGCCGGACCTCCCTAGCATAGCGTTCCGCGCGGGGGTTTCAATATTCCCGTTCCGTCTGTCGCGCCAGCATGCGTTTGAGTTCGGGCAGGCAGGAGCCGCAGACGCCGCCGCAGCCCAGTTGCCCCTTGAGTCCGGCCAGGTCAGCGCCGGCGGCGATGGCCGCCCGGATGCGCTCGGCGTCCACTTGCAGGCAGTTGCAGACGATGCGCGCGGCGGCGGGAGCGGCGGCGATGTCGGGGAGCAGCGCGCTGAGCCGGCTGCCGGGCCAGGGCTTGCCGCTTTGCATCGCGGCCAGCAGCCGCGCGCCGTCGTCCTGTCCGCCGGCGAAGACGAAGGCCCAGGGCGCGTCGTCGCGCCAGGCGATGCGTTGTTCCAGCCCGCGCCGCGCGTCGCTGAAGCTTTGCAGCTGCGGGCCGCCGTCCAGCTCCAGCAGCCAGGCCAGTTCGCTCAGCCAGTCCGGCCGCGGCTGGGCGTGGGCGGCGCTCAGCACCAGGATGTCAGGCGGCCGCAAGCTGAGCGCGGCGTAGCCGCAGCCGGCCAGCAAGGGCTGCAGCCGGGCGCGCAGCGCCGGCAGGTCAGGGTGGCGGCTGGCGGCGCGCACCCGCCACGGCAGTTCGGCGCGCTCCACCCGCACCGCGGCGTGCTTGAGTTCGGGCTGGAAGGATTGCGGGTCCACCGCCGGCGAACAGGCCTGGTTGACGCCGCCGCTGTCGAGGTGCTGGCCGCTCCAGTGCATGGCGGCGAACACGCAGCCGCCGGGCAAGTCCTCGCTCAGCGCCAGCGGCAGCACCAGGCCGCCGCGCCGGCTTTCCACCTTGACCAGTTCGCCGGCCTGGAGGCCGCGGCGGGCGGCGTCGGCCGGGTGCATGTCCAGCGTCGGTTCCGGCGCGTGGGAAAACAGCCGCGCCACCCGGCCGCTGCGGCTCATGCCGTGCCATTGGTCGCGCAGCCGGCCGGTGAGCAGGCGGAAGGGATAGTGGGCGTTGACCGCGTCCGCCGGCGGGCGGTAGGGCGTGGCGTGGAATTGCGCGCGGCCGCTGGCGGTGGGGAAGCGGCCGTCTTGGTAACGCCGCGCCTGGCCGCCAGCGGCGCCGGCCGGGAACGGCCATTGCTGCGGGCCGTCCCGCTCCAGCAGTGCGTGGCTGAGGCCGCTGAGGTCCAGGTCGCGGCCGGCGGTCAGCGCCGCGTGCTCGGCGAACACCGCCGCCGGCTCGCAGTCGCGGAACAGGCTGGGCGCGTCCGGATACAGCAGTCGTTCCAGCCGGCGGCCCACTTCGGCGGCGATCCAGCCGTCGGCGCGGGCCTCGCCCGGCGGCGGCGCGGCGGCGCGCACCCGGCTGACGCGGCGTTCGGAGTTGGTGACCGTGCCTTCTTTTTCACCCCAGCTGGCGGCCGGCAGCAGCGCGTCGGCGCAGGCGGCGGTGTCGGTGTCGGCGTAGGCGTCCTGAACGATGACGAATTCGGCCTGGGCCAGCGCCTGGCGCGCCTGTTCCAGGTCCGGCAGCGAGTGGGCGGGATTGGTGCAGACTATCCACACCGCCTTGACCCGGCCGGCCTTGAGCGCGTCGAACAGCGCGATGGCCGGCAGGCCGGGGCGGTCGGAGAGCCGTTCCGGCGGCAGGCCCCAGTGGGCGGCCACTTCGGCGCGGTGTTGCGGATTGGCGATGTCGCGGTGGGCGGCCAGCATGGTGGCCATGCCGCCCACTTCGCGGCCGCCCATGGCGTTGGGCTGGCCGGTCAGCGAGAAGGGGCCGGCGCCGGGGCGGCCGATCTGGCCGGCGGCCAGGTGCAGATTGATCAGCGCCAGGTTCTTGGCGGTGCCGTGGCTGGACTGGTTCAGGCCCATGCAGTACAGCGACAGGCTGGCCGGGCTGCGGCCGAACCATTCGGCGGCGGCGGTCAGATCGGCCTCGGCGATGCCGCACAGGCCGGCGGCCTGGCGCGGCGAATAGTCGCGCAGCAGGCGCTTGAGCGCGTCGAAGCCCTCGGTGTGGGCGGCGATGTAGCCCTCGTCGATCAAGCCTTCCCAAATCAGGTGGTGCAGCATGCCGTTGAACAGCGCCACGTCGCTGCCGGGCTGGATCTGCAGATGCAGGTCCGCCAGCGCGGCGGTGTCGGTGCGGCGCGGGTCGACCACGATCCACTTGCTGTCCGGCCGCGCCGCCTTGGCCGCCTCCAGCCGGCGGAACAGCACCGGGTGGGCGTAGGCCATATTGCTGCCGGCCAGCAGCACGCAGTCGGCCAGCTCCAGGTCTTGATAACAGGTGGGCGGGCCGTCGGCGCCCAGCGCCAGCTTGTAGCCGCTGACCGCGCTGGACATGCACAGCCGGGAATTGGTGTCGATGTTGTTGCTGCCGATCAGGCCCTTGGTCAGCTTGTTGAACAGATAATAGTCCTCGGTCAGCAGCTGGCCGGAGGCGTAGACCGCCACCGCGTCCGGACCGTGGCGGCGGATGACGCCGGCCAGCCGTTCGGCCACGGTGTCCAGCGCGCAGTCCCAGTCCACGCGCCGGCGCGCGGCGTCGCGGCTCAGCCGCAGCTCGGGGTGCAGCGCGCGGCCGGACAGGCTGGCGCAGCTGTCCGCCAGCGCCAGGCCCTTGCTGCACAGCCGGCCGTGGTTGGCCGGGTGGGCCGGGTCGCCTTCCACGCCGGTGATGCGCGCGCCGTCGCTGTGGATCAGCACGCCGCAGCCGACGCCGCAGTAACAGCAGGTGGAGGGAGTGGTGCTCATGGCTTTGTCCCCGGGTTCACAGTTGCAGATAGACGTCGCCGTCGCGCAGGCTGACCGGGAAGCGCCGCGCGCAGCCGCGGTCCGGCGCCTGCGCTTCGCCGTCTTCCAGATTGAGGGTCCAGCCGTGCAGCGGACAGGTGACCGCCGCGCCGTGCACCAGGCCCTGGCTCAAGGGGCCGCCCTGGTGCGGGCAGCGGTCCAGCAGCGCGAACACCTGTTGCGGCTGCGGCCGGAACAGGGCGATGTCGCCGCCGTCGCGCGCCAGCACGCGGCTGCCCAGCAGCGGGATGTCGTCCAGCGCGCACACGCGCAGCCAGCGGGAGGAGGGGTGGGGGATGGCGTCCATGGCGGCCTCAGGCGATGATTTTCAGGGGAATGTATTCCTGGCGCTGCGCGCCGGCGATGCGGGCGGCCCAGGGGTCGGGCAGGCCTTCCAGCGCGAACAGCAGCCGCTGGTACAAGGCCTGGCGGTTGGCGGCGTCGTCCACCACCCGCGCCTTGACGTAGTCCAGGCCGACGCGGGCGATGTAGCGGACGGTGCGGTCCAGGTAATAGCCCTCCTCGCGGTAGAGCTGCAGGAAGGCGCCGCTGTATTCCTTCACCTCCTCGGCGGTCTTCACCTTGCACAGGAATTGCGCCACCTCGGTCTTGATGCCGCCGTTGCCGCCCACGTACAGCTCCCAGCCGGAATCCACCGCGATCACGCCCACGTCCTTGATGCCGGCTTCGGCGCAATTGCGCGGGCAGCCGGACACCGCCAGCTTGACCTTGTGCGGCGCCCACATATTGGCCAGCATGGTTTCCAGGTCTATGCCCATCTGGGTGCTGTTCTGGGTGCCGAAGCGGCAGAACTCGCTGCCGACGCAGGTTTTCACGGTGCGGATGGATTTGCCGTAGGCGTGGCCGGACTGCATGCCCAGGTCTTTCCAGACCTCGACCAGGTCTTCCTTGCGTATGCCCAGCAGGTCGATGCGCTGGCCGCCGGTGACCTTGAGCATCGGCACCTGGTATTTGTCGGCCACGTCGGCGATGCGGCGCAGCTCGGCGGCGTTGGTGACGCCGCCCTTCATCTGCGGGATCACCGAGAAGGTGCCGTCCTTCTGGATATTGGCGTGCACCCGCTCGTTGACGAAGCGGCTTTGCGGATCGTCCACCGCCTCGCGCGGCCAGGTGGACAGCAGGTAGTAGTTGATCGCAGGGCGGCAGCTGGCGCAGCCGTTGGGCGTGCGCCATTCCAGGAAGTGGTAGACCGCGGCGTGGTCCAGCAGGCGGTGGTCGCGGATGGCCTTGCGCACCTCGGCGTGGCTGTGATCGGTGCAGCCGCAGACCGCCTTGGTCTTGGGCGCTTCCTGGAAGCTCGCGCCCACGGTGTTCATCAGGATCTGTTCCACCAGGCCGCTGCAAGAGCCGCAGGAGCCGCCGGCCTTGGTGCAGCGCTTGACCTCGTCCAGGGTGAACAGACCGTTTTCCTTGATCGCCTTGACGATGGCGCCCTTGCTGACGCCGTTGCAGCCGCAGACCTCGTCGCTGTCCCGCATGCCGGCGGCGCGGCTCTGGCCTTGCACGCCGACGTCGCCGATGGCGGTTTCGCCGAAGATCAGCCGCTCGCGCAGATCGCCTATCGCCCGCTGCTCGCGCAGCAGCTTGAAGTACCAGGCGCCGTCGGCGGTGTCGCCGTAAAGGCAGACGCCAACCAGCTTGTCCTCGCGCAGCACCAGCTTTTTGTACAGGCCGCCGGCCGGGTCGGACAGCACGATCTCGTCGCAGCCGTCGCCGCCGATGAAGTCGCCGGCGGAGAACAGGTCGACGCCGGTGACCTTGAGCTTGGTGGCCATCACCGAACCCTGGTAGCGGCTGCTGCCCAGCTGCGCCAGATGGTTGGCGCAGACCTTGGCCTGTTCGAACAAGGGCGCCACCAGGCCGTAGCAGACGCCGCGGTGGCTGACGCATTCGCCCACCGCGTAGATGCGCGGGTCGAAGGTCTGCAGCGCGTCGCTGACCACCACGCCGCGCTCGCAGTGCAGGCCGGCGGCGGCGGCCAGCGCGATATTGGGGCGTATGCCCACCGCCATCACCACCAGCTTGGCTTCCAGGGTTTCGCCGTCGGAGAGCGTCGCCGCCGCCACCGCGCCGCGGCCGTCGTCCAGCAGCGCCGCGGTCTGGCGGCCCAGCAGGATGCGCAGGCCGCGCGCTTCCAGCGAGGCCTGCAGCAAGCGGGCGGCGACGGGGTCCAGCTGCCGTTCCAGCAGCCAGTCCGCCAGGTGGACCACGGTCACCTCCATGCCGCGCTGCTTCAGGCCGTAGGCGGCTTCCAGGCCGAGCAGGCCGCCGCCTATCACCACCGCGCGGCCGCCGCCGGCGCTGGCCGCCAGCATGGTCTCGGTGTCGCGGATGTCGCGGTAGCCGATGACGCCGGCGAGATCGCGGCCCGGCAGCGGCAGCATCACCGGCAGCGAGCCGGTGGCCAGCAGCAGCCGGTCGTAATGGGCGACGCCGTCGTCGTCGGCGCGCACCAGCCGGCGCGCTCGGTCCAGCTCCACCACTGTCTTGCCGGTGTGCAGGGCGATGCCGCGCTCGGAGTACCAGCTGCGCGGATTGAGCACGATGTCGTCGAAGGTCTGTTCGCCGGCCAGCACCGGCGACAGCTGGATGCGGTTGTAGTTGGGGTGCGGCTCGGCGCCGAACACGGTGATGTCGTACAGGTCCGGCGCCAGCGTCAGCAGCTCTTCCACGGTGCGGATGCCGGCCATACCGTTGCCCACCACTACCAGTTTGGGTTTCGTCATGATGGATGTCCTCGCGTCTCAGAGCCGGGCGCTGGCGAGAGACCAGCCGGCGCGCCAGCGCTGGCGCAGCCCGGCCAGGCCGGCCCAGCCCGCCAAGGCCAGCGCGGCGTACAGCCACAGGCCGATGGCGTAGCCGCCGCTGGCCTGCTTGATCACGCCCAGGCCGGCCGCCAGCAGGAAGCCGCCGACGCCGCCGGCCATGCCGATCAGGCCGGTGACCGCGCCGATCTCACCGCCGAAGCGCTGGGGCACCAGCTGGAACACCGCGCCGTTGCCGGCGCCCAGGCAGAGCATGGCCAGCACGAACAGCAGCAGCGCGCCGCCGGCGCCGCCCGGCTCCAGGCCGGCGGCGAACAGCAAGGCCGCCACCGCCAGGTAGACGGCCAGCAGCGAGCGGGTGCCGCCGACGCGGTCCGCCAGCACGCCGCCCAGCGGCCGCATCATCGAGCCGGCGAACACGCAGGCGGCGGTGTAGAGCCCGGCGGTCTTGGCGTCGAAGCCGAACTGGTCGTGGAAATAGCCGGGCAGCGCGCTGGCGAAGCCGGCGAAACCGCCGAAGGTGATGGCGTAGAACAGCATCAGCCACCAGGCGTCGCGTTGGGCCAGCACCGCCAGGTAATCGGCCCAACGCTTGGGCGGCGGCGCGCCGGGCGCGTCCTTGGCCAGCCGCGCGAACAGCAGCAGCACCAGCAGCAGCGGCAGGCAGGCGAGGCCGAACACGTTCTGCCAGCCGAACTGCAAGGCCAGCATCGGCGCGAACAGCGCCGCCAGCACGGTGCCGGAGTTGCCGGCGCCGGCGATGCCCAGCGCCGTGCCCTGATGCGCCGGCGGATACCAGCGCGAGGCCAGCGGCAACGCCACGGCGAAGGAGGCGCCGGCCACGCCGAGGAACAGGCCCAGCAGCAGCGCGCCGCCCAGGCTGGACAGGCCGACGCGCCAGGCGGCCAGCAGGGCGGCGACGACGACGATCTGGGCGATCAGCCCGGTGCGCTTGGCGCCGATGCGGTCCGCCAGCATGCCGACCGCCAGCCGCAACAGCGCGCCGGCCAGAATGGGGGTGGCCACCATCAAGGCGCGTTCGCGGGTGTCCAGGCCCAGCGCGGCGGCGATGGGCACCTGCAGCGGGCCCAGCAGATACCAGACCATGAAGCTGAGGTCGAAATAGAGGAAGGCGGACAGCAAGGTGGGCTTGTGCCCGCTGTGCCAGAATGAACGGTCCATGCGAAACTCCTGTGCCGCGAGCGGCCGGGGGCCGGCCAAAATAAAAACGGCGTTCGCTCCTCGGTGATAGCAGGAGCGGACGCCGTTGTCCGTTGCCGTCCCGGCCGCCTTTGGCCGGACAAGCATTTGGGGCGGGCGGGGCACGTCTTTGTGCCAGGCCCGGCTTGACTTATGCAAACGCCGTGCCAGCCGCGGCGCGGCGAAATTTCAATGTTTACATGGTCTTGCGGCGGAGGGGCGCACCGCGCTGGTGCGGAAGCAGCCGGCCGCGCACTGTGTTTGTGCGTTGCAGCATGCTGGGCCTGGAGTCCGCTCAAAATCTTGCGAGCAAGAGCGAGACCTTGAACAGGCCCTGAGAAAATCGTGAACCGTTGTTCAGCCGGGCAGGTCCAGCGCGGCTTGGTAGCGCGGCTGCCCGTCCCATTCCACGCCGTCGCAGAGCCGGCCGCGGCGCTGAGGCTGGGCCGGAACCGGCAGGCCCAGCGCGTCCGCCGCTTGCCGGTAGAGCCGGCTCTGGCTGACCGCGGCGGCCACGGCTTGCGCGTCCTCGTCGCCGCTCAGCCAGCCCCAGCGCCGGAACTGGTCGACGAACCAGACGCCGTCGGACGGATAGGGATAGTTGACCCGGCCCTGGTCGAAGAAGCGCAGCGCCGCCGCGCCGGCGGCGACCGAGGGCAGGGTGGCGGCGATCAGCGTCTCCGGCAGGGCTATATGCTCCGGCCGCGCCAGCCAGCGCGCCGCCTGGCGGCGGTGTTCGCTGTGTTCCAGCCAGCGGCAGGCTTCCAGCAGCGTCATGATCAGCGCGCCGGCGGCGGCCGGTTCTTGTTGCGCGAAGTCGCGGCGGCAGAGCAGGGCTTTCTCCGGGTGGCCGGGCCAGATCTCGCCGCTGGCGACGACGACGCGGCCGGCCTGGCGCGCCGCCGCCTGCTGGTGCCAGGGCTCGCCGGCGCAGAAGCCGTCCAGCTGGCCGGCCTCCAGCGCTGCGCCCATCTGCGGCGGCGGGATCACCACCAGGCGCGCGTCGCGCCGCGGGTCCAGGCCTTGCGCCGCCAGCCAGTAATTGAGCCACAAGGCATGCGTGCCGGCGGGGAAGGTGTGCGCCAAGGTCAGCGGCGCGCAGTCCTGGCGGGCGCGGCGGCGCAAGGCCTGTTCCGGCGCGGCGGTCAGGGCGTCGGCCAGCGGGTGGCTGAGGGTGATGGCCTGGCCGTTCTGGTTCAGCGTCATCAGCAGCGCCATGTCGGCTTGCGGGCCGGCCAGGCCCAGCTGCATGCCGTAGGCCAGGCCGTACAGCGCCGCGGCGGCGTGCAGGCGGCCGTCCAGCAGCTTGTCGCGCACCGCGCTCCACGATGGCTGGCGCAGCAGTTCCAGCTCCAGGCCGTGGCGGCGGTCCAGCCCCAGCTGGCGCGCGACGATCAGCGGCGCGCTGTCGGTCAGCGGCAGATAGCCCAGGCGCAGGCGGTGCGGTACGGTCATGGGGGCGGTCCTCGTGGTTCAGCCTAGCAGTTCGGCGGCCTGGATCAGTTGTCGGGCCAGTTCGGCGACGCGCAGGCCCTCGCGCATCGCCTGGCGGCGCAGCGCCTGGTAGGCGTCGTTCTCGCTGAGCCGGCGCCTGTCCATCAGAATGCCCTTGGCGCGCTCGATCAGCTTGCGCTCGGCCAGCTGTTGTTCCGCCGCCGCCAGCCGCCGCCGCAAGCGGGCGTCCTCGGCGAAGCGCGCGCGGGCCAGGTCGATGATGGGCGCCAGCCGCGCGGCGTCGGCCTGGTCCACCACATAGGCCGCCACGCCGGCGTGGACCGCGGCCTCTATCGTGGGCAGGTCGCCCTGGTCGGCGAACATCACCACCGGGTGCGGCGCGATTTCGCCCAGCAGCGCCAGTTGCTCAAGGGTGTCGCGCGACGGCGATTCGGTGTCCACGATCACCACGTCCGGCCGCAGCCCTTCCACCGCCTGCAGCAAGGCCGCGGCGCCGTCCACCTCGGCGACGACGGCGTAGCCGGCGCGCGCCAGCGCCTGGCGCAGCGAGGCGATGGTTTTGGCGTGGTCGTTGACCAGCAGCAGGCGCAGCGGCGGAGGGGCGGACATTGCGGCACCGGGGGAAAGGGACGGCTTGGATCAAGCAAGCGCCGTGCCCAAGGGAATTCTTGACGCGATTTTTAGCGGGGACGCGGCCGGATTGACGCGGCGTTTAGCCGCGATGGCTTATCGTGGAAACGAGATAGGCCAATGGACGGGGAGGTGAAGCACGGGTGAACGACAGTCGTTGGCGAGGCCGGCCCCGCGCGAGCGGAGCCGGCCGATTTCATTTCAGCTTGACGTTCCAGTTGTCCTCGACGCAGCGCTGGTAGTTGCCGGCTTGCAGCGCGCTGTACGGCGTCTGGTAGTTCACCAACTGGCATTTGTAGTCATTGCCCCATTTCCAGTCCTTTTCCCAATAGATGTTGTAGGCGGCGGAGCTGGCGGCGCTGAAGCGCTGCATATTGGCGCAGGACAGTTGTTCGTTGCCGTAGTCCCAGCCCAGATCGTTGGCGAACTGGCGGTAGTAGTCGATGCGGTTCTGCGCGGCCTGGCGCTCGGTGCCGCCGCCGCACTCTGCGTTGATGATCTGGATGGTGGTGGCGAAGTTGTTGCCGGCGCCGGCCGCCTTGTCCGCGGCGTTGGGCACCCAGCTGCCGTCCAGCACGTGCAGCATCGACGGCTTGGGCGGCTGCGGGAAGACGAAGAAGAAGGTGGCCGAGGTCAGGTTGAGCCAGGTGGAGGCCACCAGGTCCGGGTTCTTCAGCAGCACCGATTGGTCGCCGTCGAACATGGCCTGGGAGAAGGGGCCGTAATTGTAGTTGTAGGACAGCTGTTTGGCGCCGCGGCCGAAGTATTTCTTCCAGCTGCCGTCGGCGTTCTTGCCGCAAGTCCACACCTTGTTGAACACCGGATCGGCGCATTCGGTGTTGTAGCCGCAGCCGGGTCCGGTTTCGGCGCAGCCCATCTCGCGCAGATATTTCAGGCCCTGCCGCCATTCCGGAACCGTGTCGCTGCGATTGTGGTCGCCGGTTTCCTGGGCGAAGTGGGCGAACATGGCGGCCAGGCTGTGGCGGCAGATGGCGTCGCCGTCGCGGCCGTCGCGGTAGTCGTCGCAGATGGCGGGGAATTTGGCGATGGCCTGCAGGAAGCGCTGGTAGCTGTAACTGGCGTCGCGGCGCGAGAAATAGTATTCCCACTTGGCCGCCGGCAGCAGCCGTTCCACCCGGCGCACGTTCAGCGGGTTGGCGGCGCGGCCGGGCGCCACTTGCTCAACCTGGACGTTGGGCAGGGTGCGGATCGAGGCCTTGACGCTGCGGAAGAAGGGGGTGTCGGTCAGCGCGGCTTCGTATTGCAGCGCCTGTTGCAGCGTGGGCGGCTGAGGCTCGGCCAGGGCGGCCTGGCAGGCCAGGCCCAGGATCAGGGCGGTCAGGGGTTTGCGCATGTTGGCTCCTGTTGTCGGGCTGCCGGCGGGCGGACGCCGCGTGGAATCGGGGCAGCCGTTTATGTGGTTTTCTGCCGCGCGGATGGCGCGGCATAGATACCACTATGGAACCAATTTTTGATATGTCAAATGACTTTTTGAGGATGAATCAGATTGACGCGGCGATGCCCGCCATTGACGACGGCGCGCGCGGCTAAGCCGGGCTCGGGCAAACAAGGCGGAAGCGGCCGCGGCTGGCGCCGGGGTGAGATCCCGGGCGGGTGCGGCGTTTGAGCGTCAATCGGATCGGGGCGGCCGTCTCAGGGGCGAGAGGCGTTGATCCAGGCGTCGTGCGGGTAGCTGGCGGAATCCAGGCCCAGTTCGGACGAAAAAGTGACGTGGCAATGACGTCCTACTGCGTTGACCGCAATCACGGTAAATGTGATTGCGGCGCTATCGTGTTGTTCGGCGATGTAATCGCCGGGTTTGAGTTCATTGACTCGCAAATGTTGCTCCTGGGCATGACCGCGAAAGCGGGCCATGCCGGCAGATCAACGGCGTCGGTTGTGATGGGGGCGAGGCGTGCCGCCGCCGGCCGGCGCCGTCGGATGACGGAAATTGATGCGGCCCTTGGTCAGATCGTAGGGCGACATCTCTACAGTGACGCGGTCGCCTACCAGAACGCGAATACGGTGCATCTTCATCTTGCCCGAGCCATAGGCAAGGATTTCGACGTTGTTGTCCAGGCGCACGCGGAAGCGGGACTCGGGCAACATTTCAATGACAACACCTTCCAGTTCGATCATGTCTTCTTTGGACATTACGATTCCTTTCTAATACGGTAGGCCAACAGCCACAGCGGCAGTCACGTGGACTGCCGCGAGCGGGTGCTATTGGCGCGTCTATTCGGTAACCAAGCTAGGGAGGGGCTGGCTTCACAGGCAGCCCTCAGGCAAGGCGGAGCGTCCAGCAGGCAGCTGCCGGAACGATCAGAAAATCTGAGGCGAACGGTATTATATATCTAACGCACTGATTTGTCAGAAAAATACAAGCATTTCTGCGCCAATGGCCGAATCAGGCGCGGCGCAAAGGCGGTTTTCACAAAAAAATCAGGGAGATGGATTTGTCCGCCGCCGTCGCAGCGGCGTTGAAAATCTCATCGGCAAGCGGGTTTCTCCGCCCGGAAGGCTCAGGGGCGGGACGGGGCCGCGCCGCCGTTTTTGACCAGTGCGGCGAATTCGTTTTCCGGCAGCGGCCGGGCGTAGAGAAAGCCCTGGCCGTGCTCGCAGCCGGCGTCCAGCAGGAAGCGGCGCTGAGCCTCGTTTTCCACGCCTTCGGCCACCAGGCCCAGGTGCAGGGTCTTGGCCAGCGAGATGATGGCCAGGCTGATGCTGGCCTCGTGCTCGTGGTCCGGCAGGCCGCGCACCAGCGACTGGTCGATTTTCAGCGTTTGCACCGGCAGCTGGCGCAGATAGCTGAGCGAGGAGTAGCCGGTGCCGAAATCGTCTATGGACAGGCTTACGCCCAGCTGGCGCAGTTCGCGCAGCACTTTCAGGTGCGCGTCCGGATTGCTCATCACGAAGCGCTCGGTGATTTCCAGCTCGATCTGCCGCGGCGGAATCCGGCAATCGCGCAGCGCCTGCTTCAGCGTTTGCAGGATGGGGGCGCGCTGGATTTGCGCGCCGGCGATATTGAGGCTGAGCACGCCCGGCGACAGGCCGGCGTCCTGCCAGCGGCGCAGAATGCCGCAGGCGTGACGGATCAGCCAGCTGCCGATGGGGATGATCAGGCCGGTTTCCTCGGCCAGCGGAATGAAGGCGTCCGGCCCGACCAGGCCCCGGACCGGGTGCTGCCAGCGCAGCAAGGCCTCGGCGCCGACGAGGGCGCCGCTTTGCAGATGGTATTTGGGCTGGAACACCAGGAACAGCTCGCGCCGCTCCAGCGCCAGGCGCAGTTCGCGCTCCTGTTCCACCCGCAGGCGCGCGCGCTGGGTCAGCTCCTCGGTGTAGAAGCGGAAGGCGCCCTTGCCGTCGTTCTTGGCCTGGTACATGGCGGCGTCGGCGTTGCGCATCAGCGTTTCCGCGTCCTGGCCGTCGCGCGGGTAGATGCTGATGCCCACGCTGCAGCCCACTTCCACCTCTTGCTCTTCCAGCCGGAACGGCCGGGCGCAGGCCTTGACGATCTTGTTGGCGATGTCGATGACCGGATTGTCGGCCTTCTGGTTCTCCAGCAGGATCAGGAATTCGTCGCCGCCGATGCGGGCCACGGTGTCGTTGGCGCGCAGGCAGTCCTTGAGCCGGGCGGCCACTTCCACCAGCAGGCGGTCGCCGGCGCCGTGGCCGCGGGTGTCGTTGATCTGCTTGAAGTTGTCCAGGTCGATGAACAGCACCGCCACGCGGCGGCGCTCGCGCTTGGCGGTCTGGATCGCGTGCTCCAGCCGCGACAGGAACAGCAGGCGGTTGGGCAGGGTGGTCAGCGAGTCGTAGTGCGCCAGCTGCGCCATCTCGGCGGCGGATTTCTTGATCTGGGCGATGTCGGAGAACACGCCGACGTAGTTGCGCACCGCGCCGTAGGCGTCGCGCACCGCGGTGACGGTGAGCCAGGCCGGCGCCACGCTGCCGTCCTTGTGGCGGTTCCAGATCTCGCCTTGCCAGCGGCCGTGTTCCGCCACCGCCTGCCACAGCCGGCGGTAGAAGCCGGCGTCGTGGCGTCCGGAGTGCAATAGGCGCGGGCTCTGGCCCAGGAGGTCGGCTCGGGCGTAGCCGGTGAGCGCGCTGAAGGCGGGGTTGACGTCGAGGATGCGCAGGTCGGCGTCGGCGATCATCACGCCTTCCTGCGTGTGTTCGTAAACGGCGGCGGCTTGCTGCAGGGTCTGTTCGCGGTGCTTGAATTCGCTGATGTCCTGCAGGGTGCCGCTCAGGCGGAGGACGCGGCCGCGGCCGTCCTGTTCCAGCGCGATGTGATGGCGGACGTAGCGGTCGCCGCCGTCCGGCAGCAGGATGCGGTGGTCAAGCTGGGCGGTTTCGCGCCGGCGCAGCACCTGGCGCAGGCAGCGGCGCAGCGGAGGCCAGTCGGCGGGCGGCAGCAGCGCGGGCAATTGCGCCAGCGGCGGGGGCTGCCGGGCGGGGTCCAGCCGCCACAGCTGGTACAGCTCTTCCGACCAGTGCGGCGCGGCGTCGCCGCGCCGCCATTCCCAATGGCCGATGCGAGCCTGGGCCAGCGCCTCGCTCTGGCGACGCTGGGCGTCGCTGTGGTGCTGGCTGCGGTCCAGGAAGTTGGACAGCATGTCCGCCACCGATTGCAGCATGTGCTGTTCTATCCACAGCCAGCTGTGCGGCGCCGGCGCGCTGACCGCCAGCACGCCGCGCCAGCATTGGCGAGGCCGCAGCGTGGCCAGCAAGGCGCTCTGGCCGTGGTCGCCCAGCAGCTGGCGCAGGACGTCGGCCGCTTCCGGCGCGTCGGCGCTGTCGTTCAGCTGCAAAGTGCGTTGCTGGCCCAGCTGTTGTTCCAGCCAGCAGAGCTTGGGGCGGGGGATGGCCGGCGGCTCGGCCGGCGGTCCGGCGGCCCGGACTTCGCGCCGCCATTCGCGGGCGATGCGCACTTGCTTGCCGTCGGCGTCCAGCAGGGCCAGCAGGCAGCGGTCGGCGCCGAGGAAGCGGCCCACGCGCTCCAGCAGGCCGCTCATGCGCGCCCACAGCGGTTCGGCCGGTTGGCTGGCCAGTTCGGCGGACAGGCCGGCCAGTTGCGCCAGAATGTCCAGATGGCGGGTCAGCAGCTGTTCGGAGGTGAGCCGGTCGGTGGCGTCGTGAAAGGTCAGCAGCAGGCAGTCCTGGCCTTCGGCCCGCAGCGGCCGCGCGCGGATGTCGGCGTGGCCGGCGTCGCCGTCAGGCCGGCGCAGCGGGGTGGCGGCGATCTGGCTGGGCTTGTCCTTGGGCAGGGTCAGCAGCGGGCGCAGCGCTTCGGCCAGACCGCTGCCGGGCGCCAGCGCCGAGAGCGCGACGGGATAGGCGGGCGCGTCGGCGCGGCCCAGCAATTCCAGCAGCGCGGCGTTGGCGTACAGCACTTGCTGGCCGACGGGCTCCAGCAGCAGCACGCCGTCTTCCAGTTGTTCCAGCATGGCCTGAGCCGGCGGCGGCTGCGGCTTGGCGGGGGAGGCCAGCGCCGGCTGCAGCAACTGCCGTCCCAGGCTGTGGGTCATGTCGGTCAGCATTTGCCGGGCCTGACGTCCGGCGGCGCTGTCCTGGGGAAGCGCGGGCTGGGCGGCCAGCGCGGACAAGATCTGCGCTTCGCCGATGGCGTGGCGCAGCGCGTAATCGCGCAATTGCTCCAGCTGGCGCAACAAGCTGTCCAGCGACGCGCCGGCGGAGAAGGCGGCGTCGTAGCGGTTCAGCAGGTCGCGCAGACGGCGCTGGTGTTTGCCGGCGGCGGACCCGCTGTCGGTGGCGGCTGGTTTCTTGATCGTCGGCATGAAGTCTCTTTCTGCGCTCGCGCCCGCTGCGGGCGCGGTCAGGTCTTGCTTCATTGTTAGGCATGGATTTCAAAAAGGCCAGCCACTTAATAGCAATATGAGCGGTTCATAAAAACCCTCGCGCGCCTTGAAAATGTCTTCGCGCGCGGCTCGGCGCGGGCTCGCCCGCCGCCCGTCGCGCGGAGGCGCCGCCGGGGGGCGTCAGGAGCGCCGGAGCTGGCCGGCCAGAACGCCGACGCGCGCCAGCGCCGCCAGATAGCGCTCGTCCAGCGGATAGCAGCAGGACAGCCGCAGCGCGTTGGGATAGCGGCCGCTGGGGGAGTACAGCGGGCCGGGCATGATGCTGATCATCTCCGCGATGGCGGCGTGGAACAGCGCCACCGCGTCGATGTCCTCGGGCAGCTCCACCCAGATCAGAAACCCGCCGGAAGGCGCGGTGGCGTGGGTGCCGGCCGGGAAATGGCGCGCGATCATGCCGCGCACCTTTTCCACGTGGGCGGCGTAGCGCCGCTTCAAGGCGCGCAGATGATGGTCGTAGCCGCCGGACTCCAGGAAGGCGCCCAGGGTTTCCGAGAGCACCGCTGGCTCCGCCACCGAGGAGGCGAACTTGAGCTGGCGCAGCGCGTGGCCGAAACGGCCGCCCTCCATCCAGCCGATGCGGAAATCCGGCGCCAGCGTCTTGGTGTAGCTGGAGCAGACGATGACCCAGCCTTCGTCGTCGAAGGCCTTGACCGCCGGCGCCAGGGTGTCGCCGAACTGCAGCTCGGCGTACAGCGCGTCCTCGATCAGCGGCACCTGGTGGCGGGTGATCAGCCGCGCCAGCCGCTTCTTGGCCTCCAGCGGCATGGTCGCGCCCAGCGGGTTGTGGACGTTGGGCATCGCCACCAGCGCGTTGATGCGTTTTTCCACCAACAAGAGCTCCACCGCGTCGACGGACAGGCCGGTTTGCGGATCGGTGGGGATCTCCACCGTTTTCAGGCCCAGGCTGGCGATCAGCGGCAGCAGGTTGAAATAGGTGGGCGATTCCAGGCCCACGGTGTCGCCGGGCCGGGTCACCGCGCGCAGCGCCAATTGCAGCGCCTCCATGCAGCCGTGGGTGAGCACGATGTCCTGAGCCTGCAAGGTCATGCCCAGTTCCAGGCCGCGGCGCGCGATCTGGGTGCGCAGCCGCAAGGAGCCCGGCGGCAGCGCGTAGCGGCTGACCATGCCGGGCTGGCGGCGCAGGATCTGACCCATCAGCCGGCCCAGCTTGCCGCCGGGGTAGAAGTCGCCGCCGTGAGGACAGGCCAGCGCCAGGTCGATGTAATCCTCGTTCTGCTGCGCCTCCAGCACGGTGTCTATCAGGCCCAGCACCTGCGGGCGCGTCGGCGCGGCCGGGCTGCTGAGGGTGGCCGCCGGCCGCGCCGGCGACGGCAGCCGCGCCCGCACGTAGTAGCCGGATTGCGGCCGGGCCTCGATCAGGCCGCGGTCCTCCAGCACCCGGTAGGCGGCCACCACGGTGTTCAGGCTGAGCTGGCGGCTTTGCGAGGTGCGCCGCACCGACGGCAGTTTGGCGCCGGGGGGCAGGGTGCCGCGTTTGATGGCCAGCGACAGATCGTCGGCCAGTTGCTGATACAGCGTGGGGGCTTGGGGGGCGACAATGGGTTCCATGGGGACAGCTTGCCGCGCTTGGGCGGCGGTAGACAGACACAGTACCCATGATAGGCGATGGTGACAGTTTGCGGAAACGCCGCGCTGTCACCACCGCGAAAGGTGACAGCTGCGGCTGTCGGCGTCGGGCTGCGCTGCGTAGCATGGATTGGGAAAGCGGGGCCGCGTCGGCCCCATGCATCGCCATGCCGCGCCGCCGGACGGCGCGGAGCAAGTTAAAGAGAAGCCCGCCATGCCCGAATTCGCCTTGTTGTCTTATGTGGCGGTGATGTCCATCACCCCCGGTCCCAATAATCTGATGCTGACCGCGTCCGGCGTCAATTTCGGCTTTCGCCGCACCATTCCGCACATGCTGGGCATCAGCCTGGGCTGCGCTTTCCAGGTGTTCCTGGTGGGCAGCCTGCTGTCGCTGCTGCTGGACGGCATCCAGGCCGCGCGGCTGCCGCTGGCCCTGCTGGGCTGCGCCTATCTATTGTGGCTGTCCTGGAAGATAGCCCGCGCCGGCCAGCCGGAGGCGGGCGCGGCGGCGCGGCCGCTGGGTTTCGTCGGCGCGGCGCTGTTTCAATGGCTGAATCCCAAGGCCTGGGTGATGGTGATCAACGCCGCCATCCTGTTCATGCCGGCGGCGGAGGAGCAGCGCTGGCTGGGCGCGGTCATGCTGGCGGCGGTGTTCGCCGTGGTCAACCTGCCGTGCATCGGGGTCTGGGCCTGGGCCGGCGAGCGCTTGCGCGCCTGGCTCGCCAGCCCGCGCGCGCTGCTGGGCTTCAATCTGAGCATGGGAGTGCTGATGGCCGCCACCGCCTTGTGGCTGCTGTACGACGAGTTCCAGCCGCACGGCCCGGCGAAGGCGGCCGAGCTTGCCGCCGCGTCGGCGCCGCCGCCGGCCGCGGTGGGCACGATGTCCGTTTTTGACAGCGGCTTGTCCGTAATCAGCGTTAAATAAAGGCGCGCGAGTCCGTAGCATTCGGGCTGTGTTCAACAGCGTCCGGCCCGGACGCGAGGGAGAAAGCGCCATGAAGAAAACCGCCTTGCTGGTGATTGACGCGCAGGAGTCGTTCCGTCACCGCCCGTATTGGAAGGAAGACGAGATCCCGGCTTTTCGGGACAAGCTGCGGCAATTGATCGCCGGCGCCGAAGCGCTGGGCGCGCCGGTGATCAACATCCTGCACGAAGACGGCGACGAGGCCTTCAGCGCCGCCTCCGGCCTGGTGCGGCCGCTGGAATGGCTGCGCCACCGGCCGGCCGCCACCTTCGTCAAGCACGTGCACAACGCGCTGACCGATTCCGGCCTGCAGCCCTGGCTGATCCGCCACGGCGTCCAGCGCTTGATCGTGTCCGGCATCCGCACCGAGCAATGCTGCGAAACCACCACCCGGGTGGCGTCCGACCTGGGTTACGAGGTGGACTTCGTCACCGAGGCCACCTTGACCTTCGCGATGACTCATCCGCATAGCGGCCAGGTGTTCAGCCCGGAGGAAATCCGGGCCAAGACCGAGCTGGTGCTGGCCGGCCGCTTCGCCGACATCGTCAGCGTGGAGCAGGCGCTGGCCAAGCTGGCGCGCTGAGCGAGCGGGCATTTGACCGTCGCCATCGCGACTGTCTGATGGTACTGTGAAGCGCTATCTAAAATGAATGCGGCGGGCCGGGCCCGCCGCTCAGCCATGGGAGAATCGCATGCGGCCCACCCTTCCCCCCGACGGCATGCCGGCCTATCGTCTGCTGAGCGGCCCGGACGACGCCGGCTTCTGCCGCCGCGTCAGCGAGGCGCTGGCCTTGGGCTACCGGCTGCACGGCTCGCCGGCGGCAACCTTCGACGGCGAGCGCGTCATCGTCGCCCAGGCGGTGCTGTGGCCGGGGGCGTCGGCGCAAGGAGGCGGCGATGCCGTGGAGTGATTTGCTGCAGGCGCTGGCCATCGTGCTGGTGTGGGGCGTCAACTTCGTGGTGATCAAATGGGGCGTGTCCGATGTGCCGCCTCTGCTGCTGGGCGGCCTGCGTTTCTGTCTGGCCGCGGTGCCGGCCTTGTTCTTCATCCGCCGGCCGGCGCTGCCCTGGCGCTATCTGCTGGCCTACGGCCTCAGCGTGGGCGTCGGCCAGTTCGCCTGTCTGTTCACCGCCATCAAGCTGGGCATGCCCGCCGGCCTCGCCTCGGTGGTGCTGCAATCGCAGGCTTTCTTCACCTTGATCCTGGCCGGGCTGTGGCTGCGCGAGCGCTGGCAGGCCAGCCAGATGGCCGGGCTGCTGCTGGCCCTGGGAGGCCTGGTTTTGATCGGCCTGAGCAAGGGCGGCAGCATGACGGCGGTGGGCCTGGGCCTGACCATCGCCGCCGCCTTCAGCTGGGCGCTGTCCAATGTGGTGGTGAGGCAGATGGGCCGCGCCGGCTACAGCGTGCAGCCGCTGGGCCTAGTGGTGTGGTCCAGCCTGGTGCCGCCGATTCCGTTCTTCCTGCTGTCCTGGTGGCTGGAAGGCGGCGAGCGCATCGCCGCCGCCCTGGCGCATTTCACGCCGCAGGCGCTGTTCGCGGTGGCCTATCTGGCCTTTGTCGCCACCTTGTTCGGCTACGGTTTGTGGAGCCGGCTGCTGTCGCGTCACCCGGCCGGCAAGGTGGCGCCGTTTTCGCTGCTGGTGCCGGTGGTGGGCGTGCTGGCGTCCGGCCTGTTGCTGGACGAGCGTTTGAGCGCGCTGCAGGCCGTCGGCAGCCTGCTGCTGCTGGCTGGACTGGCGGTGAACGTGTTCGGCGCGCGCTGGCTGGCGCGCCTGCGCGAAGGAGCGGCGACGCGTGGCGCTTGATGTCTTTTTCGTGCTGCCGCCCAATTTGCTGCTGGTGGATCTGGCCGGCCCGGCCGACGCCTTCCGCATCGCCGCGCAACTGGGCGCGCCGTTCCGGCCGCATTACGTCGCACCGGCGGCTGGCGTGCCCACCTCGCTGGGCCTGAGCCTGGAAGGCGCGGCGCCCTTGCCGGAGACGCTGCCGGACGAGGCGCTGGTGGTGATCAGCGGCGCCGCGCATTCGATCGAGGCCTATGCGCGGCCGGAGGCGCGCGAGATCGTGCGCTGGCTGCGCCGCCGGGTGGACCCCGGCCGCCAGCGCGTGGCCAGCATTTGTTCCGGCAGCCTGCTGGCGGCGGAGGCCGGCTTGCTGGACGGCCGCCAGTGCACCACTCATCACACCTTGCTGGAGCGCCTGCAGCAACTGGCGCCGCAGGCCAGGGTGCAGCAGAACCGCGTCTTCGTGCAGGACGGGTCGATCAGCAGCAGCGCCGGCATCACCGCCGGCGTGGACCTGGCCTTGCAGTTGATCGCAGAGCTGGCCGGGCCGGCGCTGGCGCGCGAGGTGGCGCGCCACATGGTGGTGTATTTCCGCCGTTCCGCCGGCGATCCGGAGCTGTCGCCGTGGCTGACCCATCGCAACCATCTGCACCCGGCGGTGCACAAGGCGCAGGACCTGATCGCCGCCGATCCCGCGCGCGGCTGGCGGGTGGAGGAACTGGCCGGCCAGGTGCACGTCAGCGCCCGGCATTTGTCGCGGCTGTTCCGCGAGCACGCCGGCGTGTCGGTGCACGACTATCACACCGGGCTGCGCCTGGCGCTGGCCAGCCAGTGGCGCGGCGCCGGGCTGTCCAAGGAAAAGGCCGCGCTGGCGGCCGGGTTTTCCTCGGCGCGGCAGCTGAACCGGGCCGGGGACGGCGGACGCTGAGGCGGGCGGGATTTTGTTTTTATTCAAGTTTTGCATGGGAATGCCGATGTTGCGGTTGACGTTCGCTTAGATCGCTTCATAATTCGAGCAACATCCAACGGTATTTGCCATGAAAACGATTCCCAGTGTTGCCTGCTTCCTGTCCGTCTTGCTGGGCTTGTCCGCCTGCGCCACCGCCGAGCGTCCGCCGCAGGCGGCAGAAGCGCCGCGCGCCGCGGCGGGCATGACGCCGAGCGGCGTCGGTTTCGTCGGCCCGGGCATCGAGACCGAGGCGCCCAAGGTGGTGGTCAAGGAAGTGAATCCCTATCAGCCCATCGTGGTGCGGGTGGTGGGCAGCGGCGCTGCGCCGTACACCTCCAGCCTGACGCCGTCGCAGCGCAAGCTGCTGGCGCTGCGCGCCGCCCGGCTGGACGCTTTCCGCGCCATCGCCGAGCAGGTGCAGGGCATGAAGCTGGTGGGCAACAGCTCGGTGTCCAATATGATCGCCAACAGCGACAGCTTCCGCACTTACGTGGACGCTTATCTGCGCGGGGTCAACATCGTTTCCAACAGCATGAAGCCGGACGGCACCAGCGAGGCCATCGCCGAGATCACGCTGGATCAGGACTTCTACAAACAATTCCGCCAGGCGCTGGACAAGACCGGCGGCAGCGTGATGAAGGCTTCGCAGGAGAACGCGACTTCCGGCCTGCAGTGCGCGGAAGGCAATTGCGGCGCGGCGCGCTACAACAGCAACTACTACATGGCTCAATGATGCGGTTTCGCTTTCCCTCTCTGCTGGCCGCCGCGTTTGCGGCGGCTTTTGTTTGTCCGGCCGGCGCCGAGATCATGCGCGCCGAAGGCGTGGCCTCGCTGGACAACGGCGTGGCCGCCGCGCGCGAGCAAGCGCTGCAGGACGCGCTCAAGATGGTGGCGCTGCGCCAGGGCGCGCGGGTGGAGGCTTCGCAGGGGCTGGATTACGGCAAGAGCAGCGAGTCCGGCTCGCTGACGCCGCTGGCGCCGGTTCAGGGCGCGGTCAAGGTGGCGAAGGAGTTCCAGCAAGGCAAGCTCTACCACGTGCTGGTGGAGGTGGACACCGGCAAGCCGTCCGCCGCCGCGCGCGGCAAGGAGCCGGCCTGCGCGATGCCGCCGGGCCGCAGCCTGCGCCGCAAGATCGTCACCACTTATTTCCAGGTGGACCGCCCGGCGGAGGCGTCCGACATGCCGGAGCTGGCCACCGGCCTGCCCACCGAACTGTCGCGGCGCTTGGGCGCCAACCGCATGTACAGCCTGCTGGACGCCAACACCGTGTCGGTGCTGGCCGATTCGCGCGTGGCCGAGCCGGCCGCCGGCGCGGAGATCGTTCGCCGCATCGGCCAGTCCGAGGATGCTCAGTTCGTGGTGGCCGGCCGGGTGCTCGCCACCGGCGCCACCGCCAAGGGGCTGCGCAAATCGCTGTACGAGTCCAACAACACCAGTCAGCAGGGCACCTTCTACAACGGGCCGTTCGCCGGCCTGCTCGGCGGCGGGGTCAAGTACGTGCCCACCGAGCGCCAGTTCGACGCCGAAGTCTGGGTCTACGACGCGCTGACCGGCGCGCTGCTGGCTCGCGAGCGGGTGTCGGAGCTGGCCAGGGGCGAGGTGACGCCCAATCCGCCGCGGCCGTTCGCCTCGGCGGCCTTCTGGCAGAGCGATTACGGCCAGGCGGTGAATCGGGCGCTGGATCAGGCGGTGAGCCGGATCGGCGAGGTGATTTCCTGCATTCCGTTCTCCGCCCGCATCGTCAAGCTGGTCGACGCGCGCCAGGTGTACATCAACGCCGGCTCGCTGGACGGCGTCGCCGTCGGCGACAAATTCCTGGTCTACCAGCGCAAGAGCGCGCAGCCGGTGCGCGATCTGATTTCCGGCCGCGAACTGGGCGTGCCGGAGACCTTGGCCGGCGACGTCATCATCAGCCAGGTGCAGCCCAATTTCGCCGTCGGCGCGGTGCAATCGCAGGGCAAGGTGGGCGAAGGGGATTACGTGCGCTTCATGCCGCGGCGCTGAGCGCGCCCGCCAGCGAAAAGCCCGCCTTCACGGCGGGCTTTTTTTGCGCCGGCGAATTCAAGCCGGCAGGAAGGCGGTGGCCTCGATCTCGAACAACATGCCGTCCAGCGCCAGCCGCGGCACCGGGATCAGCGTGCAGGCCGGAGCCGGCAGCGCGCCCCAGGCGGCGCAGAGCTCCGCGCCGAAGGCGCGCAGCCGCGCTTCGCTGTGATCGACGATCAGCACCGTCAGCTTGGCGACATGGGCGAGATCGGCGCCGCCGGCGGCCAGCGCGAGGCGCAGATTGGCCAGCGCTTGGCGCACTTGCGCCTCGAAGCCGTCGGCCAGCTCGCCGGCGGCGTTCTCGCCGCCCTGGCCGGCCACCAGCAGCATGCGGCTGCCGGCGTCGACCACGGCCAGGTGGGAATAGCCGTTGGGCGCCGGGTCGTACAGGCCGGCGGGATTGCTCAGGCGGAAGGGGACTGCCTTGCTCATCGACTTTCTCCTTGCGGTTTGCGGGCGGCGCCGAGCGCCGCGCCGGGGATCAGCGGGTCTGCGCGGCGACGGCGGCCGGGCTTTGCATCGCCTCGGCATAGCCCTGCGGCGCGAAGCGGCGAGTCAGCACCAGCAGGCTGGCGATCAGCAAGGCCAGGCACAGCCAGGCCAGGTTAAAGCTGGAGGTGGCGTCGCGGATCCAGCCGGCGGCGAACGGCGCCACCGCGGCGATCAGATAGCCTATCCCCTGCACGAAGGCCGACAGCTGGCCGGCGTTGCGCGCGTCCTCGTAGTGGTGCAGCGTCAGGATCATGGTCAGCGGGAACAGGCCGCCCACGCCCAGGCCCAGCAGGGCCACCCACAGCAGCAGGCCGCCGTGCGGCGCCAGCACCATGCCCAGCAAGCCGGCCAGCACCGCCAGCAGCACCAGGGTCAGCCAGCCGCGCATGTCGTGGCTGCGCGCGGACAGCAGCGGGATGGTCAGGCCGGACACCACTTCCATGCCGGTCATGAAGCTGAGCATCAGGCCGCCTTGCTGCTGGCTCCAGCCCAATTGCACGAACAGGGCGGGCAGCCAGGCCAGGGAGCTGGCGTAGACCGCGGTGCCGATGCCGAAATAGAAGGCCAGCAGCCAGGCGCGCGGAATCTGGCTGAACCGCGGCGCGCGGGCGGCGGAGCCGCCGCCGGGAGCGCCGCGCGGCGCGCAGAGCAGCCAGCAGGGCAGCGCCAGCGCCGCCAGCGCGGCCCAGGCGGCCAGGCCGTTCTGCCAATGCGCGCTATGCGCGGCCAGCCACGGCGCGCCGGCGGCGGCCAGCGAGGCGCCGGCCATGATGGCGGTGATGTAGAAGCCCATCAGCGCCGATACCTTGTGCGGGAAGTGCTGCTTGATGAAGCCGGGAATCAGCGCCTGGGCCAGCGCGATGCCGATGCCGGCCATCAGCGCGGTGGCCAGCAGGGCGCCGAAGCTGGCCGGCAGCCAGCGCAGCGCGCTGGACAGCAGGATCAGCAGCAGGGCGATGACCACGCCCTGACGCGCGCCGGCGCGGCGTTCCAGCCAGCTGCCTAGGAAGGCGCCGGCGCCCATGGTGGCCACCGGCAGCGTGGTCAGCAGCGAGGCGTCGCTGAAGCTCATGCCGGTGGCGTGGCGCAACTGGTCCAGCAGCGGGCCGATGGCGGCCAGGGCGGGGCGCAGATTGAGGCCCACCAGAATGATGGACAGCGCCAGCCACAGCGGGCGCTGAACGGAGTTGTCTTGCTTCATGATGTCTTGCTTTCGGTGGGGAGGGGGCGAGGCGGGGACGCCGCTTCGGTTTGCGCTTCTCCGGGGAAGCTTTGCAGCCATTGGCTCAGCAGCGCGGCCAGTTGCTCGCGTTGCGGCCCGGCCAGCGCGGCCAGCGCGCTTTCCTGGGTGGCGATGTGGGCGCTCATCGCGCGTTCAATCAGTTCCAGTCCGGCCGGGCTCAGACGGATCAGCATGCCGCGGCGGTCGTTGGGATCGGGCAGGCGCTCCACCCAGCCGGCGCTTTCCAGCCGGTCCAGCCGTTTGCTGACCGCGCCGGAGGTCAGCAACAGCGTGGTGTACAGCATGGTGGGCGATAGCTGATAGGGCGCGCCGGCGCGGCGCAAGGTGGCCAGCACGTCGAATTCGCCGTCCTTCAGCCCGAAGCGGGCGAAGTTGTCGGCCAGCGCGCGCTCCACATGGGTCACCAGCCGCGCCAAGCGGCCGATGACGCCGATGCTGGCGCTGTCGAGGTCGGGTCGCTCGCGCCGCCATTGGGAAATGATGGTGTCTATCTTGTCCATGGCGGCGATTATGTCATGGATATGTATTCCTTGGAAGATATTTCACTTAAAGTATCTTTATGTGAAATTATTTGATCGGAATGGGCGCCTGCGGCGGCGCCGTCCCGCGGATGAGCGTTGACAGGCGCTCAGCCGTCCTGCAGCCAGGCGGATTTGAAGTCGAACCAGCCCAGGCTGTTGAGGCGCACGCCCTGCATCTGGGCCGGGCCCTGCAGCCGCAGCCAGTTGTGAAACAGCGGCAGCATCCAGCGTTGCTGGACCACGGCGGCGGACAGGTCCTGGGCGTGGAACAGGCCCTGGCGCCAGCTCTGCTGCCATTGCGCCAGCGGCAGCGCCGGCTCCAGGCAGCGGCGCAGCAGCGGGGTGCCCAGCACCCAGGCGGCCACCGAGTATTCCGGCCGGGTGGCGAAGTTGACCGAGCCCAGCCACAAATCGGCCTCGGCCCGGCCTTGTTCCCAGTCGGCGTAGGGCAGCGCGCGGCACTCCAGCGCCACGCCGTGGGCTTGCAGGCAGCGCGCCATCGCGGCGGCGATCAATTGGTATTCCGGGTGCTGTTCGTAATAGGCCAGCCGCAGCGCGCTCAGTCCGGCCGGCGGCTGCAGGTTCAGCGTGGGCTGGGCGTGGTGCCAGTTGGGCAGCAGGCCGGCGGCGGGCGCCCAATACTGGCGCACCGCCGGCGCGGTTTCGTGGATGACGGCCAGCGGCGCCAGCGCCTGGGCCAGCCAGTCGCGCAGCGCGGAGTCGTGCAAGCGCGGCGAGCGGCCGTCGGTGAGCAGGAAGTAGACGCCGGACTCCAGCGCCATTTCGGTCTGCACGCTGGGCTCGCGCGGATTGATGCGCACCTCCAGGCCGCAGACCTGGCCGTTGCCGTGTTCCAGTTGCTCGCCCAGCTCCGGCATCATCCAGATGTCCACCTGGTCCAGCAGCGCGCGATAGCCGAAGTAGTCGTCGAAGGCCTGTAGGCACAGTCTGTGCCGGGTGTTGGCGGCGACGCGGTAGGGGCCGGTGCCCACCGGGCGCGAGCCGAAGTCGGCGCGCGCGGCGTGGTCGGCCGGCAGGATCAGCGCGGCGCTGTCGGCCAGCAGCCAGGGCAGCCATTGGTCGGGCTCGCTCAGCTCCAGCGCCAGGCTGCGCGGCGACAGCGGCCGCGCCGCGATCAGGTGGGAGAACAGCGGCTGCCCGCGCAGCCGCTGCAACGAGGCCTGGACGTCGGCGACGCCGAGTTCGCCGCCGTCGTGCCAGCGCACCGCCGGGCGCAAGTGGAAATGCCATTCCAGCGCGCTTTGCTGCTTCCAGTGATGGGCGAGGTCGCCTTCCACTTCCCCTTTTTCCTCATTTATCCGGGTCAGGCCGTTGAAGATCTGGCCGACCAGGTGCCGTTCAGAGCGGCGCAGCGGCGTGCCGGGGTAGAGATTGGGCAGCGGCCGGTAATAGGGCACGCCCAGCACCTGGCGGTCCTGGCTCCAGCGCTTGCCCAGCCGCGCCAGCAGCAAGGGCGCCAGCTCGCCGCGGTCGTCGCCCAGCAAGTCCACCGCCTGCTCCACCCGGCCCTGTTCCAGCAACTGCGCGGCGCGTTCGCGCTGCAGCTGCTCCGGCGCCTGCAGGAAGCTCAGCCGCGAACGCATGCCGCGGCCGGCCTGGGCCTGCCAGGTTATCCAGCCTTGCGCCTGCATCTGCTGCAGCAGGCTGCGCATGTGGCGGCGGGTGCAGAACAGCAGGTCGGCCAGCTGCTGCAGCGAGACGGCGTCTGCCTGGCCGGCGAAGTGGCGGTGGAGTTTCTGATATTGCTGGGCGAGCCGCGCGGACATAAGAGGAAGTTTCCTGATTAAAAGTCAGCAATTTTTATTGCCTCATATTGCGCCGACAATACTCGCATCCACAGCGGGAGTCCACAGCGATGAAAACCGATCCTACCTACTTGTTTTACCAACGTTTGCTGGACGGCAAAAAGCCGGTGTTCGGCCTGACGCCGCAGGCGGCGTTGCAACGTTTGAACGAGCTGATGCAATGGCAGCCGCCGGAGGAGGACGGCGCAAAAAAAGAGCCGGGCGAACCCGGCTTGGAAGGTGCTGAGGAGAACGAGGGAATTCAGAATCTGTTCAAGGCCTGGCGGGCCAGCGCCAGACCTTGAAGCGGCTCTCAGCGCAGATAGGGCAGGTAGGGTGCCTCGTCGCGGATGGCGTAGGTCTTGCCGCCCAGGGTCACGCTGAAGTTGCGCGGACCGGAAATCGGCAGATAGTAGACCACGGCCAGGCTGACGCTCTGGCCCGGCGCCAGGGTTTGCCAAGTCGGCAGTTTGACCGACACGCGGTGGGCGTCGCCTTTCAGGCCGCCGATATTGTTGCCGCTGTGCCCGACGCTGATCACCTTGAGCCCGAAGCCGGACTGGTCGGCGAAGTTGGACGGCGCCGAGGTGGGCACGTCGAACTGGAACTCGGTGCCGCCGGGCAGGCTGCTGCCGGAACGGTTGGTGATGGTCAGCTTGGGGTTGATCGGATAATTGCTGTCGCCCAGCGCGAAGCCGTCTAGCGAGAAGCCGACGTCGATGGCAGCGGTGGCGGCCGGCGCGGCGGCGGGCTTGACGCTGACGGCGGCGGGCTTGCTGAAGGCGTTGTACAGCAGGCTGGTCAGCGTGGTGCCGATGAAGTACTCGCCCTTGCCTCCGTTGCGATCCTGTTTCCAGTCGTAGTCGCCGGCCAACTCCCAGAACATCACGCCGCCGACGTTGTTGGCGTCGACCCAGGCGGCTTTCTTGGCGATGGACTGCTCATCTTCGGTGGACAGGAACACTTTCTTGCCGGCGTTCCACAGCCACGGCGCGGTCAGGGTGTCGTTGTAGAAGCGCTGGTAGCTGCCGCTGAGCTGGTTCTCCGGCTTGCTCGGGTCCAGGTAGGCGGACAGATAGCTGCCGGCCTGGTTTTTCTCCAGGTTCTTGGCGTGCCACATCGGGTTGGAGCCGGCGCCCACTTCGCGGCCCTGCTCGTCCAGGTCGTGCCACAGATTGTCTATGCCCACCGCGCCGTCGCCGCAGGTTTTCAGGCCGGTCGGGCAGTTGCTGCCCACCGAGGTGCCCCACAGGCCGTTGCCGCCGCCGTTGACGTTTTTCCAGCCGCGGGTGTAGTAGGGCACGCCGACATTGACGCGCGCCGCCGGCAGGCCGCCGCGGTAGTAGTGGTAGGACCAGTCGGTGTTCAGATAGCCGATGCCGCCGTATTGCGCGGTGGTGTAGACGCTCCAGCGCGCCAGTTCGGCGTCCTTGCCGTCGTCGTACAGCGCGGCGTTGGGGCCGACGAACTCGTTCCAGGCGCCGTGCAGGTCGTAGGACATCACGTTGACGAAGTCGAAGTTGCGCAGGCTCTGGAAGGCTTCCATGCCGCGCAGCAGATAGCCGGAGGCCGGCACCGCGGCGGTGAGCTGGTAGTAGCGGCCGTCCTGGGCGGCGGCGCGGTCCAGCCGTTCGCGCAGCGTCCGGGTCAGCGCGTTGAAGCCCTTGTTCAGCGAGCCGCGGCGGGCGTTGGCGACGCTCCAGTCCAGCGGGTTGCCGGAGTCGTTCATCGAGGTCGGGTATTCGAAGTCGATGTCCACGCCGTCGAAGCCGTATTTGCGCAGGAAGGCGACGGCGGAATCGGCGAAGGCGTCGATGCCCGCCTGGTTGACGCTGCCGTCGGCGTTGATGGTCATGCTGTAGAAGCCGCCGCTGTTGACGCGCTTGCCGTCGGCGCCGAAATAGCCGCCGGTTTCGGCCCAGCCGCCCACCGAGACCAGGGTTTTGACGCCCGGGTATTTGCGCTTGTACTGGGTCAGCAGATTGAAGTGGCCCTTGTAGGGCAGGCTGGCGTCCATTTCCGCGCCGGGCACGCCCGGCCAGCTCATGTCGGTGGCCGGGTTGCCGGGGTTGTTCTCGCCCACCGACAAGCGGTTGTTGCCGTCCACGTGGGCGAAGGCGTAGTTGATGTGGGTCAGCTTGCCCCAGGGGATGTCGCTGGCGAGGTAGGCCGGCTGGCCGTTCTTGCCGGTGCGCCAGCTGGTGAAGTAGCCGATCAGCCGCTTGCGGCTGCCGTTGGCCAGTTGCTCGGCGCCGCCTTTCTGGTAGGCGGCGCAATACGGCACGTCGACGCCGTCGGTGCGCGCCAGCCCTTCCGGCCGGCACAGCGCGTTGCCGGTGGGCGGCGGCACTTGCACCAGCGGCGGCTCGGTCGGATTGCCGCCGCCGCCGTCGCACTGGCCTATCAGTTTCCACGGACTGGCGTCGCCGGCGGAGGGGGTGTTGCCCTGGGTCCACCACTTGGCTTCCCAGGTCTGGCCTTGGTAGCTGACGCGTTGGCCGCCGGTGTAGATCGAGGCGGCGCTCCAGGCCGGATCGGCGCAGCTGGCGGCCGCGGTCTTGATCAGGCCGTCGCGCGCGGCGGACGCCGGCGCCTTGGCGGCGGTGGGGGCGTGCTGGGCGGCCAGCAGCGCGGCGCCGGCCACGGCGGTGCCGGCCAGGCCGGTTTTCAGCAGCAGTAAGGCTTTGCTCACAGTCCATCTCCTTCTTTGAAAAAGGCGGGGCGAAAGGCCGGCGCGGCGCGCCGACTTGTATTTAAGTTGTATTAAAGTTGTATGTAAGTGGTATTGGACCTAAGCATGTGCAGGGAAGGACTAAGCGCACACCTGTTCTTTTTTTCAGGTGTATTCGCCTTGTTTTTTGCTAGCGATGGGTCGCGGACGAGCGCGCCGGCGGCGTCGGGCCGGGCAAAGCGCCGCGGGGGCTGCGCTTGCGCTGTCTGGGGCTTTGGGAGGGGGAAGCAGCTGCTGCGAGAATGCTGCAATGCGGCGCGGCGGCCGTGAATAATGGCGAAGCGGACGAACTGTCGTTTTTTCGCGGCAGGAACTGTCGAAACCGGTTTAGTCGAAGCTCAGTTGACTGCCGGCGGCGATGGGGTGCTGGCGCGCCAGCGCGTGGCGGGCGTAGCCGGTGCAGTGGCAGGCGAACAGGCGCTCCGGCGCCAGCTGCTGGAAGTAGCGGCGGGTCCGCCAGACGCGCCACGGCGCCGCGCTGCGCAGATGAAAGCCGCCTATCACCGCGTGGACGCGCGGCTCGGCGCAGACTTCGCGCGCGTAGTCGACGATGTGGCGGATGCCGGAATGGGCGCAGCCGCTGAAGATGATCAGGCCTTGCTCGCCGCGGCGGACCAGCGCCGAGTCGTCGGCCACCGGGTCCGGCCGGCTGCCGCGCGCGTCGACGAGGCGGCCCAGCGCGCCGCGGCCTTCGGCGTGGCGCAGCCGCGGAATCTGGCCGAGGAAGACGTAGCGGTCGGCGAAGGCGTGCGGACGGGCGTGCAGCTGCAGCTCGAAACTGGCTTGCAGATCGGGCTCGGCCAGCGGCGAGCCCAGCTTGCGCAGCGTGAACGGCCCCAGCCGCGCTTCGCGGCGGCGGAAGGCCTCTGGGTGGGCCAGCAGCGGCAGCGGCGGCGCCGCGCGTTCGCGCAGCAAGCGGCTCAAGGCCGGCAGGCCGCCGCTGTGGTCGTAATGGCCGTGGGACAGCACCACCTGGCTCAGCGTGGCGAGATCGACGCCCAGCCGGCTGGCGTTGTATAGCAGCGCGTCGCTGCGGCCGGTGTCGAACAGGATGCGGTGCGGGCCGTCTTCGATCAGCAGCGCCAGGCCGGGCTCGGCGATCAAATCCGGCCGCAGGCTGTGGTTTTCCGCCAGCACGGTGACGCGCATCGTTTATTGGCCGCGCATGAACAGCTTGTCCAGCTCGCGCATCGACAGCCGGGTCCAGGTGGGGCGGCCGTGATTGCACTGGCCGGAGCGTTCGGTGGCTTCCATGTCGCGCAGCAGCGCGTTCATTTCCGGCAGCGTCAGCTGGCGGTTGGCGCGCACCGCGCCGTGGCAGGCCATGGTGGCCAAGAGCTCGTTGCGGCGTTCGGTCAGCACCTGGCTGAGGCCGAATTCACGCACGTCCTTCAGCACCGCGCGAGCCAGGTCCACCGGGTTGCCGTCCTTCAGCCACACCGGCACGCCGCGCACCGCGATCTGGGTGGGCGACAGCGGCGCCAGTTCTATGCCCAGCCGCTTCATCTCCTCGCCGTGCTCGTGGGCGGTGGCCACTTCCATGCGGTCGGCGGCGAAGGACACCGGCAGCAGCAAGGGCTGCATCGGGATGGTGTCGGCTTCCAGCGCGGTTTTCAGCTGCTCGTAGACAATGCGCTCGTGGGCGGCGTGCATGTCCACCAGGATCAGCCCGTCCTCGCACTGGCTGAGGATGTAGACGCCGTGCAGCTGCGCCAGCGCGAAGCCCAGCGGCGGAACGCCGTCGGCGCTCTGCGGCAGCGCGGCGACGCGCTGCGGCGGCAGGCTGTACTCGACGGGCGCCGGCGCGGCGTCCTGGGCGCGTTCTTCCTCGCGCAGGCCGCCGAACAGCTTGTCGTAGATGCCGGTGGCTTCCCTGGCCACGTGCAGCGGCATCGCCTGCTGCTGGTAGCGGAAGCCGGCTGGCGACGCGCCGCCGGCGGCCGGCGCGGCGGGGCGGCTGAACGGTTTGTCGAACAGCGGCGCCGATTCGCCCTGGGCCAGCGCCGGAGAGGCCGCCGCGTCGGCGTCGGCGATCTGAACCGTGGGCGCGGCGCCGGCGGTGGTGCCGGCCAGCGCCTTGTGCACGCTGTGGAACAGGAACTGGTGGATGGCCTGCGATTCGCGGAAGCGCACTTCGATCTTGGTCGGGTGCACGTTGACGTCGACGCCGGACGGCTCCATGGTCAGGAACAGCGCATAGGCCGGGTGGCGCTCGTGGTGCAGCACGTCGCGATAGGCCTGGCGCAGCGCGTGCAGCGCGGTCTTGTCGCGGACGAAGCGGCCGTTGACGTAGAAGTACTGGGCGTCGCGGCTGGCCTTGGAATAGGTGGGGGAGGCGACGAAGCCGCTGAGCGTCAGCGGGCCGGCGGCGGTGTCGATCTCGATGGCGGCGGCGACGAAGTCCTTGCCCAGCATCGCGGCCACGCGTTCGGCCAGGCTCTGCGCCGGCAGGCGCCAGATCACCTTGCCGTTGTGGCGCAGCATGAATTCCACGTGCGGGTTCGCCAGCGCGATGCGTTCGAACACCGCCTCGCAATGCGCGTATTCGGTGTTTTCGCTTTTCAGGAATTTGCGTCGCGCCGGGGTGTTGAAATAAATGTCCACCACTTCGACGCTGGTGCCGTGCGCGTGGGCGGCCGGCTCCACCGGGTGCAGCGCGCCGTCGATGGCGATGACTTGATGAGCGTGTTCGGCGTCCGGCGGCCGGCTGACCAGGGTCAGCCGCGACACCGAGGCGATGCTGGCGAGACCCTCGCCGCGAAAACCCAGCGTGGCGACGTTTTCCAGATCGTCCAGCGAGGCGATCTTGCTGGTGGCGTGGCGGTCCAGCGCCAGCGCCAGGTCATCCGCGGCGATGCCGCCGCCGTTGTCGGTGACGCGCAGCAGCTTGATGCCGCCCTGGGCCAGGTCCACCGTAACCTTGGTGGCGCCGGCGTCCAGGCTGTTTTCCAGTATTTCCTTGAGCGCGGAGGCGGGGCGTTCCACCACCTCGCCGGCGGCGATCTGGTTGACGAGGTGGTCGGGCAGGCGTTGGATGCGTTTCATGGGCGGCATTGGGCGTGATGTCAAAGCAAAAGGCCGCGCGAAGAACCTGTGCAAAGTCTGCTGCGCTTCGGCGATACGGCGTTGAAATCGTCTTCAGAATGCTCATGTACCGTCTGTACACTCCGCTTCTTCAGCCGTTTTCGCC
>NZ_LDUR01000023.1:0-324 GCF_001043705.1 Chromobacterium sp. LK11
TGAACTGGTGTTCGGCGCCGATATCAAGGAAAGCGATATCCAGGTGCTGCGTAGCGGCAACGACATGGTGTTCCGCCACATCAACGGCCAGGACAGCGTGACGGTGAAGGATTGGTTCGGCGATCAGCTGAACTGGATCGAACAGATCACCTTCGCTTCCGGCGTGAAGTGGACGGCTGAACAGCTGATGAAGCAGGGCGTGCCGCTGGTGGGTTCCGAGTTGGGCGACACGCTGCGCGGCGGCAATGTCGATGACTGGATGCAGGGCAACGGCGGCAATGACTCGCTGTATGGCGGCAACGGCAACGACCTGATCGAAGGCGG
>NZ_LDUR01000024.1:0-189849 GCF_001043705.1 Chromobacterium sp. LK11
GAACGTGTTTACGATCTCGCGAGCCAGAGCGAGACAAGGCGAAAACCGCTGAGAAAGCGGAGCGCACACGCGGCACACGAGCATTTCTCACCGTGCCGCATGTCACGACGCGCAGCAGATCGTAAACAGGTTCTTAGCCGCTCACCGTCAGCGCGGAGCAGCCGGCGCCGCCGGCCCGGCTGACCCGGATCTGCACCGGGATGCGCTCCTTCAGCGCCTCCACATGGCTGATCACGCCTATGGTTTTGCCGCCGGCGTTGAGCGCGTCCAGGGCGTCCAGCGCCAACTCCAGCGTTTCGCCGTCCAGGGTGCCGAAGCCTTCGTCCAGGAACAGCGAATCGATCGAGGTTTTGTGACTGGCCAGGTCGGACAGGGCCAGCGCCAGCGCCAGGCTGACCAGGAAGCTTTCGCCGCCGGACAGGGTGCGGGTGTCGCGCGCCGCGTCGCCCTGCCAGCTGTCGACGATTTCCAGCTCCAGCTCGCCGTCGGCGCGGCGGCGCAGCCAATAACGGCCGTGCAGCCGGCTCAGATGGCGGTTGGCCAGCGCCACCAGATGCTCCAGCGTCAGACCCTGGGCGAAGCGGCGGAATTTGTCGCCGGCGGCGGAGCCGATCAGGCCGTTCAGCCGCTGCCAGACGTCGGCTTCGTCGCGCAGGCCGTCGATGCGGGCGAACAGCTCCCGCTGTCCGTCGCGGCGCGCAAGGTCGTTGTCCAGCAAGGCGCGCAAGGCGCCGTCCTCGCCGGACAGCCGTTGCCGCTCGGCGTCCAGCGCATCCATGCGCTGGCGCAGTTCCGCTTCCGGCAGGTCTGAGGCGTTTTCCCGCTCCAGCGCTTCCAGCCGTTCCGCGCCCTGCTGACGCAGCGCCGCCGTGCGCAGCCGTTCTTGTTCCAGCTGCCGGCTCAAGGCGCCCAGGCGCTCGCGCTCCACATCCGGCAAGGCCGCCGCCAGGAAGGCGGCGGCGTCCGCAAACGGGCTGGCGGCCAGCGCTTGGGCCCAGGCCTGCTCCGCCTCTTCGGCGCGCCGCCGCTGGCGCGCGGCGTCCGCCTCCGTCCGTTCCCGCGCGCCCCGGTTCCGGGCCAAGGCCCGCGCCAATTCCTCGCAGTCCGCCGCCGCGGCGAGCCAAGCGGCCTCGGCGTCGCCCTGTTCCGGCAAGGGCGCGCCGTCCGGCAGCCCCAGCGCCTTCCAGCGCTCTTCCCAGTCCGCGACGCGCTCGCCGGCCAGCCGGTGCGCGGCGGCCTGGGCCTCCGCGTCCGCCTCGCCCTGCCGGCGGGCTTGCTCCAAAGCCTTCCAGGCTTGCCAATCGGCGTCGCGCCGCTGCAGCCAATCCGCCTCCCGCCCCGTTTCCGGGGCCTGGAAGCCGGCGGCGGCGATGTCGGCCTCGCGGCCCTCGGCCTGTTCCCGCCACTCGGCCTCGCGCTGCGCGAGTTCGTCCCCCAGCGTTTGCAGGCTCTGCTCCAGGCTGCGCAGGCCGTGTTCTTGCAACGTCCGTTTCTGGCTCAGCGCCTGCGCGGCCTCGCTCTGCCGCCGCGCGTCCGCGCGCGCCAGCTCCAGCGCCGCTTCGGCCTGCTCGGCGGCGCGCAGCGCGCTTTCCTGCCGCTGTTGCCGCCGCTCGGCGTCCTGGCTCGCCTGTTCCAGCCGCTCTCCGCGCCAATCATCGTCCGCCAGCCCGCAGGGCGCGCCCTCGCTCAACCATTGCGCGGCTAGGCGCTCGCGACGCGCTTGCTCCTGCTCTGTCGTCTCGTCCAGCTGCCGCAATTGCGCTTCGTCTCGCGCCAGTTGCGCCGCCGCCTGCTGGCCTTGCTCGCGCAAGGCCTCGAGCGCGGCCTCCTTGGCGCTCAAGGCCGCCTCGGCGGCGCCGATGTCCAGCGCCTGGTAGGCGGCCACCGCCGGATGTTCGCTGGCGCCGCACAGCGGGCAGGGTTCGCCCGGCCGCAAGGCGGCGCGGTGCTGCTCCAAGCTGAGGATGCGCCGCTCCTGCTCCAGCAGCCGCCGCTTGTCCGCCGTCTGCTCCTGCATCTGCCGGTAATCGGCGCGCAACCCTTGCAGGTCGGCGTCATGGCGGGCGCGCTCGGCTTCCAGCTCCGCCCTTTCCTCGCGCCGGCCGGCCAGCCGCGCTTCCAGCGGCCTCAGTTCGGCGGCCAGCGCCGCCAGGCCGCGCAAAACCGTGGATTGCCGCAAGGTGAGCTGCCATTGCTCGCGCCATTCGGACAGGCTGCAGCCCTCCTGCGCCGCGCTCGCGCCCTCTTCCGCCCGCCGCAAGGCGGCGTCGGCCTCAAGGCCCTGCCGTTCAGCCGCCTCGGCTTCCGCATTCAAGGCCGTCAGACCCTGCCGCTGGCGCAGCGTTTGCGCGTCCAGTTCCGCGATGCGCGCGGCGCAGCCCTCGCGCTGTTGGCGCAGCCGCTCCTGTTGCGCGAAGCCGGCTCGCCAGCGTTCCAGCAACTCGCCCAAGCGCGCGTGATGGCTCAACCGCCTCGCGGAGGCTTCTTGCTCTCCCGCAACGGCCTTGAGCGCGGCCAGGCGCTCGCGCTGGGTCCGCTCCAGCCGGCGGGCGTGGCTCAAGGTCCGCCAGTGGCCTGCCTGCCAGTCCGCGTTCAAGGCCGCGCTCTCCTGCCCCAGCGCCTGGCTTTCCGCGTCCAGCCGCAGCAACTCCGTCCGCGCCTGCTCCGTTTCGCGCCATTGCGGCTGGATGCGCCGCGCCGGTTCGTCTCGACGCAAACGCTCCAGCTCCGGCTCCGCCTGCGCTTCGCGCTCGCAGGCCCGCCGCCATTCGCCGTCCGCGTCGGCGCTGTGGCGCCGCGCCTGCTCGACGGCTTCTCGCCATTGCCATTGCCCGCGCGCCCGCTCCCACTCGCCTTGCGCCTGGAGCGAGACCGCGCCGAGCTCGGCCAGCCTCGCCTCCATTTCCCCCCGCCGCTCCGGCGCCAGCAACTCCACGCCGTCGGCGCGCGCCTGCCATTGCTCCAGAGTCTGGCGCGCGTCGCGGGCGCGCTCGAACACCTGTTGCGAGATCCGGCCGTAGATTTCGCTGCCGGTCAGCTCTTCCAGCAATTCCGCGCGCGCGTTGGCGTCGGCGTTGAGGAAGGCGGCGAAGCCGCCTTGCGCCAGCAGCATGGATTTGGTGAAGCGTTCGTAATCCAGGCCGGTGATGGCTTCTACGCGCTTGAGCTTGTCCGCCACCTGGCTGCTGAGAATCTCGCCGTCGGCGTCGGCCAGCTCCACCTTGGGCGCTTGCAGCGCGCCGTCGGGCTTGTCGCGGGCGCGGCGCTGGCTCCAGAAGGCGCGGTAACGCCGGCCTTTGACTTCGAATTCCACTTCCGCCAGGCAGTCCGCGGTGTGCCGGCTCATGATGTCGTTGCTGCCCTGGGTCACCGCGTCCAGCCGCGGCGTCTTGTGGTAGAGCGCCAGGCAGATGGCGTCCAGCAAGGTGGATTTGCCGGCGCCGGTGGGGCCGGTGATGGCGAACAGGCCGCTGCCGGCGAAGGGTTCGGCGCTGAAGTCCAGCTTCCACTCCCCTTGCAGCGAATTGAGATTTTTCAGGCGCAGGGTCAGGATCTTCATGCCGTCTCCTCCCGCAGCGCGGCCAGGGTTTCGCGGTAGCGCAGCCGCAGTTGCTCCTGTAGCGGAGGCTCCAGGGTTTCCAGCGCCAGCCGGCGCTCGAACACGTCCAGCGGCGTCAGTTCGTCCAGGGTCTCTCCTGCGACGGCGGCCAATCCGGCGGCGGCCTGCCCGCGCTCCCGCCTCACCCGCAGCAGTTCCAGCGGCAAGTCCGCGCACATCGCCTGCGCGCGGGCGGCCAGATCGCTCAGGTAGTCGTCGGCGCTGACCACGACCTCCAGCCACACCGGCCGTGCGGCGCTGCCGGCTTCGGCGGCCTCCGCCAACAAGGCCGGCAACTGCGCCAGGCTGCCGCGCAACGAGCGCAAGGGCTGAAAGCAAGGCACCGCCAGCGGCGTGACCGCGCGCAAGCCCTGGGCGTCCAGTTCCACCAACAGCACTTCCTTGCCCTGGCCGGCCTCGTCGAAGCTCAGCGGAATCGGCGAGCCGCTGTAACGGATGTGCTCGTGGCCGCCCACTTTCTGCGGCCGGTGGATGTGGCCGAGGGCGATGTAGTCGACCGGCGGGAAGGCGTTGCTGGGGAAGGCCTCCAGCGCGCCGACGTAGATTTCGCGGACGGATTCGCTAGCGCTGGCGCCCACCGTGGTCAGGTGGCCGCTGGCGATGATGGGCAGTTCCAGGCCCAGCGCCTCGCGGCGGCGCAGCGCCTGCTGGTACACCTGTTGGTAGCGTTCGCGGATGGCGTCCTGCAAGGATTGCTGCTTTTGCTCCGCGCTCTGGCCGGCCTGGCTGCGCAGCACGTCGCGCGGGCGGATGTAGGGCAGCGCGCACAGCAAAGCGCCCGGCTCGCCGTCGCGGCGCATCAGGACCAGCACCTGTTCGGCCGGATCTTCGCTCAGCGCCGGCACCACGCAGGCGGACAGATAGGACAGCAGCGCGCGGCTTTCCGCCAGCGTAGCCACGGAATCGTGGTTGCCGCCCAGCAGCACCAGCTGCACGCCGGCGCGGTGGGCGGCGGCGATCAGGCCGTTGTAGAGTTCGCGCGCGTAGCTGGGCGGCGCGCCGGTGTCGAAGATGTCGCCGGCCACCAGCACCGCGTCGGCCTGGTGGACGGCGGCCTGCTCCAGCAGCCAGTGAATGAAGGCCTGGTGTTCCGCCTGGCGGGTCTTGCCGATGAAATGCTGGCCCAGGTGCCAGTCCGAGGTGTGAAGAATGCGCATGCCGGCCGCTGTGTGGGATTGATGCCCGGCAGTGTACCGCGTTGCGGCGCGCGGCGGCGCCCGGCCTCCCGGTTTATCGCCCCGGCGCTATCTGACGCCGCCGGCCGGCGGCGGCAAGGTCTTGGCGTTCAGCGGCGGACAATAGGCGTAGCCGGGGTGGCTTTGGCAGTCTATCGGCGTCTTGGGCTGCTGCTTGTCGCGCAGCGCCTGATCGGCTTGTTGCTGAGCGAGTTCGGACGGCGGCTCGTTGAAACGCTTGCTGTCGTAGCCGCGGCTCCAGCCCGGGTCCGCCGTCGCGGCGGTCGGCGCGGACGCCACCGCCTTGATGTCCAGCGTCAGCGCCGCCGCGCCGGCGGCCAGGCTCAAGCCGGCCAGGAATAAAGCGATCTGCGTCGAGTACCTCATCCGCGCCCTTCTCCTTTGCTAAATCCATTGCTTGCGATCGCCGTCGCTTTCGCGTCGGCCGAATAGATAGCGACTGGTGCCGGGCCGGCAAGTTCCGCCCCGGCGCCGCGGCGTCCATATGGACAGATGCGCCGCTGCAGCCATGGACATCGCCGCCGTATGCCTACAGAATGCCGAGGCCTCGCCCCGGCAAGGCCTTGATCAACCTGCCCCGCTCGGTGCGCCCCCATGACCCATCCCGAATCCCTCGCCCTGCTCCGCCGCGTCGACCAACGCGTCCGACTGCAACTGTCGCCGCTGGCCGCCGCCATCGATCAGCAAGCGCATTACCCGGAAGATATCTTGCGCGGCCTGGGCGAAGACGGCGTTTACGCGGCGCTGTTGCCGGCGGAGGCCGGCGGCAGGGCGCCGGGCCTCGCCGCGGCGATGGCGGCCATCGCCGAAGTCGGCGCCGTCTGCGGCAGCACCGCCTTTCTCGCCTGGTGCCAGAGCGCCAGCGTCTGGCTGCTGCGCCACGCGCCGCCGCGGGCGGAACTGAAATCGCTGATGACGGAATTGGCCGCGGGCCGGCGCCTGGGCGGCCCCGGCCTGTCCAACGCCATCAAGCACCTGGCCGGCCTGGAGCCGCTGCGGCTGCGCGCCGAACCCTGCGCCAACGGCTATCGGCTGTCCGGCGACCTGCCGTGGGTGTCCAATATCGGCGACGGACATCTGTTCGCCGCCGCGGCCGCCGTCGCCGACGGCGGCAAGCTGGTTTTCCTGGCCGATTGCGACGCGCCGGGGGTGCGGCTCTGCGACGGACCGCCCACCGCCGGCATGGCCGGCACCCGCACGCTGAGCGTGAAGCTGGACCAGGTGTTCGTGCCCGCCGAGCGGGTGGCGGCGGAGCCGGCCGACTTCGCCGCCTTCATCCGGCGCGTCCGTCCCGGCTTCGTGCTGGCGCAGGCGGCGGCGGGCCTGGGCGTCGTGCAAGGCTGCCTGGACGACATTCAGGAAGCCAATCGGCGCGACGGCGAACAAAACCGTTGGCTGGACCATTCGTATCAGGATCTGGCGGCGGAATTGGCCAGTTTATGGAGCGAAGCGAAAACGCTGGCGCCTCAGGCCGAGGCGGGCCAGGTTCAGCCTCTGCGCGTGCTGCGCCTGCGCGCCGCCGTGGGGGAGTTGTGCCTGCGCGCGGCGATGTCGGCCCAGCTGCACGCCGGCGCCGCCGGCTTCCTGCTGTCGCACTCGGCGCAGCGGCGGCTGCGCGAAGCCAGCTTCATCGCCATCGTGACGCCGACGCTGAAACAGCTGCGCCGCGAGATCGATCTCGCGGAACAGGCGCAGCCGGCTTAGAACCTGTTCAAAGTCTGCTGTGCTTCGTGAAGTGTTGCACGGTGAGTACGAGCTCAAAATGCTCATGTACCACGTGTACATTCCGCTTTTTCGCTAGTTTTCGCCTTGTCTCGCCCTTGCTCGCGAGACTTTGAACAGGCTCTTAGAACCGCCGACAAAACCCCTGCTCCCGCCTTGCGCTTCCAGGTCGGAGCATGGGCCTTCTCCGCGAAGGGCGGTCAGCGCTAGTGACGCAGATAGGCGAACAGCGCCACCAGGGCGATACAGGCGATCAGCGTCGCATGCAGCAAGACTTCCTCTTGCCGGGCGCTGAGCCGCCATTTGGCGTGGCGCTTGGCGCCCGCCAGGGGTAAATGAGGCGAAAAATGCTGATAAAACGCGCTGGGACTTCGATCTGCGGAGTCGGAATGACCGCTTTTCATGAGAAATAACTCTGAAGTTGTCGGGTGTAAGCAATTTTACACCCGCCACTCTATGCTTTTTACATTTTTTTCACAAGCGCGGCTTGCCGGCCGCCGGCCCGGCGCTTTATTCGCAGCCGGGCTGACCCAGATCAAACGCCGGCGTCGCCCGCCTGGAAGCCCGTCAGCACGTTCACCGCGTTGACGCCGATGTCGTCCACCATATAGCCGCCCTCCATCACGAACAGCGTCGGCAGACCCAGTTTGGCGATGCGCGCGCCCAGACGCAGGAAGTCTTCGCTCTCCAGGCGAAACTGACTGATCGGGTCATCCTTGAAGGTGTCCACGCCCAGCGACACCACCAGCGCGTCCGGCGCGTAAGCGGCGATCCGGCCGCAAGCGTGGCTCAAGGCTTCGCCGTAGGCCGGCCAGCCGGTGCCGTGCGGCAACGGATAATTGTGATTGAAGCCTAGGCCGGCGCCTCGGCCCTGCTCGTCGCCATGGCCGGAAAAATACGGGTAGGAGGATTTGGGGTCGCCGTGCAAGGACAGGAACATCACGTCGTCGCGTTCGTAAAAAATGCTCTGCCCGCCGTTGCCGTGATGGTAGTCGACATCCAGCAAGGCCACTCTGCCGGCGCCGCCGTCCAGGCAGGACTGCGCGGCGATCGCCGCGTTGTTCAGATAGCAGTAGCCGCCCATATACTCGGCCGCCGCGTGGTGGCCGGGCGGCCGGCACAGCGCGAAGGCGCTTTGCTCTCCCGCCAGCAAGGCGTCCATCCCGCCCAAGGCCACGTCGGCGCTGGCGCGCGCCGCCTGCCAGGTGCCGGCGGTGATCGCCACCCCGGCGTCCATCGCGTAAAAGCCCAGCTTGCCGTCGATGAACTCCGGCTCGATGTCGCCGCGCAGATCGCGCACCGGCCAGATCAGCGGCAAGGCGTCGTGACTGCGGCCGGCGGCCGTCCACTCGTCCCAGGCCCGCTCCAGGAAACGCACGTAGCGCTGGCTGTGCACGCGGGCGTAACGCGCGCTGTCGTATGCGCGCGGCGCGGCCACCGGGCCCAGCCCCGTCGCCCTCACTCGCGCCAAGATGGTGTCCGCGCGTCCCGGCTGCTCGAAACAGGGCATCAACACCCCGTCCTTCAGTTCGCAACCATGGTGCAAATGGTGCGCGTCGCTGTAAATCGTCAACATCGCCGTCCCTCCTCGCCTCTCGCTTGAATCGGCAAAAGCCCAGTATGCGCCGCGGTCGCTGGAATAGTTTTGCTTTTGCCCGGGCTTCGGCGCTAATCTGGAGCAAGAAAGCGATATTGAAAGCGATGGTTGAGCATGAACAGACTCAAAACGCCGCTGGATGACACGGATCTGACTCTGTTGCGGCTATTGCAGCAAGACGGAGCCATGTCCAATCCCAAGCTGGCCGAACGCTTGTCCCTCAGCGTCACCCCGTGCTGGCGCCGGCTGAAGCGGCTGGAGGAAGCCGGCTACATCAAGGACTACCAGGCCAATCTGGACCGCCGCAAACTGGGTTACGACGTGCTGGCCTTCGTCCGGCTCAGCTTCGGCGAACACGCCGACGACGCCCCCAACCGCTTTGAAGCCCAGATGCGGGAACGTCCGGAAGTGCTGTCCTGTCACAAGATCACCGGCGACGCCGACTACCTGCTGCAAGTGGTCGCGCCCAATCTGGACGCGTACAGCGACTTCATCGAAACCGTGCTGCGCCGCACCCCGGGCCTGCACTCCATCCACTCCAGCCTGGCGCTGCGCGAAGTCAAGGCCGGCAGCCGCCTCCCCATCTAGCGCGCTCAGGCGCCATGGAAGAACCCGCCCATGATCACCGTCCACCACTTGAACAACTCGCGCTCGCAACGCGTGCTCTGGCTGCTGGAGGAGCTGAATCTGCACTATCGGATTCAACACTACCAGCGCGACCCGCTTACCCTGCTCGCCCCGCCGGAGCTCAAAGCCGCCCACCCGCTGGGCAAGGCCCCGGTCATCAGCGACGGCGAATTGACGCTGGCCGAAACCGGCGCCATCGTCGAACACCTGGTGGACACCTACGGCTCCGGTCGGCTCAAGCCCGCCGCCGGCTCGCCGGAGCACAGCGACTACCTGTTCTGGCTGCACCACGCCGAAGGTTCGCTGATGCCGCCGCTGGTGATGAGCCTGGTGTTCGCGCGGCTGGGCCAGCCGCCGGTGCCCTGGCTGCTGCGGCCGCTGGCGCGCAAACTGGCCGCCGGCGTTCGCCGCGCCTATCTGCAGCCGCAGCTGGACGCGCTGCTGAGCCATACCGACCACAGCCTGGCCCGCAACGGCTGGTTCGCCGGCCCCGTCTTCAGCGCCGCCGACATCCAGATGAGCTTTCCGCTGGAAACGGCGCGCGCGCGCGGCTTCCTGGGCCGGGAACACCCGCACGCGCTGGACTTTCTGCAGCGCATCCACGCGCGCCCGGCCTACCAGGCCGCGCTGGAAAAAGGCGGGCCTTACGCTTACGGCGCCGATTGAACCCTTATTAATTGAGCGGCGTCGAAACCAGGGAATATCCGCGGCATGGACGCCCTTCTTAATGGCAGGGCGCCGCTTATTTTCATTATTGCTCCATGCCTACGGCTTATTTAGTGTTGCGGCGCACACAAAAATGTAAAAAAGTTTGATTCAGGATTGCCTATACCCGCAAAGCCCCCTATAATCCGGGCATCTCAAATACTGCAAAGGTTCATCGTGGACAACGACGGAAGTAGTCGATCTTGTATCGCAACGCCGTCTTGCAGGATTTAGCAGAACGTTTCCTCTGCCACATCCTGCAATGACAGGGTGTGGTGTCTAAAAATTCGGCAGCAACGCACATCAGCGGCCCCTTCTTGAGCGGTCCAGTGCGAGCCGGAATCCAGGCCAAACGGCCGCTTAGTTCAGACATCCCCAGATTCGCGCCGCGCGGGCGGCTTGCCGCCTGATTGCGCACGGACTCCCCTAGACGGCGTTTGCCTTCGGATTTCGTCGCGTCCTCCTTGCATCGCCAACGGGAGGAATCATCATGCGCTTGATCACTAAACTGGCGGCCCTGCTACGCCCAGGCAAAACCACCGCTCCGGCAGCCGTTTACCAGTTGAACATTTTTTGCGTCCATGCGGACCTGACCATGCTGCGCGTGCAAGCGGCCAAGCAACTGCACGCCCGCGGCCTGGAGGTGGAACGCATCGCCCTGACCGCCGGAGACAACGACCTGGCCTGTCTGAGCGTGCTGTTCGCCTGTCCCGACGTGGCCAGCCGTTGCCTGAATCAGCTCGCCGCTCATTTCTGCCAGCTGCCCCAGGTCAACCGAGTGCACTGGGCGCGCCACGCGCAGCGCCCCCGCGTGCCCAACCGCGCCTTTTTGCTGGCCCAGCGGGCCCACTTGGCGCACTGAACGCCCCTTGCTTGAACAATTCCCGCGCGCGGCCCGTCCGCGCGATTCTTGAAACGCAAACGCTGCCAGCCAGCAGGAGGTTCTGATGTTGATTGAAGACCCTGAACCGCGACCGCGCCGGCCCATGGCGAATTGCTGATCTGAGCCTCTCCCTTATTGCGACAGCGGGACTGGCCAATTAGCCGCCGCCGACCATCGCAATCGACCATTGAGTTTATTTTCATTTCTGCGTCTATAAAACACGGAAAGGGAATAATGCTGCCTGTCGCATTTTCAAAATGAAAATGAGGGAGAAGAATATGCGCCACAATAAACTGGCTTGGTTATTTAATTACCTCGCGCGCACCCCAAGCAAACGCCAAGACGAAACCAGCTGCCACCTGAATGTGATTTGCGACATCCCGGTGATTACCGCGCTGCGCAAGCAATTATTCTGGGAAATGCACACCCTGGGCCTGGCGGCGACCCACGTCACCATCACGCCGGCTTCCACCGCCGGGCAAGCCTGCCTGAGCGTGCGGCTGGATTGCCCGGTGGCCCTGCGCCGCGCCTTCAATGAAATGGCGCTGCGCCTGAGCAAAATGCCGGAAATTCATCGCGTGCGCTGGGGGCGCCGCAAACCGGAGACGCGGGCGACGCCCCGTCGCTGGGCCGCCAGCGCCTGAGCGCCCGCCCAATAGCCGCCGCGCCCAGGCGCGCCGTTCAACCTCTTGAGTCAAGAAAGGCCAGCCATGTCTGAAGAACCGGAACCCCGATCTTGCAGACCCGAGGCCGCCCGCACCGCCTGATCTCCTCCGCCTGACGGCGGCGGGATAGGCTCGCGCGCCTCGCCACCGTCAAACACAGCCCTGTCATTGCATGCCGCCAGGCAGGGACCGGCACGTCCGCACGCGACGTAAAGCCGGATCGCAAGGAGATCGCCATGAACGACATCATCCGCCACAACATCCGGCCGCAGCGCTATCAACTGTCGGTCATCTGCCCCACGCAAGCGGTCAAGGCCGCGCGCAGGGAAATCCGCGCCGCCGCGCAGGGGCACGGACTGAAAGTGTCCAGCTGGAACGAAACCCTGCTGGTCGGCGAGTGCCAGGCTTCCGGCGCGCCGGCCAACTGGATGCTGGCCACCGAGTTCCGTTC
Organism: Chromobacterium sp. LK11; assembly: GCF_001043705.1. Taxonomy (NCBI): domain Bacteria; kingdom Pseudomonadati; phylum Pseudomonadota; class Betaproteobacteria; order Neisseriales; family Chromobacteriaceae; genus Chromobacterium; species Chromobacterium sp. LK11. The sequence continues at coordinate 11,466 of NZ_LDUR01000024.1, forward strand.
CCGCGGCGACGCCTCCATGCACTTCCTGGAAGCCGTCATGCAGCGGCTCGGCAATCTGCCGCTGGCCCGGGTCCGGCTGGACATTCTGCCCGGCCAGATCCGGCCCGAGTGGTCCGCCGGGGTGCGTCCGCTGGCCCAGTCCTGATTCTTCTTTCCGCGCCGCCGCTCAGCCGCGGCGGCGCGGGCTTTCACACTTCAACTCCGCACAAAGGAAACACCATGACTGACGAAAGTTACCCGCGACCGCCCGCCCTGCATACACCGACAACAGCGCAGGCGGGCGCAAAACTCGAACTCAGAACATCCGCAACACCCGCTGTGCTGCGCCCGCCAGACAAACGCTCCGCCTAAACGGGCCGGACGTACTGCGCGGGACTCGCGCGCAGGAGACTAAACAATGACGAAACACACTAGCAGCCGACACAAGCTGAAAGGCTATGTCGCCACCCCTAGCGCAAAACAGGAAAAACCGGTCATCCGAGCGGTACAGGAAGCCGACAGCTCCGTAGAAGAAACCCTGCAACGCGTACGCGGCCACCAGGACGGCCTGACCATGGCGGAAGCGCATCAGCGCTACGCCCAGTTCGGCCCCAACGAGGTGGCCCACGACAAGGCGCCGCACCCGCTGATCCAGCTGGCGCACGCCTTCAAGAACCCCTTTGTCGTCGTACTGATGGTGCTGGCCGCCATCAGCTATTTCACCGACATCTACTTCGCCGCCCCGGGCGATGAGGAATGGACCGGCATCACCATCCTGCTGACCATGGTGGGCATCAGCGGCCTGCTGCGCTTCTGGCAGGAGTTCCGCTCCGCCAAGGCCGCGGAAAAACTCAAATCGCTGGTGCGCAACACCGCCACCGTGCAGCGCCGCCCGGCCAACGGCAGCAGCCCGATCCGCCAGGAAATCGCGATGAACGAGCTGGTGGTCGGCGACATCGTCCACCTACAGGCCGGCGACATGATCCCGGCCGACATCAAGCTGCTGGAGTCCCGCGACCTGTTCATCAGCCAGGCGGTGTTGACCGGCGAAGCGCTGCCGGTGGAGAAGTACGACACCCTGGGCGCGGTGACTGAGAAATCGGCCAATGGCCAGGCCAACGGCGACACCGATCTGCTCGACCTGCCCAATATCTGCTTCATGGGCACCAATGTGGTCAGCGGCAAAGCGTCCGCCGTCGTGGTGGCCACCGGCACCGACACCTATTTCGGCTCGCTGGCGCGCAGCGTGGTCAGCCACAAGCGCGTGGAAACCAGCTTCGACCGCGGCGTCAGCAGCGTGTCCTGGCTGCTGATCCGCTTCATGCTGGTGATGGTGCCGGTGGTGTTCATGATCAACGGCCTGACCAAGGGCGACTGGATGTCCGCCCTCACCTTCGCGCTGGCCGTGGCCGTGGGCCTGACCCCGGAAATGCTACCCATGATCGTGTCCGCCAACCTGGCCAAGGGCGCGGTGGCGATGGCGCGACGCAAGGTGGTGGTCAAACGGCTGAACTCGGTGCAGAACTTCGGCGCGATGGACGTGCTGTGCACCGACAAGACCGGCACCCTGACCCAGGACAAGATCATCCTGGAACACCATTACAATATCCATGGGCTCAAAGACGAGGGCGTGCTGCAACTGGCCTGGCTGAACAGCTTTCACCAGAGCGGCATGAAGAACCTGATGGATATTGCCGTGGTGGAGCACGCCGACGAGCTGGGCAAGCGCGTCAAGCCCGACGGCTACAGCAAGGTGGACGAAATGCCGTTCGATTTCGTGCGCCGCCGGCTGTCGGTGATCGTAGAAAACCAGCGCGGCCGCCAGTTGATGATCTCCAAGGGCGCGGTGGAAGAAATGCTGGCCGTCTCCAGCCACGTGCAGGACGGCGATCAGATCAAGCCGCTGACCGAGGACGAGCGCGCCGCCCTGCTCAAGCGCAGCCAGGAATACAACGCCGAGGGCTACCGCGTGCTGCTGGTCGCCACCCGCGACATTCCGGCGGAAGAAGCCAAGCGCAACTACAAGACCAATGACGAGGCCCAACTGGTGGTGCGCGGCTTCCTGACCTTCCTCGATCCGCCTAAGGACTCCGCGGCGCCGGCCATCCGCGCGCTGAAGGAATACGGCGTGGCGGTCAAGGTGCTGACCGGCGACAACCCCATCATCACCGCCAAGGTCTGCCGCGACGTGGGCCTCAGCCCCGGCGTGCCGCTGGTGGGCAAGGACATCGACGCGATGGACGACGTGGCGCTGTGCAGCGCGGTCAAGCACACCACCATCTTCGCCAAGCTGACCCCGCTGCAGAAGTCTCGCGTGGTCAAGGCGCTGCAGGCCAACGGCCACACCGTGGGCTTCCTCGGCGACGGCATCAACGACGCCCCGGCGCTGCGCGACGCCGACGTCGGCATCTCGGTGGACAGCGGCGCGGACATCGCCAAGGAGACCGCCGACATCATCCTGCTGGAAAAGAGCCTGATGGTGCTGGAAGAAGGCGTGATCAAGGGCCGCGAAACCTTCGGCAACATCCTCAAGTACCTGAACATGACCGCCAGCTCCAACTTCGGCAACGTGTTCTCGGTACTGGTGGCCTCGGCCTGGTTGCCGTGGGAGCCGATGCTGGCGATGCACCTGCTGATCCAGAACCTGATCTACGACGTGTCGCAGATGGTGCTGCCCTGGGACAAGATGGACCCGGAGTTCCTGAAGAAGCCGCGCAAGTGGGAAGCCAACAACATCAAGCGCTTCATGCTGTGGCTTGGCCCCACCTCCTCGGTGTTCGACATCACCACCTACGCGCTGATGTGGACGGTGTTCGGCGCCGGCGCGGCCTACTACGCGGGCATGGCCAACGGCGTCAGCGACGGCGGCGCCAGCATCATGCACTCCGGCTGGTTCATCGAAGGCCTGGTGTCGCAGACCCTGGTGGTGCACATGCTGCGCACGCGCAAGATCCCCTTCCTGCAAAGCACCGCTTCGCTGCCGGTCCTGCTGTCCACCTCGGTGGCCATCGCCATCGGCTGCTACCTGCCGTTCTCGCCGCTGGCGGAGAGCATAGGCTTCGTCAAGCTGGACACCAGCTACTTCTGGTGGTTGCTGGCCACGATGCTGGGCTATATGACGCTGGCGCAGACGGTGAAGACCTTCTACATCAAACGCTACGGCCGCTGGTTCTAAGCCGGCAGACAGTTCCAACCCCGACCCCGCTTGCGCGGGGTTTTTTTACGCCGACGCAAGCCATTCCCAGTTCGACGCCGCGCTGGCACAATCGCCTCGACCCCACCACAAGGAGATCCCATGAGCCTACCCTCTCTGCGCCGCGCCCAGCAGTGCTTCAAAAGCCTGCTCGCGCTTTCCATCGCCCTGTTCGGCCTGCTGGTCGCCAGCGGCAACATTCTGGACTACGACAGCAACTGGCAATTCGTCCGCCACGTGCTGGCCATGGACGGCATGGAGCCCTGGTTCAACGGCCAAGCGCTGAAAAGCCGCGCCATCACCCATCCCGGCGTGCAGCAAGCGGCCTATCTGGCCATCATCGCCGGCGAACTGAGCTTCGGCCTGATCTGCGCCTGGGGCGGCGGCGCCATGCTGCGCGGCGCGCTATGCGCGCGCGAGGACGCCTATCTGCGCGGCAAGACGCTGTTCACCCTGGGCTGCATTCCAGCGCTGCTGGTCTGGTACACCGGCTTCGCGGTGATAGGCGGCGAATACTTCGCGATGTGGGCCAGCCAATGGAACGGCCAGATGAAGGCCTACGCCTTCATCGGCTTCATCCTGCTGAGCCTGGCCTACCTGTCGCAGCCGGAAGCGGCGGACGTCTAGCCCGCCCGGCAACGGCGGCGGCCCTCGTATATCATGAACCATGCCGACCTTCGCATCCGCGCCATGCTGTCCCGCCGCCTGACCCTGCCCGCTCGCATCAGCCGCTGGCTGTTGATCTGCGTCGCCGCGCTGCTGCCTCTGACCGTCATCACCCCCATCGTCTATTGGCAGGAGAGCAACCGGCTACAACAGCAGGCCATGCTGCAAACCAGCCAGGCGGAAAGCATGCTGGACCTGATGCTGGACTACGCGGCGCAGGCCGCAGGCACCGTCGCCCCGCTGACCGGCCAGCCATGCTCGCGGATCGAACAGGCGCTGCGCAAACAGGTCACCATCGTGCCCTTCATCCGCAGCGTCACGCTGGAGCGCGGCGGCGTGCTTTATTGCTCCTCGCTGTTCGGCGTCTACCACCGGCAGATCTCGCCGCCGGACAAGCCGCAGCCGGAAACCACGCTGCGCCTGATGTCCGGCAACGAGCTGACGCCTGGCCGCCCTTTGATCATCTACCGCAAGCAGTCGGGCCAGGCCGCCATCTACATCGCCATCGACGGCGTGCACCTGCAGTTCAGCCTGGACATGGCCAGCGACTACGGCCCGGTCTATATGCGCGTCGGACGGCATTGGATAGGGCCGGATCACGCGGTGCACGACAACCCCAGCCCGCCCTTCGACCTGCTCACGATAGAACGCGCCTCCTCCCGCCACCCCTATACCGTGGTCAGCGGCTTCAACCACCGCGACCTGTACCGGCAGATGGCCAACAGCTATGAGCTGGTGTTTCTCAGCATGGCGGCGCTGGGTCTGGTGCTGGCCGCCGCGCTGCGCTGGCAGTTGAACCGGCCGGCCTCGCCCACCATAGAGTTGCGGCGCGCGCTGGACAACGGCGAGTTCGAACCCTTTCTGCAGCCGGTGGTGCGCGCGGACGGGCTGGGCTGGCAAGGCGCGGAAGCGCTGATGCGCTGGCGCCATCCGCGCGACGGCCTGATCCGGCCCGACCTGTTCATTCCCCGCGCCGAGGATTGCGGCATGATCGTGCCGATGACGCGGCAGATGATGCGCCAGCTGGCGCGAACCCTGGGGCGGAGCCGGCTGCCGCCCAAGTTCCACCTGGGCATCAACATCACCGCCGCCCATCTGCGCGACGACGCCTTGCTGGCGGACTGCCGACAGTTTCTCGACCACTTCCCGCCGGGGGAGCTGAATCTGGTGCTGGAGTTGACGGAAAGAGAGATGGTGGAGCCCACGCCGGAGGCTTGCGAGCGGCTGGCTCGGCTGCGCGAACTGGGAGTGAAGATAGCGATAGACGATTTCGGCACCGGCCATTCCAGCCTGGTCTATTTGCAGCAACTGCCGCTGGACGGCATCAAGATAGACAAAAGCTTCACCGCCAGCATAGGCACGGACGCGCCGTCCAGCCACATCGTCGACAGCGTGGCCGAGCTGGCGCACAAACTGAAGCTGGAAATCGTGGCGGAAGGGGTGGAGACCGAGGCCCAGCGCGCCTATCTTAGCCGGCTGGGCGTGGGCTGGCTGCAGGGCTATCTGTTTGCGCGGCCGATGCCGCTGCGCGAATTTCTGCTGCGCCCGGAGCTGGACGCCGCGCGGGCGGCGGCGTCCGACGTTTAGCGCCGACTTTCCTTGCAATCGTCCAGCAAGGCCTTGTCGCTGTTCTCGTTACGCAGCGCGCCTTCCGGCCCCTTGGTCCACCAGCTGTATTGCTCGGCCGCGTATTTGGCGCCGGAGCCGGACACCACATTGGCCAACAGCATGGTCTTGCCCTCGATAGGCAATACCGCGAAGCTCTGCCCGTTCTTGACGTTGTAATACTTGACCGTCAGCTTGGCGCCGCCGGCGCAGACGTAGTTGACGACCTGACGCTGACCGGCCTGGATCTCCGGCAAACTCAACGGTTTGGCCAGCGCGACGGCGCTGCTCAGGGTCAGCGCGGCGAATAATAGCGATTTCAATTTGCACACTCCTGTTCTCTGGCCGCCGGAATCGGGCCGGCGACGAAGGGGGTAGACCCCGGCGCGACGGCTTCGTTCGTCCCCACGATGAAAAAGCCCGCCGGCGGGCGGGCTTGAACGGCGAGCCGGGGGAAACGGCTCAGCCGTGCATGCGGGCGAAGTCCTGCATGAAGTTGGCCAGCGACTTGACGCCTTCTATCGGCATCGCGTTGTAGATGGAGGCGCGGATGCCGCCCACCGCGCGGTGCCCCTTCAGCTGAATCAGGCCGTTCTTGCGCGCCTCCAGCAGGAAGGTCTCTTCCAGGCCCTCATCCTTGAGCCGGAACACCACGTTCATTCGCGAGCGGAACGGCGCGTCGATATGGGTATGGTAGAAGCCGCCGCTGGACTCGATCACGTGATTGAGCAAGCCGGCCTTTTCCTCGTTGCGGGTGGCGACCGCCTTGACCCCGCCCTGCTCCTTCAGCCATTTGAACACCAGGCCGGAGATGTAGATCGGGAAAGTGGGCGGCGTGTTGTACATCGAATCCGCGTCGGCGTGGACCTGGTAGTTGAGCATGGTGGGCAGGTCGGCGCGCGCCTTGCCCAGCAGGTCTTCGCGCACGATCAACACCACCAGGCCGGACGGGCCGATGTTCTTCTGCGCGCCGGCGTAGATCAGGCCGAACTGGCTGACGTCCACTTCGCGCGACAAGAAGTCCGAGGACATGTCGCAGACCAGCGGCACGTCGGGCAGGCTTTGCGGCACGAAGGGGAATTGCAGGCCGCCTATGGTCTCGTTGGAGGTGTAGTGCAGATAGGCCGCCTTGGGGTCGCGCTGCCAGGCGGCTTCGTCCGGCACGTAGGCGAAGTTGCGGTCCTCGCTGCTGGCCGCCACATTGACCTTGGCGTAGCGGCGCGCTTCCTTGATCGCCAGCTTGGACCAGTGGCCGGTGTTGACGATGTCCACGCTGTCGCGCTCGCCCAATAGATTAAGCGGCACCTGGGAGAATTGCAGCGAGGCGCCGCCCTGCAGGAACAGCACCTTGTAGTTGGCGGGAATCTGCATCAGCTCGCGCAAGTCGTGCTCGGCGTCATGGATGATTTCCATGAACTCCTTGCCGCGATGGCTCATTTCCATCACGCACATGCCGGAGCCGTGCCAGTCCAGCATTTCGCTTTGCGCTTCGGCCAGCACCTGGTGTGGCAGCACGGCGGGGCCGGCGGAGAAGTTGTACACTTTGGCCATGTTCATCCTCTATTTGCGTTGACGGCCCTCGGCACCCGCGCCGGCGAACTCCGGGCCTTGATATGCGAAGGCCCGATCGCGAAGCGCCGGGCCTTTGTTATAGCTTACTGGCTGAGCAGGAAGTGGGCTCTCGCCACGGCGACCGGCTTTCGCCGGTCTTCCTGCCAGGCTTCGATCAGCACATTGGCCACCCGTTTGCCCTGCTTGGTGATCTCGCACTTGGCGTACAGGGTTTGCGCGCGGCCGGGGCGCAGGTAGTCCAGCGAGAAATCGACGATCTTCGGCGTTTCCAGCGATTCGCGGTTCCACATCAGATGCAGCATCGCCGCGCTTTCCAGGAAGCCGCCGATCAGGCCGCCGTGCAAGGCCGGCAAGGCGGTGTTGCCGACGTTGCGTTCGGAGAACGGCAGCAGGAACAACAACTCGCCGGCCTCGTCCTCGGCCAGCTCCATCCCCATCAGCTTGTTATAGGGCAGCTCGTTGACGATTTGCGCATAAGCTTTTTGATCGCGCAAGGCGTTGAAACGCTCCATGAACTGGCTCATGCGGCGGCCTCCGGCAGCATCGGCGTGCGGCTGGATTCGCGCATGAAGGTGGCCACGCCGTGGGCGATAGGATCGCTGGGCGATTCGTGGTAGCACACCGCGCGGGTAAAGGCGATCTGGCGGGTCAGCCGATAGCATTCCGCCCGGCAGAAGATGGGCTTGCCCGGCGTGGCGGCCTTCAGATAATCGATGCGCAGATCCAGCGTGGCGATGGTTTCCAGCTCCGGCAGATGCGCCGTCACCGCCACCGCGCTGCAGGTGTCCACCAGCGAGGTGATCACCCCGCCGTGCAGAATGCCGGTGACCGGATTGCCGACCAGATCCTCGCGCCAGTCCACTTTCAGGGTGGGCCTGCGCCCCTCGGTGCCGATGTACTGGAAACCCAGGGCGTGACAGTGCGGAAAGGAGACGAAAAGCTGGCTCATCGCCTCCAGCACTTCGGGATTGGCCGGCGTCGGAATCATGCCTCGCCGCCCTCGTCCGCGGCTTCGACGCCGTCTTCGCCTTCCAGCGCGTCCGCGTCGTCGTCGCTATCGCCCTCGGCCACTTTCTCCAGGCCGATCAGCTGCTCGCCTTCGTCCAGATTGATCAGGCGCACGCCCTGGGCGGAACGGCCGGTTTCGCGCACTTCCGCCACCTTGGTGCGGATCAGCACGCCGCCGGTGGTGATCAGCATCACGTCGTCGGTTTCCTCCACCAGGCTGGCGGCCACCAGCTTGAAGCCGGTCTTGTCGGTCAGGTCCATGGCGATCACGCCCTGGGTGCCGCGGCTGGTCAGGCGGAAATCGCCGGTGCGGGTGCGCTTGCCGTAACCGCCGTTGCTGGCGGTCAGCACCATCTGGTCTTCGGAATTGGTCACCAGCAGGGAGATCAGCTTCTGGCCTTCGCCCAGCTTCATGCCGCGCACGCCTCGGGAAGTGCGTCCCATCGGCCGCACCTGGCTTTCGCTGAAGCGCACCGACTTGCCGGCGTCGGAGAACAGCATCACCTGATCGCCCTCGACCGGCAGGCCGTCCTCGATCAGTTCGCCGTCGGCGACGATGTCTTCTTCGACGATGGTTTCGTCATCCTCGTCGCCCTGGCCGGCCACGCTCTTGCCGCAGGTCAGCGCCACGCCGATCAGGTAGTTGCCCTCGTCCAGATTGATGGCGATGATGCCCGCCGCGCGCGGCTTGGAGAAGGCGCGCAGCGGCGTCTTCTTCACGGTGCCGTCGGCGGTGGCCATGAACACGTACTGGTCGTCGCGGAATTCCTTGACCGGCAGCAGCGCGTTGATCTTCTCGCCCTCTTCCAGCGGCAGCACGTTGACCATGGGCTTGCCGCGGCTCTGGCGGCCGCCCTGCGGCAGATCGTAGACCTTGCGCCAGTAGCAGCGGCCGCGGCTGGAGAAGCACAGCACGAAGTCGTGGGTGTTGGCCACGAACAGGGTGTCGATGAAATCGTCGTCCTTGGTGGCGGCCGCCTGCTTGCCGCGGCCGCCGCGGCGCTGGGCGCTGTAGTCGTCGATGGGCTGGGCCTTGATGTAGCCGGTGTGGGAAATGGTCACCACCATGTCCTGCGGGGTGATCAGGTCCTCGATATTGATGTCGCCGCCGAAGGGCTCGATCTCGGAGCGGCGCGCGTCGCCGAACTGGGCGCGGATGGCGGTCAGTTCTTCGCTGATGATCTGGTTGATCCGTTCCGGCTTGGCCAGGATGTCCAGCAAGTCCAGAATCACCGCCATGATGTCGCGGTATTCGGCGACGATCTTGTCCTGCTCCAGACCGGTCAGGCGCTGCAGGCGCATTTCCAGGATGGCCTGGGCCTGGGCGTCGGACAGGCGGTAGCCGTTGGCCTTGAGGCCGAACTCTTCCGCCAACCCGTCCGGGCGCGCCTTGTCCTGATCCACGCGGGACAGCATTTCCTCCACCAGCGGCGAGCGCCATTCGCGCTCCATCAGCGCGATCTTGGCCTGCGGCGGGGTTTCCGACGCCTTGATCAGCGCGATGATTTCGTCGACGTTGGACAGCGCGACGGCCAGGCCTTCCAGGATGTGGCCGCGTTCGCGCGCCTTGCGCAGTTCGAAGATGGTGCGGCGGGTCACCACTTCGCGGCGGTGACGCAGGAATTCCACCAGGATCTGCTTCAGGTTCAGCAGGCGCGGCTGGCCGTCCACCAGCGCCACCATATTGATGCCGAAGCTGTCCTGCAGCTGGGTCAGCTTGTACAGGTGATTGAGCACCACTTCCGGCATTTCGCCGCGCTTGAGCTCGATCACCACGCGCATGCCGGACTTGTCGGATTCGTCGCGCAGGTCGGAAATGCCTTCGATCTGCTTATCGCGCACCAGCTCGCCGATGCGTTCCAGCAGCCGCGCCTTGTTCACCTGGTACGGAATCTCGTCGACGATGATGGCCTGGCGGTCGCCCTTGCCGATGTCTTCGAAATGGACGCGCGCGCGCATGATCACGCGGCCGCGGCCGGTGCGGTAGCCTTCCTTGACGCCGGCGGTGCCGTAGATGATGCCGGCGGTGGGGAAGTCCGGCGCCGGGATGATGTCGATCAGCTCGTCAATGGTCAGTTCGCTGTTGGCCAGCAAGGCCAGGCAGGCGTCCACCACCTCGTTGAGGTTGTGCGGCGGGATATTGGTGGCCATGCCCACGGCGATGCCGGAAGAACCGTTGATCAACAGATTGGGGATCTTGGCCGGCAGGATCAGCGGCTCGTGCTCGGAACCGTCGTAGTTGGGACCGAAGTCCACGGTTTCCTTCTCGATGTCGGCAAGCAGCTCGTGGGCGATGCGCGCCATGCGGATCTCGGTGTACCGCATCGCGGCGGCGTTGTCGCCGTCCACCGAACCGAAGTTGCCCTGACCGTCCACCAAGGGGTAGCGCAGCGAAAAATCCTGCGCCAGGCGCACGATGGTGTCGTATACCGCGCTGTCGCCGTGCGGGTGGTATTTACCGATCACGTCGCCAACGATACGCGCCGATTTCTTGTACGCGCGGTTCCAGTCGTTGGACAGCTCGTGCATGGCGTACAGCACCCGACGGTGCACCGGCTTCAGGCCATCGCGCACATCAGGCAAGGCGCGGCCCACGATCACGCTCATCGCGTAATCCAGATAAGAGCGACGCATCTCCTCTTCGAGGCTGATGGGGATGGTTTCCTTGGCGAACAGGTTATCGGTCATAGTTTCTTGATTCGTAAGGATGAACAGGCCGCCCTGCGATTGCGGGTGCATTCACGCGCCCGCCGCAGGGCGGCCAGCATAGGTAATGACAGCCCGTATTCTATCACGAAACGGTCATCTCCAACTGACTTCCGTCAGTCCGGAGCAGGCTCCTCCGGCCCTTCCGCGCCCTCGTCTTCCGCCGCGCCCAGTTTAAGATGCTGCTGTAATTGCTTGTTATTGCGCACCCCCAGCTTGCGCAGCCGCTCGGCGCTGGCCACCAGATTGCCGCGACCGCTGGACAGCTGCTTCATCGCGTCGCCGAAGCTGTCGCGCGCCACGTCCAGCTGCTTGCCCAGTTTCTCCAGATTGGCGGCGAAGCCGACGAATTTGTCGTACATCGCCCCGCCCTGACGCGCGACCTCCTGCGCGTTCTGGTTCTGGTACTCATAACGCCAGATGCTGGCCACGGTGCGCAGCGTCGCCAGCAGGGTGCTGGGCCCGACGATCATGATGCGGCGCTCGAAAGCCTCGTTGAACAAGCTCATGTCCTGCTGCACCGCCAGCAGATAGGCCGGCTCCACCGGAATGAACATAAACACGAAGTCCAGGGTGTTCAAGCGGTACAAGTCCTGATAGCGCTTCTCCGACAGCGCGCGGATGTGGTTGCGGATGGCCGCCACGTGGGCCTTCATCTCCGCCGCCCGCTCGGCCTCGTCCTCGGCGGCGGTGTAGCGCACATAGGCGTTCAGCGACACCTTGGAATCCACCACCAGCTGCTTGCCTTCCGGCAGGTCTATCACCACGTCCGGCTGGTAGCGGCGGTTGCCGTCCTCGCCGGCCACCACGTCGGACACCTGCACCCGGTACTCGCGGTCCTTGTGCAGGCCGGAGGTTTCCAGCACCCGCTCCAGCACCATCTCGCCCCAGGAGCCCTGCGCCTTGCTGCTGGCGCCGGTCAGCGCCCGGGTCAGCGCGATGGCGTCGTCGCCCAGCCGGACGTTGAGCTCTTGCAGGCGCTTGAGCTCGGTCTCCAGCGACAAGCGCCCCTGGCTGTCTTTCTCGTAGCTGTCCTGCACCAGCTTGCCGAAATCCTGCAGCCGCTGCTGCAAGGGCCCGAGCAGGTGGCCGAGATTCTGCTGATTCTGCTCGGTGAAGCGCTTGGCCTTCTCTTCCAGGATGTCGCCGGCCAGCGCCTTGAACTGCCCCGCCATGCTTTCGCGCGCCTCGGCCAGCAAGGCCAGTTTTTCCGCGTTCTGGCCGCGCTCCTGCTCCAGCAGCGTCGTCAATTCCTGTTCTCGCGCGGTCAGACGGGTAATCTCCTCGCCCTGGGTCTGCGTCCGCCCTTGCAGAACGGCCAGCATCTTGCCCTGCTCTTCGCTGGCGGCCAGCAGCGCGCCGACGCGCCGCAGCTCTGCTTGCAGCAGATCCAGCTGCCGCTCCCTGTCCTGCGCCTGCCGCTCCAGTTCCGGCACGCGCTGAGCGCGCGCCACATAGGCGCCCAACTGGGTCTGAGCGTCGCCCAGTTGCTGCCCCTGCTGCTGCAATTGCGCGCGCGCGGCCTGCTCCCGTTCCCTGCACTCGTCCAGCTGCAGACGCAGCATCTCCTGTTGCGCTCGCTGGTCCGCCGTCTGCCGTGCGAAACGGCCGCGCAGCATGACGGCGGCGGCGCCTGCGCTCAACAGGCCCAGCAGCAGGCCGATCACCAACATTTCCATCGTGAAGCCTCAAATGGGCCGGCCCGCTCTCAGCGGCCCGGCAGCGATTGTTCGATGACGAAGCGGAGCCGCTGCGCCAACGGCGCCGGCGGCACTTCGATGATTTGATAAGCCAGACGCCGATACGTCCGCTCCATCGCCTCGCAAGTGCGCTCCGCCTCGGCGAAACTCTGCTTGCGCTCCTGGTCCTGAACGAAGATGTCGCGCCACGGCGGCAGCAAGAACACTTGGCGATGGTAAGGGAAACGCTCGGCGGCGGCTTGCATGTGGGCGGGAATCGGCAGGCCCAGCAAATCCAGATAGCCAAGCACGTCGGGCAGGCCGCGGTCGAAGAACACCGGCCCGGGCAGGTCCGCCGCCAGCCGCAGGCTGCGCAACTCCCAGGTCAGCATCGCCTCGGCGAAGGCGCCGGGATCCACCCAGGGCAAGGCGCGCCCGCCGATCAGCGTCTGGTCCTGGATGATGGCGCGGCCGGCCTCGTCCATCACCGAATGCCCGGCGGCGCGCAAGGCTTCGAGCAAGGCGCTCTTGCCCGCGCCGGGGCCGCCGGTCAGCACCAGCCGGCGCGTGTCCGCCTGTCCGCTCACGCCGCCGCCCAATGCTGCAGATACACTTGCAGTTCCTTGCGGCCCTGCCACTCGTTGGCGATCAGCTGATAAACCGCGTCGACGTTGTCCGGCAGCCACTCCACCTGATTGAACAGCATGGCGTCGAACTCCTCGCCGTCGCGCGCCAGCCGCAGCTTCAAGTGCTTGTCGCCGACCACGCGCTGACTCATCACCGCGAAACGGTCGTGGAAGTAAGGCACCGGGAAGCCCTGGCCCCACACCTCGGCCGCCAACTGTTCGGCAAAGGCCAGGTTCAATTCGCGCGGCGCCAGGCTGCCGTCGGTCTCAATGGTGCGGGTCAGATGGCGCTCTTCCAGCAGTTCGCGCGCCACCGCCTCGAAAGCGCGCTGGAATTCGTCGAAGCGCGTCTGTTGCAAGCTCAGGCCGGCCGCCATCGCGTGGCCGCCGAACTTGAGGATCAGGCCGGGATGGCGCTTGAACACCAGGTCCAGCGCGTCGCGCAGATGGAAGCCGGGAATCGAGCGGCCGGAGCCCTTGATCTCGCCGTTGTCGCCGGGCGCGAACACGATGGCCGGCCGGTGAAAACGCTCCTTGAGCCGGGAGGCAACGATGCCGACCACGCCCTGATGCCAGTCGTCGCGGAACAGGCTAAGCGTGTAGCGGTTGTCGGCGTCGATGCCGGACAGCGCCGCCAGCGCCTCGTCCTGCATGCCGTGTTCGATGCTGCGCCGCTCGCGGTTGAGCTGATCCAGCTGCTGCGCCAGCCGCATGGCCTGCTCCTCATTGCCCGCCAGCAGACAGGCGATGCCCAGGCTCATGTCGTCCAACCGCCCGGCGGCGTTCAGCCGCGGACCCAGCGTGAATCCCAGGTCGAAGGTGTTGGCCTTGTAATGGGCGCGGCCGGCGACGCGGAACAAGGCGGCGATGCCCGGCACCATGCGGCCGGCGCGCATGCGCTTGAGGCCGTTTTCCACCAGGGTGCGGTTGTTCTGGTCCAGCCGCACCACGTCGGCCACCGTGCCCAGCGCCACGTAGTCCAGCAGTTCGCCCAGATTGGGCTGGCCGCGCTCGTCGAACACGCCGCGCCGGCGCATTTCGGCGCGCAGCGCCAGCAGCACGTAGAACATCACGCCGACGCCGGCCAGATTCTTGGACGGGAATTCGCAGCCGGGTTGATTGGGATTGACGATCAGCGCCTCCGGCAACACGTCGCCGGGCAGGTGGTGGTCGGTGACCAGCACCTCGATGCCGCGCGCCTTGGCGGCGAGCACGCCGTCCACGCTGGCGATGCCGTTGTCGACGGTGACGATGATGTCCGGGCTCTGACGCGCGGCCAGCTCCACGATCTCCGGGGTCAGGCCGTAGCCGTACTCGAAGCGGTTGGGCACGATGAAGTCGACGCGCGCGCCCAGCATGGACAAGCCCTTGACCGCCACCGCGCAGGCGGTGGCGCCGTCGGCGTCGTAATCGGCCACCACCAGCAGGCGCTGCTTATCGGCGATGGCGTCGGCCAGCCGGCTCGCCATCGGCAGGATGTTTTTCAGGCTCTGATAAGGCAGCAGCGCCTTGAGGCCGTAATCCAGCTCGGCGCAGTCGCAGATGCCGCGCGCGGCGTACAGCCGCGCCATCAGCGGGCTCAGGCCCTGGCGCAGCAATTGTTCGTGAGTGTCGGCGGGAATGCTTCGGGAAACGATTTGGGACATGTTTTCTCAATACAAGGCGGACAACGGCAGCGGCCGCTTCCAGAATTTCCACAGGTCGTTGCGGCTCACCTTCAATTCCAGCCCGCCGGGGCCGTGAGCGCGCAAGGCCAGGCTGTCGATCCGGCCCTGGCGCAAGGCCTGCAGCAGGGGCGCGAACCAATCGCGCTCCAGCCGCTGCAAGGTTTCGCGCCAGCCCCAGGCGTCGCGGTACTGCGCCGCCGCCTGCAAGGCGTCCAGCGCCAGCAAGCTGTCGCGCCCGCCGGCCTGGTCGATGAAGCCGGCGAAGTCGTAAGGCGCCGGCAGGCAGGGCTCGCCGGCCTCGGCTGCGATCCAGCCCAGCCAGTCCTCGTCGGCGAACACCTGCTCCGCCGGCGCGCGCCAGCCCGGCTCCACGCCGCCGCCCCACAGCCACAGGCTGTTGACGCCGAGCTCGCCGCGCGCCTCGCGCTCGTCGTTCAGCGGATGCGCGTACAGCAGCATCTGCAATTCATTCAGCAGCCGGCTCCAGTCCAGGCCGCGCTCGCCCTGCGGCAAGTGCTCGTTGATGTCCTCGCCCACCACGTCCGGCAGCGGGCTGAAGCTGGCGGCGGCCGGCGCGTCCAGCTGCAGCAGCCAGCGCCCGGGCTCCAGCGGATGGATGCGCCAGCCGTCGTCGGCGAAATGGCGGTTAGCCGCGTCGGCCAGGGTTTCGGCCTCGGCCTGGCTCAAGCTCATCACGCCGATATCGGCCAGCAAGGCGCGGTCGCGGTCCACGCGCACATGCACCGGATCGGCCAGCAGCCAGTCGCCCCGTTCCGCCGGCATGCCGGCGGCGCGCGCCCGCAAGCGCGCCAGGCCCGCCGCGGAGCCGCGCCACGGCGCGGTCAAAAGTTCGCTCAGCGTCGCCGGTTTGGCGGCGCGCTCGCCCTGGCCCAGCAGGCGCTGCAGGGCCGGAAGCTGCAGGCCCTTGCACACATCGGCGCCGTCGTGGCCGTCCAGCCAGAGCAGACCGGGCAACAACAATGTCAATTTCATTTATCGCTACACATGGATGACGAGATCGAAGTAATATCAAAGCCTTGCAAAAACGCCCTGGCATGGGCGCCGGGCGAAATCAGGCGGATAGCATCCGGAATCGCGGCTATAATTTACAGTTTGCACAGGAACTTATGCCGCGCAAGCTCCCCAAATGTTGAGACGCGGCCGCAAGGCCTGTGATTGGCAAATACGGAATTTACAAAGGTTGGCCCACGGCCAGCCTTTTATAGTGAACGATGGATTATCGCAAACTGCTACATATCCCGCAAAAATGCTTCCACAAGCTGATGAACCACCATCTGAGCTTGATCGGCGCGGCCGCCTCCCTGCCCTTGTTCGGCATGGCCACCGCCTTCGCCGTGGCTCAGAACGGCGCCCAACCCGCCGCCCCGGACATCCAGCAAAAAGAAGTCACCGAACGATTGAGCCTGCCCGCCTTCAGCTTCAGCGAAAGCGGCACCCGTTACTGGCGCGACGAGGCGATCCAGCGCGGCGACACCATCGCCCGCGTGCTGAACCGGCAGGGCATCCGCGACAGCGAGGCCAACCGCTTCCTGCACTCCAGCCCGCTGTCCAAGGACTTGCTCAAGTTGAAGACCGGCGCCACGCTGTCGGTGCAGACCAACGACTTGGGCGAATTGTTCGGCCTGCGTTTTCTCAATGACGACGAGAACGGCGAACAAGTGCTGGTGGCCGTCGAAAAGGTCAACGGCGAATGGCAGGCCAGCGCCGACCCGATCGCCACCGAGGCGGTGCAGACGGTGCGCTCGCTGCTGATCACCCGCTCGGTAGGCGCCGCGCTGGCCAAGGCCCAGGTGCCGCGCGACATCCGCGCCCAGCTGTCGGAAATCTTCGCCGACCAGTTCAACATCAACTCGCTGGGCAAGGGCGACCGCATCAATCTGGTGTACGAGACCCTGCTCTACAACGGCGCCCCCATCGCCGCCGGCAACCTGCTGGCGGTGGAAATCCAGCGCTCCGGCAAGCTGCACCAGGCCTTCTACTTCGCCCACGACAGCGAATCCGGCGCCTATTACGACGCGCTGGGCAAGCCGATCAAGCAGGGCTTCAGCCACCAGCCGGTGGCCAACGCCCGCATCAGTTCCGGCTTCGGCTTCCGCAAGCATCCGATACTGCGCTCGCTGCGCCTGCACTCCGGCGTGGACTACGCCGCCGCCACCGGCACCCCCATCATCGCCCCGGCCGACGGCACCATGGTCAAGGTGGAACGCCAGAACGGCTATGGCAATATGGTGGAAATCCGCCACAATCAGAAAATGACCACGCTGTACGCGCACATGAGCCGCTTCGCCCAAGGCGCGCGCGCCGGCAAGAGCGTCAAGGCCGGCGAAGTGATAGGCTATGTCGGCAGCACCGGCCGCTCCACCGGCCCGCATCTGCACTTTGAAGTGCGGATCAACGGCCAGGCGGTGGACCCGGCCACCAACGCGCTGCCGACGCCGGGCCTGAGCGCCACCCAGCTGGCCGAATTCAAATCCGGCAACCAATCGCTGACCGCGCACCTGAAACTGCTGCGCGAACTGCCCACCAATATCGCATTGCTAGACTGATGAATGAACGCTTGATCGGACTGATGTCCGGCACCAGCCTGGACGGCGTCGACGCCGTGCTGGTGCGCTTCGACGAACAGGGCGCGCCCAGCGTCGAGGCCGACCATTTCGTCGCCTACCCGCCGCGGCTGCGCGAACAGGCGCTGGCGCTGCAAGCCCGCGGCGACAACGAACTGGACCGCGCCGCCCGGCTGGCCAATGAACTGGCCGAACTCTACGCCCAGGCGGTCAACGGCCTGCTGGCCGCGCAAGGACTGAAGCCGGCCGACATCGCCGCCGTCGCCAGCCACGGCCAGACCATACGCCACGCGCCGGACGCAGGCTATACCTGGCAGATCGGCAATATGGCCCGCCTGGCCGAGCTGAGCGGCATCGACGTGATCGCCGACTTCCGCAGCCGCGACCTCGCCGCCGGCGGCCAGGGCGCGCCGCTGGTGCCGGCCTTCCATCAGGCGGTGTTCGGCTCGCCGACGCAAAACCGCGTGATCCTGAACCTAGGCGGCATCAGCAATCTGACCCGGCTGCACCCCGGCCAAGCGGTGGTCGGCTTCGACTGCGGCCCCGGCAATATGCTGATGGACGCCTGGTGCCTGCGCCACCAGGGCCAGCCCTACGACGCCGACGGCCAATGGGCGGCCCAGGGCGCGGTGGAGGCCTCGCTGCTGCAGGCGCTGCTGGACGAGCCCTTCTTCCGTCAGCCGCCGCCCAAGAGCACCGGCCGCGATCTGTTCGACCTGCCCTGGCTGGAACAAAAGCTGCTGGGCCGCCACGTGCCCGCCGTCGACGTGCAGGCCACGCTGCTGGAATTGAGCGCGCGCAGCGTCGCCCAGGCCATCGCCCTGCTCTGCCCGGCCAATCAGACGGTCTTCGTCTGCGGCGGCGGCGCGCGCAACGGCGCGCTGATGCGCCGGCTGGCCGCGCTGCTGCCGGAGCAAGACATCGCCGGCACCGCCGCGCTGGGCCTGCCCGAACACCAGGTGGAAGCCGCCGCCTTCGCCTGGCTGGGCTGGCGCTTCCTGCGCCGCCTGGCCGGCAACCTGCCAGAAGTGACCGGCGCGGCCGGCGGGCGCGTGCTCGGCGCGCTCTACCCCCGCTAGGCGTTTCAACAGGGAACGCCATCAAGTCTTGTCAGCAAAGCTGAATACATTCCGACACGCTTAAACCGGGCGTGTCAGGCTATAATCAGCGACAGTCATAGCCGAACAAGAGAAAAATGCGACTTTTCAAGCGCAAAGCCGTAGTCAAAAACAGCCAGACGCCGTTGCCGCCGCAGCTGGCCTCGCTGCTGCGCGAGGCGTGGTGGCTGCTGATGGCCGTGCTGGCCGTCTATCTGGTGCTGGTGCTGGCCAGCTACTCCCCGCTCGACCCCTCCTGGTCCCACAGCTCTTCCGACCCCACGGTGCGCAACTACGGCGGCGCTTTCGGCGCCTGGCTGTCCGACATGCTGCTCTACGTGTTCGGCCTGTCCGCCTGGTGGCTGGTGGTGTTCTGCCTGGTGGCCATCGCCTGGGGCTATCAGCGGATGGAAACCCTGGGCTTCAAGCTCAACCCGATCACCGTCGCCGCCATCGGCGGCTTTCTGCTGCTGCTGTTTTCCAGCGCCAGCATAGAAGCCATCATCCTGGCGGAAAAAGCGCTGAACCTGCCGCTGTCCGCCGGCGGCATGCTGGGCCATTTCATCGGCCTCGGCATCGCCCACGGCCTGGGCCTGTCCGGCGCCTACCTGTTGCTCAGCGTGCTGGCCGCCATCGGCTTCTCCCTGTTCACCGGCCTGTCCTGGCTGGACATCATGGAACGCCTGGGCGGCGCGCTGGAAGACGGCGCCCTGAAGCTGTGGCACAGCTGGCAGGCGCGCAAGGACAGGGAAATCGGCAAGGAAACCGCACAGAAGCGCGAAGCCAAGATCACCACCGAGAAAAAGAAGAACGAAGAGAAAATCCCTCTGCGCATCGAACCGCCGGTGCTGGACGTGCCGCTGTCCACCAAGGCGCAGAAGCCGGTGCAGCAATCCTTGTTCGCCGACCCCAAGGACGGCGCGCTGCCCGGCCTGACCCTGCTGGAAGCGCCCAAGGAACAACAGGAGCCGGTGTCGCAGGACACCGTGGAATACACCTCGCGGCTGATCGAGCGCAAGCTGGCCGACTTCGGCGTCGACGTCAAAGTGGTGGCTGCCTATCCCGGCCCGGTGATCACCCGCTACGAGGTGGAACCGGCGGTCGGCGTCAAGGGCGCCCAGGTGGTCAACCTGATGAAGGACCTGGCGCGCGCGCTGTCCCTGGTCTCCATCCGCGTGGTGGAAACCATTCCCGGCAAGACCTATATGGGCCTGGAACTGCCCAATCCCAAACGCCAGATCGTGCGACTGTCGGAGATCGTCGGCTCCGACGGCTACCAGAACATGGCCTCCAAGCTGACCATGGCGCTGGGCAAGGACATCGCCGGCCAGCCGGTGTCCGCCGACCTCGCCAAGATGCCGCACGTGCTGGTGGCCGGCACCACCGGCTCCGGCAAATCGGTGGCCATCAACGCGATGATCCTGTCGCTGCTGTACAAGTCCACGCCCAAGGAAGTACGACTGATCATGGTCGACCCCAAGATGCTGGAGCTGTCGATCTACGAAGGCATCCCGCACCTGCTGGCCCCGGTGGTCACCGACATGAAACAGGCCGCCAACGCGCTCAACTGGTGCGTGGCGGAGATGGAGCGGCGCTACAAGCTGATGTCCAAGCTGGGCGTGCGCAACCTGGCCGGCTTCAACCAGAAGATCAAGGACGCGGACAAGGCCGGCGAGAAAATTCCCAACCCGTTCAGCCTGTCGCCGGAAACGCCGGAGCCGCTGGACACCCTGCCGCTGATCGTGGTGGTGATAGACGAGCTGGCCGACCTGATGATGGTGGCCGGCAAGAAGATAGAGGAATTGATCGCGCGCCTGGCGCAGAAGGCGCGCGCCGCCGGCATCCATCTGATCCTGGCCACCCAGCGGCCGTCGGTGGACGTGATCACCGGCCTGATCAAGGCCAACATCCCGACGCGGATCGCCTTCCAGGTGTCCAGCAAGATAGACAGCCGCACCATTCTGGACCAGATGGGCGCGGAAACCCTGCTCGGCCAGGGCGATATGCTCTATCTGCCGCCGGGCACCGGCTACCCGGTGCGGGTGCACGGCGCCTTCGTCGCCGACGAGGAGGTCCACCATGTGGTGGAATTCCTGAAAAGCACCGGCGGGCCGGATTACGTGGAAGGCATTCTCACCGGCCAGAGCGAGGGCGACGACGGTTCGTCCTCCGGCCTCGACGGCGACACGGACGGCGAGGCCGACCCGCTGTACGACGAGGCCGTCGCCATCGTGCTCAAGACGCGCAAGGCGTCGATTTCCTCGGTGCAGCGCCATCTGCGCATAGGCTACAACCGCGCCGCGCGGCTGATCGAGCAGATGGAATCGGCCGGCCTGGTTTCGGCGATGGAAAGCAACGGCAACCGCGCAGTGCTGGCGCCGTCCCGCGAAGACTAAGACCCCCCAAAAAAAACCGCCCGGGCGTCACGCCGCCCGGCCCCAACCAAGAGGTCCCGCATGGCGGATTTCAAGCCCGAACCCCCTTTTCGCCACGACTACGCGCCCAAGACCGGCGTGCTGCTGATGAATCTGGGCACGCCGCAAGCGCCCACCGCCAAGGCCCTGCGTCCCTATCTGAAAGAATTCCTGTCCGACCGCCGCGTGATCGAAATCCCGCGCGCGCTCTGGTGGCTGATCCTCAACGGCGTGATCCTGAACACCCGCCCCGCTCAGTCCGCCAAGAAATACGCGGCGATCTGGGAAAAGGACGGCTCGCCGCTCTACACCCACACCCGCAAACAGGCGGCGCTGATCAAGGGCCAGCTGGGCGAGATGGGCTTGCGCAATCTGGTGGTGGACTTCGCCATGCGCTACGGCGAGCCCTCGGTGGAAAACGTCGTCGCCCGCATGCGCGAACAGGGCGTGGAGCGGCTGCTGGTGGTGCCGCTGTATCCGCAATACGCGGCCTCCTCCAGCGCCACCGCGCTGGACCAGTTGTTCCGCGCGCTGATGAAGCTGCGCAATATGCCGGAGCTGCGCACCGTTCGCCATTTCCACGACGACCCCGGCTATATCCGCGCGCTGGCGGAACAAGTGCGCGCGCATTGGCTACAACACGGCCGCGGCGACAAATTGGTGATGAGCTTTCACGGCGTGCCGCGTTTCACTCGCGACAAAGGCGACCCCTATCACTGCGAATGTCAGAAAACCGGCCGCTTATTGGCGGAAGAATTGGGTTTGTCGCAACAAGAGTATCAAGTCTGCTTCCAAAGCCGCTTCGGCCGCGCCGAATGGCTGCAGCCTTATACCAGCGAAGTATTGGCTCAGTTGGGCAAGGACAAGACCGGCAAGCTGGATATTCTCTGTCCCGGCTTTATCGCCGACTGCCTGGAAACGCTGGAGGAAATCGCGATGGAAGGCAAGGAAACCTTCCTCAGCCACGGCGGCGGCGAATATCGATACATTTCGTGTTTGAATGAAAATCCGCAATGGATTCACGCAATCTCGACTATGATCAAACAGAATCTGGCGGGATGGTGCGAGGCCCCGGAGGAAAACGCCCCGCTGCGCCAGCAACGCGCCCAGGCCCTGGGCGCCAAGACTTGAAACCGGACTGCTCGCAAAAATTCGAACAAGTCGTTTAAATTCAAAAACTTGAAAAACAAGAAACGCCACCTGGCAGTTATTCCAGGTGGCGTTTGCGCTTTAGACACACCATTAGCCAAGAAGTTTACAAATAGTTGCACCCCTCCCCGGTTTTGACATTGACACTCGCGCAAACAGCTACCCATAATCAAACGCAACCAATGGTCATTTTCACCAAATACCGTTGGCCACAAAGAGATGACTAGAGTCTACAGAATAGAGAATCAGGGGATACATCACATGAACAAATATGTCCGCCTCAGCGTCATTGCCGCTGCCGCCATGACCCTGGCCGCCTGCGGCAAGCAAGAGCAACCGGCCGCCAACCAGGCGGCTTCGGCCCCGGCTCAAGCCGCAGGCGACGGCGCCGTCGTCAAGATCGGCCAGGTATCGCCGATGTCCGGTCCGATTTCCCATCTGGGCAAGGACAACGAATACGGCGCCAAGCTGGCCATCGCCGATTTGAACGCCGCCGGCGTGGAAATCGGCGGCAAGAAGCTCAAATTCGAACTGGTGTCGGAAGACGACCAGGGCGACCCGAAGATCGGCACCCAAGTGGCGCAGCGCCTGGTTGACGCCGGCGTGGCCGGCGTGGTGGGCCACCTGAACTCCGGCACCACCATCCCCGCGTCCAAGATTTACTCCGACGCCGGCATTCCGCAGATCTCCCCGTCCGCCACCAACCCGGACTACACCAAGCAAGGCTTCAAGACCACCTTCCGTGTGATCGCCAACGACGTGCAGCAGGGCCGCGCGCTGGGCGAATTCGCCGCCGTCGGCCTGAAAGCCAAGAAGATCGCCATCATCGACGACCGCACCGCCTACGGCCAGGGCCTGGCCGATCAGTTCGAGGCCGCGGTCAAGGGCAAGGGCGCCGAAGTGGTGAAACGCGAGTTCACCACCAACACCGCCACCGACTTCAACGCCATCCTGACCTCGATCAAGGCCAGCAAGCCGGACCTGATCTTCTACGGCGGCATGGACGCGCAAGCCGGCCCGCTGGCCAAGCAGATGCAGCGCCTGGGCCTCAAGGCCAAGCTGATGGGCGGCGACGGCTGGCAAACGCCGGAATTCATCAAGCTGGCCGGCGAGGCCTCCGACGGCCAGTACGCGTCCAGCTGCGGCGTGCCGCGCGACAAGATGCCGGGCTTCGCCGCCTTCAACGACAAGTTCAAGAAGCAGTTCAACACCGAGGTGCAGATCTACGCGCCGTATGAATACGACGCGGTGATGGTGCTGGTGGACGCGATGAAGCGCGCCAAGTCCACCGACCCCAAAACCTATCTGGCCGAAGTGGGCAAGACCGGCTACACCGGCGTGACCGGCAAGATCGCCTTTGACGACAAGGGCGACATCAAGAACGGCGCGGTCACCGTGTACCAGGTCAAGGGCGGCAAGTGGGAAGTGGTGTCCACCGTCGGCGGCGAAGCCGCCGCCGCGCCGGCCGCCAGCGCCGCCCAGTAAGCCCGTCAAACCGCTAGACCCCGAAGAGGCGCTCCGCGCCTCTTTTTCTTTGCCCGCCGCCGGGCCTGTTCAAGGCCGCGCGGCGGACTTGGCGCCGCCGCCAAGAACAATGGCGCCCTGAGGCGCCATTGAGGGGACGACGGACGAGCCGCGCTCAGTCGCGGAACTGCGCCGCGTGGCCGGTCAGGATCGCCATGCCGGCCTTCTGGATGTCCTCGGAGATCAGCATCGCCGCGTTCCAGGTCGCCACATAATTAAGGCCGTCCGCCACCGAGTGGTCGCGGCTGTAGTTGAGCACGTCCTTGCAGCCGCGCATCGACAGCGGCGACTTGGCGGCGATCAGCCGCGCCGACTCCAGCGCAGACTCCAGCGCGGCGTCGGCGTCCGGCAGCACGCGGTTGACCAGGCGCATCGCCAGCGCCTCCTCCGCGGCCACGTCGCGGCCGGTCAGCGCCAGTTCGCGCGCCAGACCCTCGCCCACCACGCGCGGCAAGCGCTGCAGCGAACCCACGTCGGCCACCATGCCCACGTCGATCTCGCGCACCGAGAACACCGCGTCCGCCGCGGCGACACGGAAATCCGCGGTCAGCGCGATGTCCAGGCCGCCGCCGACGCAGGCGCCGTGCACCGCGGCGATCACCGGCTTGCGGCAGCGCTCCAGGCTGTTGACGCAGTCCTGCAGATCCAGGATCAGCCGACGCAGCTTCTCGCGCTTGCGCGCCTCGCAATCGTCGGCGATCTCCGCCTGCACGCCCATCAGCATGCCCAGGTCTATGCCGGAACAGAAATGGCGGCCCTCGCCGGCCAGCACGCCCACGCGCGCCTCCGGTGCGTCGTCCAGCCACTCGAAGGCCGCGCGCAAGTCCTGCCACATCTGCCAGTTCAGCGCATTGGCCTTGTCCGCGCGATTGAGGCGGATCAGCGCCACGTGCTGGTTCAGTTCTACGCGCATCGTTTCCAGATTGATCATGCCGCCGCTCCCTGTTCCGGGCGCTTCTTGGGAATCCACGCCCACAGCATTTCACATTCGATCGGAGATTCGCCGGATTCGTCGGTGACCAGCACCGGCACCAGCACCTCGCCCTTTTCCGTATCGTGCATCAGTTGGATCTGCTCGGCGTTCAGGCTGGCCACCGCGCGCATATCGCCCTGCGAGCGGCGCACGTAGTTGACCTTCATCGACTTGAGCAGCATCAGCTTGTCGTCCGGCATATTCATGCCGACGACGAAGCCGGTAGACGTCTCCGCCAGCAGGGCCATCGCCGCGGCGTGCACGCCGCGAATGTGGTTCTGCACCTTTTTGCGGTTGCGGATGGACACCGTCAAGCGCTGATGGCCCACCTCCTCGAAACGCAGGCCGGCGGTGGACAGAAACGGCACGATCTTGCCGAACATCATGCTCAATACCGTGCTGCGCATCCCCGCCGGCAACTTGCCCACTTTGTCGGCAATGCGGCTCATGCTGTTTTTCTTGTACTCCATGTAGCGCCCCTCTGTTGTTGTCGTGATTCCGGCACTCAATGCCCGGGCAAGCCCAATATCGCGCGCACCTGCCGCTTGATGGTGTCCAGCGCGCCGTCGTCGATGCGCGCCAGCTGCAAAGCGCCTTGCAGCGCGGAAAACAGCATCATGCCGATGGCCTCCGGCGTGCCGGCGTAGCGCATCTGGCCGCAGGCCGCGCCGCGCCGGGTGATGTCCACCGCCCACAGCCGCATCTCGTCGATGAAGGCCGCTGCCTCGCGCTGCATCTCCTCCGGCAGCGTCAGAAACTCGGTGCTGAGAATGCCGCTGGGGCAGATCTGCCGGTGCTGCCGGTAATAGCTGTCGCTCAAACCGAAATACGCCTCCAGCTGCGCGCCGGGGTCCAGCGCCGCCTGCTGGTCGATGAAGCGTTGGAAACGCCGGCGGTAACGCTGGATCAAGGCCACGCCCAGATCGCTTTTCTTGGGGAAATGATAATGAATGGCGGCGTTGCGCACGCCCAGCTCCGAGCTGATGTGCTGGTAGCTGAAAGCGTTGAAGCCCCGGCTGAGCAGCAGTTGCTCGGCGATGTCCAGAATGCGCTTGCGGGTGTCGGTCTTGGGGTCGGAGCCTTGAGTCATGCGAAGCACTCTACTTACTGGTCAGTAAGGTGTCAATTGCGCGATTTTGCAAGCAAAGCTGGAAACTGAATCAATCGTCCCCATCTCTAATCCCCGTTGCCGATTCCACGCGCCGCCAGCCGTCCGCCCGCGCAGGAAAATCAGGCCGCTTGCGCCTACCATTAAGATCAGAAGGCCGGAATCGAGCCCCCCGCCACCCACTTGCACCCAAACCAGCACCCTAGATGAGCGAAAACATTCAGTCCCCCAGCCTGGAACAGGCCTTGCGCCAGATCAGCCAAGCGCCGGCCCAGCTCGACGCCCTGTCCGCCCTGCTGCAGTGCCTGCGCCCCGACGACGCCGGCAAGCCGCAACAAGCGGTCGTCAACCTGCAAGCGCTGTCCTATCTGCTGGAGCATCATTCCGACTACCGCGCGGCCTTGCGCAAGGCGCTGCTGCAATTGCTGACCGAAACCCGGCAGATCCCGCTGTACACCGAATGCGGCATCCTGGCCAACGAAGGCTTCGGCTCCACCTTGCTGCGCCGCGTCGGCGAGCGCATCCTGCCCATGCCCTACAAGGCGGACTCGCTGCAGGACCGCTTCAGCCGGCTGTTCAGCTGGAAGCAGGACTACGTCTGGCTGGCGGCGATTCCCGACGCCACCTGGCACGCGCTGTGGCGGGCGATGGCCTGGCAGGAGAACGACAACGCCGACGGCTGGCAGCAGACCCGGCTGCAATTGCTGGAATCGGTGCAAGTGCTGTCGGCTCAGATCACCGCCATCGGCCTGGAACCCGAGCTGGTGCGCATCAACCCGGACATCGAGCGCTTCGAATCGCCGTTTCTCAATCTGAACGCCGAAGTGCAGCGCTATGTCGACGGCTACCGCCGCGATCTGGTGGAAGGCCTGCCGCGCGCCGAGGACGACAAGCACGTGCTGGTGCTGCTGGACCAGTGCGAGAGCATTCTCAACAAGGTGCGCAAGAACGCGCGCCGCTTCGGCATCTCGGTCAACCTCACCTACCACGGCCTGCGGCTGGCGCAGAGCATCGCCCGCATCCGCGCGCTGCTGGCCATTCTGGACCCGGAGCACGACCCGGCCTCGCAGCCGCATTTGTTTCAGCTCATCGTCACCTTCGCCCGCGCCGAAAACCGCAAATACAGCCTGCGCGACCTGTTCAAGTCCAATGTGGAGCTGCTGGCGCTGCAAGTCACCGAGCACGCCGGCCGCCACGGCGAGCACTACATCGCGGAAAGCCGCAAGGAATGGTCCGCGATGGCCAAGGCGGCGATGGGCGCCGGCCTGATCGTCGGCTTCATGGCGCTGATCAAGCTGATGCTCAGCCGCGGCCACCTGCCGCCGCTGTGGGAAGGCATCGCCTTCGGCCTCAACTACGCCATCGGCTTCATCATCGTGCAGATCCTGCACCTGACCATCGCCACCAAGCAGCCGGCGATGACCGCCGCGCGCATCGCCGCGGTGCTGCATGAAAACAACGGCCACAAGAAACAGCTGGAGGACCTGGCCGACCTGGTGGTCAAAGTGATGCGCACCCAGTTCGTCGCCATCCTCGGCAACGTGCTGCTGGCCATCCCCACCGCCGGCCTGATCGCCTTCGCCTGGCAGGCCGCCTTCGGCGCGCCGGTGGTGGACGTGGCCAAGGCGCAGCGCCTGCTGCACGACATCGATCCCATCCACAGCCTGGCGCTGCCCCACGCCGCCATCGCCGGGGTGTTCCTGTTCCTGTCCGGCCTGATCGCAGGCTATTACGACAACAAGGCGATCTACCGCCGCATCCCTGAACGCATCGCCTCCCACGCCGGGCTGAAGCGGCTGCTGGGCGAGCACCGCGCCTGGAAGCTGGGCAGCTATATCGAACACAATCTGGGCGCGCTGGCCGGCAATTTCTACTTCGGCATGTTCCTGGGCCTGACCGGCACCATAGGCTTCATCCTCGGCCTGCCCATCGACATCCGCCACATCACCTTCTCCGCCGCCAACCTGGCCTTCGCCACCGTGGCGCAGGACTTTCAACTGCCCCTGGCCACGGTGCTGCTCGGCTGCGCCGGCGTGGCGCTGATCGGCCTGACCAACCTGGCGGTCAGCTTCTCGCTGGCCCTGTGGGTGGCGCTGCGCTCGCGCAAGCTGTCCGGCAGTCTGCTGTGGCCGCTGGTGCCCATGCTGTTCAAACGCTTCCTCGGCGCGCCGCTGTCCTTCTTCCTGCCGCCCAAGGCCCCCGTCCAGGAGACGGCCGCCGCGGACGACGACGTCGGCGAGGTCAAGAACCACTCTTAAGAACCTGTTTACGATCTGCTGCGCGTCGGCGATACGGCGTTGAAACCCGCTTCGAAATGCTCATGTACCACGAGTACATTCCGCTTTCTCAGCGGTTTTCGCCTTGTCTCGCTCTTGCTCGCTAGATCGTAAACAGGCTCTAAGACGACGCCGGGCCGTCAACCGCCCGGCGCCGCCCGCGTTATTGCCGATGAAGGACTTAGAGCCGCCAACAAAACTGCGCAGCGTCCCCAAGCCAAGGCGCGCCGACGCAGGCAGTGCCTGCGGCACGACAAGGAGACGCAACGCAGGATGAGGGCTTATGTTAGCGACTCTTAAGGCTAAAGTTGGCGGCCGAACGGCCGATAGCATGACAGTAGTCCGTCCGCCGGCTGGCAGCCGGCGGCCCCGTGATGGAACGCGAACGACACAAGACTGAATTTTCTCGCAAGACAAGCGCGCCGGCGGCAGCGGCGCGCCAGGGAGGCGTCGTCATGGCATCCATCACCACCAGCGTAGGCCCGCTGGACGTGCAAAGCATTGTCAGCCAGCTGATCGCAGTGGACTCGCAGCCGCTGACCCAAAGCCAGACCCGGGTCAGCAACTACCAGTCGCAGCTCAGTTCCATCGGCCAGATCAGCTCGGCCTTGTCCAGCCTGCAGACCGCCGCCACCGCCATGTCTTCCGGCAGCTTTCTGCAACAGTTCCAGATCTCCTCCACCGACGGCACCGTCGCCAGCGCCAGCGCCACCAGCGGCGGCGTGGCCGGCAACTACGCGCTCAACGTCACCCAGCTGGCGCAGCCGCGGCAACTGGTGTTCGACCAAGACTCCAGCGGTCTGGCGATCACCGACCAGAACGCCGCGCTGAGCGGCGCGCCCGGCGCGCTGAGCTTCACCGTCAACGGCGCCACCAGCACCGTGCAGCTTGGCCAGAACGGCGGCGCCGTGTCGCTGTCCTCCATCGCCGACAGCATCAACAGCGCCGGCATCGGCGTCAACGCCTCGGTAGTGGAGTACGACAACACCTTCTCGCTGGTGCTGGCCTCCTCGCAATCCGGCCCCGCCAACGCCTTCAGCATCGCCGCCGGCGGCAGCGACAGCGGCGCCGTTTCCGGCAACACCCTGGCCGGCCTGGGCCAGAGCAGCGCGGCCGCCGGCGAATCCGCGGCGGCCCAGGACGCGCTGCTCACCGTCAACGGCGTCAAGGTTTCCAGCAGCAGCAATACCCTGAGCAATGTGATCAACGGCGCCACCGTCAACCTGAACAAGCTGGGTCAGGCGACGCTGAACATGAGCCAGAACACCGCCAACGTCACCTCCACGCTGCAGAACTTCGTCAGCGCCTACAACCAGGTGATCAGCGCCAGCAACGCCGCCCTTAACGGCAGCATGAAGAACAACAGCGACGTCATCGGCCTGCAAGAGCAATTGTCCGGCCTGCTCAGCACCCCGGTGCCGGGCGTCGACGCCTCTTCCTCCTACGCCTACCTGGCCCAGGTCGGCATCACCCAGCAGGCGGACGGCACGCTGAAACTGGACTCCAGCGCCTTCACCACCGCGCTGAACGCCAACCCCGGCGCAGTCGCCAATCTGTTCGGCAACGCCCAGAACAACGGCTACGCCAACACCTTCAACACCGCCATCAACAATCTGCTGGGCCCAAGCGGCATGGTCACCACCGAACAGGGCGACATCAACGTCAAAATCAATGACGAAAACAATCTGCAGACCCGGCTGAACAACCAGCTGGCCACCGAGAAAAGCTCGCTGCTGAACGAATACACCGCGCTGAACAGCGAGCTGTCGGCCATGCAGCAATCCACTTCCAGCCTGGCCAACCTGCTGGCCTGAACGCGTCGATGTTGGCGGCGGCGCCCTGCGCCGCCGCGGCGTTTGCCGTATACTGACGCAACTCACGCAGCCTTGCGCTGTCGAACCCCGTTTGCACCAGCCCTTTCAGGGCCCCGGATTCAATGACTGCCCGCATTCAATACTCTCGTCGCCAACTACTCCAGATGGGCGCGCTCAGCGCCGGCCTTGGCCTCTTGCAAGGATGTCGCACCATGGTTGACCAATCCCTTTCAACGCCGGCCGCCGTCGGCAGCAGCCTGTATTTCACCGCCTGCTCCGGTCCGCTGCCGGACGCGCGCCAAAAGCAGCAAGCCGTGGAACGGCTGCGCCTGGCCGGCTATCAGCTGGAAAACGTTCAGGCGCTGGACCGCCGCCATCAACGCTTCGCCGGCAGCGACGCGCAAAGGCTGGCCGACCTCAATCAGCTGATCTCGCGCCGCCGCGCGCCGCAGCTGCTGGTGGCCGGCCGCGGCGGCTACGGCGCCACGCGACTGCTGCCCCACATCGACTACGGCCGCCTCTGCCCGCTGCTGCGCGAATCCGGCAGCCAGCTGATAGGCTATAGCGACTTCACCGCCATCCAGCTGGCCTTGCTGGCCAAGGGCGGGCTGGGCAGCTTCGCCGGCCCCATGGTCAGCGACTTCGGCGCCAAACAGCCCAGCGCCTTCACGCTGAACGAATTCCTGACCACCACCACCACCGCCAACCGCCAGCTGCGCGTCGACGCGCCGCAAGCCCACAACGCCAGCGGCGAAGGCGTGTTCTGGGGCGGCAACCTCAGCGTGCTCAGCAGTCTGGTCGGCACCCCCTATCTGCCGGACATCAAGGGCGGCCTGCTGTTCCTGGAAGACGTGTCCGAACAGCCCTACCGCATCGAGCGCATGCTGCAGCAACTGCATCTGGCCGGCGTGCTGGCCAAGCAACGCGCCATTTTCATCGGCGATTTCAATATGAGCCGCCAGGTCGACATCTACGACCCCGGCTACACCCTGGACGCGGTGCTGGCGGAAATCCGCCGCCTGACCGGCGTTCCGGTGCTGACAGGCATTCCTTTTGGTCATGTCCACGACAAGACCACGCTGCCGCTGGGCTTCCCCGCCCGCTTCAGCGCCGACGGCGGCGGCCTGAGCCTGCAGTTCTTCGACTACCCGGTAACTCCGGACAATCCTCAGCAAAAAGAACTACTTAGCGCGGCCACACCGCTCTAGCGCCTCCCAGGCCGCCGCCGTCCGCGCGCGGCGCGCCTTGACGCTCCGGCGAGACTAGGGCAAGTTTTTCGGCTTGCCCGCCATCCCTCCTCAGGAGCCTCGCATGCCCCCTCGTTTCCCGCTGCTGGCCGGCGCGCCGCTGCTCGTCGGCCTGCTGGCTTCGGCGCCGGCCGACGCCGCCGAACACGGCTACCAGACCCCGCCCGCCGAATTGCAGGCGCTGGTGGACGCGCCGCGTCCGCCCTTGCAAAGCCTGGGCCCCAAACGCCGGACCCTGCTGCAAATCCATCGCCCCGGCCTGCCCGGCATCGCCGACGTCGCCCAGCCCGAACTCAAGCTGGCCGGCTTGCGCCTGAACCCCGCGATGCGCGCCGCCAGCCGTTTCGACTTCGGCACCGCTCTGAGCCTGCTGGACGTGAAGCAAGGCGGCAGCCGCGCGGTGCGCGGCCTGCCCGTCGGCGCCCGCATCGCCGACAGCGCCTGGTCCGCCGACGAAAGCCGCGTGGCGTTCAGCCTGTGGGGCGCCAAGGGCGTGGAACTGTGGCTGCTGAACGTGGCCGACGCCCGCGCGCACAGGCTGGGCGACTTCCACCTCAACGCCGCCACCGGCCCCGGCTTCGCCTGGTTCGGCGAACAACTGCTGATCAAGCGCGTGCCCGCGCGCCAAGGCCCAGCGCCGCGCCCGCCCCAGGCCCCAAGCGGCCCCAACATCCAACAAAGCGAAGGCGGCGCCCTGTCCCAGACCCGGACCTATCCCGACCTGCTCAAGACCCCGTACGACGCCGATGTGCTGGACTACCAGCTGCAAAGCCAGTTGGCGCTGGTCGGCCTGGACGGCAAGCTCAGCCCGATAGGCCAGCCTGACCGCTACCTCGGCGTCAGCGGCTCGCCCAATCGCCAATACCTGCTGGCCACCCGCCTGCAGCGCCCCTACTCCGGCCTGGTGCCGCTGTCGCGCTTTCCCAAACGCGTGGACGTGCTGGACCGGCAGGGCCGCATCGCCCGCACCGTGACCCAGCGCCCGCTGCTGGAACGCATGCCCTCGGGCAACGACGCGGTGGAGACCGGCCCGCGCGAAATCGCCTGGCGCGCCGACGCGCCGGCCAGCCTGTTCTGGGTGGAGGCGCTGGACGGCGGCGACCCCGGCCGCGCCGCCGCCGAACGCGACGCGCTCTACCTGCAAGCGGCGCCCTTCCAGCAAACGCCGCGCCAATGGCAGCGGCTGGCCAGCCGCTTCGCCGACGTCCGCTGGGGCCGCGGCGACCTGGCCCTGGTCCGCGAACACTGGTGGAAAACGCGCGAACTGAAAGTCTGGCGCGCGCGCCCGGATCAGGACGCGGCGCCGGAGCTGCTAAGCCGCCGCAAATCGGAAGACCGCTACAGCGACCCCGGCGAGGCGGCCATGGTCAGCAACGCCAACGGTCAGTCCGTGTTGCAGACCACGCCGGACGGCGGGTCCGTCTATCTGTTGGGAGAAGGCGCCGGCCCCGACGGCGACCGCCCCTTCGTCGACCGCTACGCGCTGGCCGACAAGCGCGCCACACGGCTATGGCAATCGCAAGCGCCGTGGTTCGAACAGCCGGCGGCGCTGCTGGACGACGCCGGCCGGGAGCTGCTGCTCAGCCGCGAAACCGTGGACCAGCCTCCCAACCTCTACCGCCTGGCGCTGGGACAAGCGTCCGCCCCTGTGGCGCTGACCCGCATTCCACACCCGACGCCGCAATTGAAAAACGTCGCCAAGAAGCTGCTGCGCTACCGGCGCGCCGACGGCGTGGAGCTGACCGCCACCCTCTACCTGCCTCCCGGCTACGAGGCCAAGCGCGACGGCCCGCTGCCGCTGCTGATGTGGGCCTACCCCACCGAGTTCAAAACCGCCGCCGCGGCCAGCCAGGTGACGGAATCGCCGTACCGCTTCAACCGCGTCAGCTATTGGGGACCGCTGGCGATGCTGGCGCGCGGCTACGCGGTGCTGGACGACCCGGGCATGCCCATAGTCGGCGAAGGCGACAAAGAGCCTAACGACAGCTATCTGCCGCAGCTGAAAATGAACGCCCAAGCCGCGGTGGACGAAGTGGTCCGCCTGGGCGTGGCCGACCCGGCGCGCATCGCCGTCGGCGGCCACTCCTACGGCGCCTTCATGACCGCCAACCTGCTGGCGCACACCCGGCTGTTCCACGCCGGCATCGCCCGCTCCGGCGCTTACAACCGCACGCTGACGCCTTTCGGCTTCCAATCCGAAGAGCGCAATTTCTGGCAGGCCCAGGCGGTCTACCAAACCATGTCGCCGTTCAACTACGCCAATCAGATCAAAGACCCGCTGCTGCTGATCCACGGCGAGATGGACAACAATCCCGGCACCTTCCCACTGCAGAGCGAACGGCTGTACCAAGCGCTGCAAGGACTGGGCGCCACCGCGCGGCTGGTGACCTTGCCGGCGGAAAGCCACGGCTACCGCGCGCGCGAATCCATCCTGCACATGCTGTGGGAGCAGGACCGCTGGCTGGGGCTGCACCTGGGCCGCGCCGACGCGGCCCGGCGGCCGTCCTAAGCGGCCAGACCGCGCGCGGCTTGCGCGGCCATGAGCAGGCCGACCGCCAGCATCAGGCCGGCCGACAGATAGGGCGCGCGCCGCGCCCACTCTCCCAGGCCGCCGAAACGGGCGCCGGCCTGGCGCACGCCCCAGGCGGCCAGCACCCCGACGCTGACCAAGGCCAGGGCCAGGCCCAGACTGAAGGAAAGCACCATGGTCGCCCCCAGGGAAAAGCGCTTCAGATGCAGGCATAGCAGCAGAATGGTCACCGAGGCCGGACACGGTATCAGGCCGCCGGTCAGGCCGAACAGCGCGATTTGCCCGGTGCCCACCTCCCGGCCGGCGAAGCGTCGCTGAATCTGCTCGGCGTGCGCGCGTTCATGCGCGTCCTGATAGACGGGCAACGCCGCCGGCGCGCGTCGCACGCTGTTTGCCGGGCGGCTTCCGGCGGCCCGGCGATAGGCCCCGCCCTGCGCCGCGCCGGCCGCAGGCGCGAGATGCAGCGGATAGCGGTGGGCATGGCCGCCGCGGGCCAGCCGCAAGGCGCTGACGCTGGCTCCGGCCGGCAACGGCGGACTCAACAGATACTCCCCCTCAGTTTCAAAACCGGATTCGCCCGCGCGGCCGTCGAGCTGCCACTCCAGCGTCAGGCCCAGTCCATCCGGCTTTGCGCGCCGCAAACCGACGCCGTACTGATACAAGGCCACGCGCGCGGCCGCGCCCGGCAACAGCAAGGCCTCCAGCAGACCGTGGCCGGTGTCTATCATGCGGCCGCCTCTGGGCGGCCGCCGCATGGCCCTCGCGGCCAGATTGTCGCGCCAGGTGCGCCACAGCATCCAGGCCGCCACCGCCATCACCACGACGGCTGAAAACAGCATCAGATAAGGCTCCGCCTGCTCGGCGATCAACTGATTGCCGTAATGGAGCGCCAGCGCCGCCAGCAGCCAGACGATCAACGAATGCGACAAGGCCGCGCACAGGCCCAGCAGCACCGCCTGGCCTATGCTGCCGCGGATGGCGATGATGAAAGAAGCCATCATGGTCTTGGAGTGCCCGGGCTCCAGCCCGTGCAACGCTCCCAGCAGGATGGCGGAAGGAATGAACAACCAGAGATTGATGCTTCCCTGTTGGATCAGTTCGGCGATTGGCGGCATCTTCGGCCTTCTTTTACAATACGTTCATGCCGGCCTCCCGCCCCCGGGCGGAAGAAACCGGCGCCACCGCAGCAAAGCTGCGCCCCATATACTATACCCCAGTATATTATCAACAATAAGGGACGTCTACGCGCATGCCGCATACCGTGAAAGACAAGAAGAAGTTATTGACCCGCGTCCGCCGCATCAAGGGCCAGGCGGAAGCGCTGGAACGCGCGCTGGAACAGGAAGTCGATTGCTCGGCCGTGCTGCAACAGATCGCCGCGGTGCGCGGCGCCGTCAACGGGCTGATGATGGAGGTGATAGAGGGGCATCTGCGCGAACACCTGGGCCCGGAGGCCGCCGACCCTCTGCAACGCAGCCAGGACCTGGAACAGGTGGTGGGCGTGCTGCGCTCCTACCTGAAATAAGAGCCCCTAACAAAACCGCGCAGCGCACCTGAGCCAAGGCGCGCCGACGCAGACAGTACCAGCAGTACGACAAGGAGGCGCAACGCAGGATCAGGGGTTTTGTTAGCGGGTCTAAGCGCGCAAAAAAATAGGGAGGGCTGAGCCCTCCCTTCAAGTCTTGTAGCCAGGAGTGTTACAAGAAATCCTGCGCCGCCGGCCGTGGGCCGGCGCGCGAATCAGCCTTTGCGCTTATTTCCAGTTCTGCGGCAGCTTGTAGCCCGCGTACTTCTGCTTGGCGAAAGCCTTGAACGCCGGCGAGTTGTAGGCCGCCACCACATCCTTGGCCCAGGGCTTGGCCAGGTCGGCCGCGCGCACCGCGCCCCAGTTGACGTAGGCGTAGCTCTTTTCCTGATAGATCGCCTCGGTCAGCTTGATGCCGGAACTGGTGGCGTAGTTGCCGTTGATCACCGAGAAATCCACGTCGCTGCGCGAACGCGGCAGTTGCGCGGCTTCCAGCGGAATGATCTTGATCTTCTTCACATTGACCGCGATATCGCGCTCGGAAGCGGTCAGCGGGTTGATGCCCGGCTTCAGCTTGACCCAGCCCAGATCTGCCAGCATCACCAGCGCGCGGGCGAAGTTGGACGGATCGTTGGGGGCGGCCACGGTGGAGCCCACTTTGACGTCCTTCAAAGCCTTGATCTTGCCGGCATAGATGCCCAGCGGCGCGGTGGGCACCTGGAAGGCCTCTTTCAGGTTCAGCTTGTGCTCTTTGACGAAATTGTCCAGATAGGGCTTGTGCTGGAACACGTTGACGTCCAGCGCGCCTTCCTGCAAGGCCAGGTTCGGGCGGACATAGTCGGTGAATTCCACCAGCTTGACCTTATAGCCCTGCTTTTCCAGGATGGGCTTGATCGACTGCTTGACCATGTCGCCGAAATCGCCGACGGTGGTGCCGATCACGATGTCCTTCTTGGCCGGGTCCGCCGCCAACGCCGCGCCGGCCACCGCCAGTCCCAATACCGAAGCCGCCACTGCCTTGATCACGAATCTGCGCATTTCTTTCTCCTGCTTGTCCATTGATGGGTAAAAGGTCCGGGACGTCGGCGGCTGCCGCCGGCGCCGGCGAATGTCAACGCTTGTCCAGCTTGGCCGCCAAGCGATTGCCCAGCAGCTGGATGATCTGCACCAGCGCCACCAGCATCAGCACCATGGCCACCATCACATCGGTCTGATAGCGGTAATAGCCGTAGCGGATGGCCAGATCGCCGATGCCGCCGCCGCCCACCACCCCCGCCACCGCGGTATAGCTCAGGAAGCTGATGGTCAGAATGGTCAGGCTGGAAATCAAGCCGGAGCGCGCCTCGTTGAGCAAGACCTTGCAGATGATCTGCAGCGGGCTGGCGCCCATCGCCTCGGCCGCCTCCACCACGCCGCGCGGAATCTCGCGCAGCGTCTGCTCGACCAGGCGGCCGAAATACGGAATCGCGGCGAAGGCCAGCGGCACCGAAGCGGCCACCGGGCCGATGGTGCTGCCCACCAGCGCCCGCGTCAGCGGCACCAGCGACACCATCAGGATGATGAAGGGGAAAGAACGCACCAGGTTCACCACCCAGCCCAGCACGCCGTTCAGCGCGCGGTTGGCGAATTGCTGACCCGGCTGGGTCAGATAGAGCACGATGCCGAGCGGGCCGCCCAGCAACACGGCCGCGCTCAGGCCTATGCCCAGCATCACCAGGGTTTCCTGGAAGGCCTGCCAGATTTCCGGCCCCATGCTCACCAGGTTTTGCAATGCTTCGTTCAGGGTTGCGGCATCCATTACGCGGCCTCCAGCAGAGAGCGCGCCAGATCGGAATCCGCCGCCACTTCGTTGTTCGACACATCCACCACTTCCACCACCCTGCCGGCGTCCAGAGCCGCCGCGCGGTGGCAGATCGCCCGCACCACGCCCATCTCGTGGGTGACGATGACGATGGTGACGCCGAAGCGTTGATTGATGTCCTTCAGGCACTCCAGCACGGCCTGGGTGGTTTTCGGGTCCAGCGCCGAGGTGGGTTCGTCGGCCAGGATAACCTTGGGATTGGGCGCCAGCGCGCGGGCGATGCCGACGCGCTGCTTCTGGCCGCCGGACAGCTGCGCCGGGTAGTGATTGGCGCGGTCCAGCAAGCCCACCACTTCCAGGCATTCGTTGACGCGCTTGTCGATATCCGCCTTGGCCCAGCCCGCCACTTCCAGCGGGAAGGCGACGTTGCCGGCCACGGTGCGGTTGGCCATCAAATTGAATTGCTGAAACACCATGCCGATATTCTGGCGCGCGCGGCGCAAGGCCTTGGCGGACAGGCTGGTCAGGTCCTCGCCGTCGACGATGACCGCGCCGTGGTCCGGGCGCTCCAGCAGATTGATCAGGCGCAGCAAGGTGGACTTGCCGGCGCCGGAAAAGCCGATCAGTCCGAAGACTTCGCCCGGACGAATGGTAAGAGAGGTGTCCGTGACTGCGTCGAACCAGCCCCCCTCAGGGTGACGGAAACGCTTACGAACATTTTGCAGATGAATCATTCCAAACACTCCAAAAGCACAAGGCCCGCCAACGAACGCGGCGGGCCTTGCATGGGAATCTTCGGAATCACTGCTGAATCGAGATTACTGTAAGCAGATGCTGGATCACGTCCTGGGTCTGCTTACCCACGCTTTAGCTGTTTTACGCCCGCAAGCTGTGTTCAAATCGGCGACTAAATTTGTTTATGATTGAACATCTATTTTCGTTTTCAGTCAATAGCTTCATTCAAAAAAACATCGAAACTGTCTCATCCCGTTCAAAAACAGCGCCTGCTTAGCGCAAAGCCTTATAAGCAAATTCGCCTGCCGCATATGAAAACCGCCGCCAGCATGCGCTGGCGGCGGCGGAGCTCAAGCCCGGATCGAGGCTGGATTACTGCGCGTCGGACAAGCCTTGCTTGCCCATGGTCACGCTGTACTTCTGACGCAGCGTGTCCAGATAGCTGGACAGCTGGGCGTTGGCGTTCATCTCGCCCAGGATCGCGCTCAGCTGGCCGCGCTCGGCCTCGCTGGCCGCCGGCGCCGGAATCACCTTGTCGATGCGGTACAGCGCGTAATCGCCGTTGTCGCGCTTGGCGCCGGCGAAGGCCGGCAGCTTGCCCGACTGAGCGGCGAACACCGCGCGCGCGTCGGCGATGGGCAGGCCGGCCGGGTCGCGGCGCAACAGGGTCTTGGCTTCGCTCCAGGCCTTGCCCTCGCCCTTGCCGGCCTTCAGCTCGGCCAACAGAGCCTGGCCTTTCTTCTCGGCCAGCTTGGCGCCTTCCTTGGCCACCAGCTCGGTCTTGATCACGTCGCGCACCTCGTCCAGCGTCTGCTGACGCTCCGGCTGATGCTCGGCCACGCGCACCACCAACAGGCGGTTGTTGCCGATGTCCACCGGCTCGCTGTTGTGCTTCTTCTTCAGCACGTCCTCGCTGAACGCCGCCTCAAGCACCTTGGGGCTGTTGAGCAGAGGATCGGCCGCCGGCTTGCCGCGGCTCAGCCAGTCGGAATGCTGCGGCTGCAGCTTCAGCTGCTCCTGCAAGGCCTTCAGCGAATCGCCCTGCTGGTAGGCCAGCTCGGTCAATTTGTCGGCCTGGCTGCGGAACAGGCCGCCCGCCTGCTGACGCTGCAGCTTGTCGGCGATCGCCGCCTTCACCTCGGCGAAGTCCTGCGCCTTCACTTCGTCCAGCTTGATGATGTGATAGCCGAACTCGGTCTCGATCACTTCGCTGATCTGACCCGGCTTCATGCGGAACACCGCGTCGTCGAAGGGCTTCACCATCATGCCGTGGCCGAAGAAGCCCAGATCGCCGCCATTGGCCGCGGAGCCCGGGTCTTGCGACTTGGACTTGGCCAGCTCGGCGAAACGGGCCGGATTGGCGCGCACTTCCTTCAGCAGCGCTTCCGCCTCGGCCTTGACCTTGGCCTTCTGCTCCGGCTTGGCGTCCTTGGCCACCGTCAGCAGGATGTGGGAGGCGCGGCGCTGTTCATTGCTGAACTCGGCCTTGTGTTGTTCGTAGTACTTCTGCAGCTCGGCGTCGCTGGGCTTGAGGCCTTGAGCCAGCGCGTCCTGGGACAGCAGCACGTAGTCGAGCTTGACCCGCTCCGGCACGCGGAAACGCTTCAGGTTGGCGTCGTAGAAGGCCTTGAGCGCGGCGTCGTCGGTCTTGACTTCGGCAGCGAAGTCCGCCGGCTTCAGCAGCAGCGAGCGCACTTCGCGGCCCTCGCCCAACAGGCCGGCCAGGCGGTTGACCACGGTGCCCGCCACGAACTCGGTGCCGGCGATGCCGGTCAACTGGCCTTGCAGCACGATGTCGCGCTTGACCTGGGCTTCGAAAGCCTCGGGCGACGGATAGCGGTTCTGCAGGAATTCACGATAGCGTTCCGGGCTGAACTTGCCGTTGTCCTGGAAGGCGGGAATGGAGGCGATGACTTTGCGCAACTGCTCGGGGCTGACGGAGACGCCGCGGTCGTGCGCGTCGGACAGCAGCAGTTCTTGGCGGATCAGGTTTTCCAGCGCGGCCTGACGGCTGGCCGGATCGGTGGGCTGGCCCTCCAGGGCTCGATCCAGATCGCGCTTGTAAATCTTGGCAGAACCTACCTTGGCGAGATAAGGGTCGTCGGAAGCTGCTTCATAGCTGCCCACGCCGAAGCCCACGAAGGTCAACGCAACAGCTCCCAATACAACCTGAATGAAGACTTTATTGTTCTGGACAAACTCGAACATGGCGATTGGCTTGAGCCACCCTTGTCAAAAAAAAAGGTGAACGCTGTATTTCGTTCACCTTTTTGTGAGTTCTGGCGGAGCGGACGGGACTCGAACCCGCGACCCCCGGCGTGACAGGCCGGTATTCTAACCAACTGAACTACCACTCCAACCGTAACTTGGTGGGCGTTGACGGAGTCGAACCGCCGACATTCTGCTTGTAAGGCAGACGCTCTACCAACTGAGCTAAACGCCCCTCGAAACACCTTGCCAGCCGCTAAGGGCTGCCAAGGCCGCTAATTATAGCGCGTCTTTCAGTGCCTTGCCAGCACGGAACTTCGGCGAACGAGCTGCCGGGATCTTGATGGTGGCGCCGGTCTTCGGGTTGCGGCCGCTGCGTTCTGCGCGCTCGCCAACATAGAAGGTGCCGAAGCCCACCAGGGTCACGGTGTCGCCCTTTTTCAGAGCGTCGGTTACAGCGGCCACCATGCCGTCCAGCGCCTTGGCGGCGGCGGCTTTGGAGATATCGGCCTCAGCGGCAATAGCGTCAATCAGTTCAGACTTGTTCACGTAAGTCCCCTTTCGTCGTTCTCGGTCTACGTAATTCGGATAAAAACCGCTTGCTTTATAGCAAGGGCGAAATCCTTGTGTCAAGCGGCTTTGACGGGCATTTTGCCATTTCGCAAACACGCTGGAAAGCCGCTTGGACACAAGTTATTCAGCGTTCGGCTAAGGCCATGATTCTTAATGCTTCATCACGGACACGCCTTGCGCGCTTTCTTGCGTCGCTCGCAACTCCTCCGCCGGCTTGTCCTCCTCCGACAAAGGCTCCGGTTGCCGTTCCAACGCCAATGCCAAGACCTCGTCTATCCACTTAACGGCATGGATTTCGATTTTATGCTTGATATTGGCGGGAATTTCAACCAAATCTTTTTCGTTGCCTTTGGGGATCAACACATGCTTGATCCCGCCGCGATGGGCGGCCAGCAGCTTCTCCTTCAGGCCACCGATGGGCAACACCTCGCCCCGCAGCGTGATCTCGCCGGTCATCGCCACGTCGGCGCGCACCGGGATGCCTGTCAGGATGGACACCAAAGCCGTGGTCATCGCAATGCCGGCGCTGGGGCCGTCCTTGGGCGTCGCGCCTTCCGGCACGTGGATGTGCATATCGCTCTTCTCGTAGAAGTCGGGCTTGATGCCCAGCGAACGCGCGCGGCTGCGCACCACGCTCATCGCCGCGGTGATGGACTCCTGCATCACCTCGCCCAGCTGGCCGGTGCGAATGATGTTGCCCTTGCCCGGCAGCGACACCGCCTCGATGGTCAGCAATTCGCCGCCCACCTCGGTCCAGGCCAGGCCGGTGACCTGGCCGATGCGGTTCTCGTCCTCGGCGATGCCGTAGTCAAAACGGCGCACGCCCAGGAATTTGTCCAGGTTGCGGCCGCTGACCGTCACCTTGGCCGCCTTGCCGGCCTTCAGCGAGGCGCTGGTCACCACCTTGCGGCAGATCTTGGCGATCTCGCGGTCCAGGCTGCGCACGCCGGCTTCGCGGGTGTAGTAGCGCACGATGTCGCGCAGCGCGGACTCCTGCACCGCCAATTCGCCTTCCTGCACGCCGTTGGCCTTCATTTGCTTGGGCAGCAGGTATTTGGTGGCGATATTGACCTTCTCGTCCTCGGTGTAGCCGGCCAGACGGATGATTTCCATCCGGTCCAGCAGCGCCGGCGGAATGTTCAGCGAGTTGGCGGTGGCCACGAACATCACGTCGGACAAGTCGAATTCAACTTCGGCGTAGTGGTCGATGAAGGAGTGGTTCTGTTCCGGATCCAGCACCTCCAGCAGCGCCGACGACGGATCGCCGCGGAAATCCGCGCCCATCTTGTCCACTTCGTCCAGCAGGAACAGCGGGTTCTTCACCGCCGCCTTGCTCATGTTCTGCAACACCTTGCCCGGCATCGAGCCGATGTAGGTGCGGCGATGGCCGCGGATCTCGGACTCGTCGCGCACCCCGCCCAGCGCCATGCGCACGAACTTGCGGTTGGTGGCGCGCGCCAGGGACTGGCCCAGCGAGGTCTTGCCCACGCCCGGAGGCCCCACCAGGCACAGGATGGGCGCCTTGAGCTTGTCGACGCGCTGTTGCACCGCCAGGTACTCCAGAATGCGCTCCTTGACCTTCTCCAGGCCGAAGTGATCCTCGTCCAGCACTTCCTCGGCCTTGGCCACGTCCTTGCTGATCTTGGTCTTCTTCTTCCACGGCAGTTCGAGCAGGGTGTCGATGTAGTTGCGCACCACGGTGGCTTCCGCCGACATCGGCGACATCATGCGCAGCTTCTTGAGCTCGGACATCGCCTTCTCGCGGCCCTCCTTGCTCATGCCGGCGGCCTTGATCTTGTTTTCCAGCTCGTCGAGGTCGCTGACCTCGTCCATCTCGCCGAGCTCTTTCTGGATCGCCTTGACCTGCTCGTTCAGGTAGTACTCGCGCTGGCTCTTCTCCATCTGCCGCTTGACGCGGCCGCGGATGCGCTTTTCCACCTGCAGGATGTCGATCTCGCCTTCCAGCTGGGACATCAGGTGCTCGAGGCGCTGCTGCACGTCGAACATCTCCAGCACCTCCTGCTTCTGTTCCAGCTTCAGCGGCAGGTGGGCGATGATGGTGTCGGCCATGCGGCCGGCGCGGTCGATGCCGGCCAGCGAGTTCAACACCTCGGGCGGGATTTTCTTGTTCAGCTTGACGTACTGCTCGAACTGAGCAAGCAGCGCGCGGCGCATCGCCTCGGTCTCGGTCGATTCCTCGGCCTCCGGGCTCAGCGGCTTGAAGGCGCCGACGAAGCATTCGTTCTCCTCGCCGACGGACTCTATCATCGCGCGCTGGCGGCCTTCGACCAGCACCTTGACGGTGCCGTCCGGCAGCTTGAGCATCTGCAACACCGAGGCGATGGTGCCGACCTGGTACAAGTCGTCGGCGGACGGTTCGTCCTTGGAGGCGGAACGCTGCGCCACCAGGAGGATCTGCTTGCCCTCGTCCATCGCCAGCTCCAGCGCGCGTATGGACTTGGCGCGGCCGACGAACAACGGGATCACCATATGGGGGAAGACCACCACGTCGCGCAACGGCAGCAATGGCAGCGCGGCTTCTTCTTTGAGTTCTGCGGGTTGCGGCATATCACCTAACCTTGCTTATGAAACAATGCTTGGGAGATGGGGGGCGGACAGTAAAATTCAACACCCCCATACTAAATCAGATTTCCGGCTCTACAAATAAAAAACCGCCCGGTTTGGGCGGTCTCCGGAGTCGCGGCGGACAATCAGGCCGATTGCGCCTTGTCGTCCTTGTCGCGATAGATGAACAACGGCTTGTCGCCCTTGTCGATAACCTTTTCATCCACCACCACTTTTTCCACGTCGCCCATGGACGGCAACTCGTACATGGTGTCGAGCAGCGCCCGTTCCAGAATGGAGCGCAGGCCGCGCGCGCCGGTCTTGCGGACCAAGGCCTGCTTGGCGATCACGCGCAAGGCGGACGGACGCACTTCCAGCTCCACCGACTCCATCGAGAACAGCTTCTGATACTGCTTGATCAGCGCGTTCTTCGGCTGGGTCAGGATGGTGACCAGCGCCTCCTCGTCCAGTTCCTCCAGCGTGGCCGCCACCGGCAGCCGGCCGATCAGTTCGGGAATAAGACCGAAACGGATCAGATCCTGCGGCTCCACTTCCTGGAACAGCATGGACAAGCTCTTGCCGTCGTCCTTGGAGCTGATGTCGGCGCCGAAACCGATGCCGCCCTTCTCCGAGCGCTGGCGAATGATCTTCTCCAGGCCGTCGAAAGCGCCGCCGCAAATGAACAGGATGTTGGTGGTGTCCACCTGGATGAATTCCTGGTTCGGATGCTTGCGGCCGCCCTGAGGCGGGATCGAGGCCACGGTGCCCTCGATCAGTTTCAGCAAGGCCTGCTGCACGCCCTCGCCCGATACGTCGCGGGTGATGGACGGGTTTTCCGACTTGCGCGAGATCTTGTCGATCTCGTCGATGTAGACGATGCCGCGCTGGGCCTTGTCCACGTCGTAGTCGCATTTTTGCAGCAGCTTCTGGATGATGTGCTCGACATCCTCGCCCACGTAGCCCGCTTCGGTCAGCGTGGTGGCGTCGGCGATGACGAAGGGCACGTCCAGCAGACGGGCCAGCGACTGGGCGAGCAAGGTCTTGCCGGAACCGGTCGGACCGATCAGCAGGATATTGCTCTTGGCCAGCTCGACGTCGCTCTTGCTCGCCGGGCTGCTCAGCCGCTTGTAGTGGTTGTACACCGCCACCGACAGGGTTTTCTTGGCGAAATCCTGACCAATGATGTATTGGTCGAGATCCGCGCGGATTTCCTGAGGCGTCGGCAGCGGACGATC
The DNA here is from genome assembly GCF_001043705.1 of Chromobacterium sp. LK11. Taxonomy (NCBI): domain Bacteria; kingdom Pseudomonadati; phylum Pseudomonadota; class Betaproteobacteria; order Neisseriales; family Chromobacteriaceae; genus Chromobacterium; species Chromobacterium sp. LK11. The sequence goes on from NZ_LDUR01000024.1 coordinate 55,526, forward strand.
TTCGGAGGCGGACGCGGCATCGCCGACGCCCTTCTCCAGCTCCTCGCGAATGATGTCGTTGCACAACTCGACGCATTCGTTGCAGATGAAGACCTGCGGCCCGGCGATCAGGCGTTGGACTTCATGCTGGCTCTTGCCGCAGAAAGAGCAGTAGAGAAGCTTTTCATTGCTGTTCTTGTCAGCCATTGGCGGATTCCATCACTCCTTAAGCTTTCACGTCCTTGTGGGACGTCAGCACTTTGTCGATCAAGCCGTAGGCCTGAGCCTCGTCGGCGGACATGAAGTTGTCGCGCTCGGTGTCGGCAACCACTCGCTCCAGCTGCTGGCCGCTGTGCTTGGCCAGCAGCTCGTTCATCTTGGCCTTGACCTTGACGAGTTCGCGAGCGTGGATTTCGATGTCGGTGACCTGGCCGGACAGACCGCCGCCGTACAGCAGCGGCTGGTGAATCATCACCCGGCTGTTGGCCAGCGCGAAGCGCTTGCCCTGCGCGCCGGCGGCGAGCAGGAAGGCGCCCATGCTGGCGGCCTGGCCGATGCACAAGGTGGAGACATCCGGCTTGATGAAGTTCATCGTGTCGTAAATGGACATGCCCGCGGTAATCGACCCACCCGGCGAGTTGATGTAGAAGTGAATGTCCTTGTCCGGATTCTCCGATTCAAGGAACAACATCTGCGCCACAACCAGGTTGGCCGACTCATCCGTGACAGGGCCCACCAGGAACACGATGCGCTCCTTCAGCAGACGCGAGTAGATGTCATACGCGCGCTCGCCGCGGCCGCTTTGTTCCACCACCATGGGCACCAGGCCCAGACCTTGAGGTTCCATCATCGATTTCATCGGCCACTCCAGCTGTTATCAGGCGTTGTTGCCCATCAGGGCGTCGAAGGACAGTTCTTTCTCTACAACATTGGCCTTGGACAGCACAAATTCAACCACATTGTCTTCCAGCACCATGGAAGTCGGGCCTTCCAGGCGGTCCGGGCTGGCGTAGTACCAGGTCAGCACTTCAGCCGGATCTTCGTAGCTGTCGGCGAACTCGGTGATCATGGCCTTGACTTGGTCCGGCTGGGCTTCCAGCTTGTTGGAGTCAACGACTTCGGACAGGATCAGGCCCAGGGCCACGCGGCGCTCGGCTTGCTGAGCGAACAGTTCCGGCGGGAACGGCATGTCTTTGACGTTCATGCCGCGTTGCTGCATGTCGCGACGAGCCTGCTCGACCAGACGGCCGATTTCCAGGCTGACCAGGGCTTTCGGCAGTTCAATCTCGGTGGAGTCCAGCAGCGCCTGCATCACGTTTTCCTTGGTGCGGGCTTGCAGGCGGCGCTTCACTTCGCGCTCCACGTTCTTGCGGATTTCGGCGCGCATTTTCTCAACGTCGCCGTCGGCGATGCCCAGCAGCTTGGCGAACTCGTCGTTCACTTCCGGCAGCACGGCTTCAGCCACGTTCTTCAGCAGGATTTCGAACACGGCGGTTTTGCCGGCCACGTCCTTGCCATGGTAATCCTCGGGGAAGCTCACTTCCACGCTCTTGATGTCGCCTTCCTTCATGCCGGTGACGCCGGCTTCGAACTCGGCCAGCATCTGGCCCTGGCCCAGCACGAACGGGAAGTTCTCGGAGGAACCGCCTTCGAAGGCCACGCCGTCGATGGCGCCCTTGAAGTCGATGATCACGCGGTCGCCGGCGGCGGCTTCGCGCTCAACGCGGTTGTAGCGAGTGCGCTGCTTGCGCAGGATCTCGATGGTTTTCTCGATTTCGGCGTCGGTCACCCGGGTCAGCGGCTTTTCCACTTCTTTGCCGGCCAGCTCGCCCACTTTCACTTCCGGGTAAACCTCGAAAGTGGCGGCGAACTTGAAGTTTTCCTTGTCGTCGCCGGCGGCTACCGGCTCGAAGCGCGGGTAGCCTGCAACGCGCAGCTTCTGCTCGCTCACGGCGGAGTAGAAACCCTGTTGAACCTGTTCACCCATCACTTCTTCACGCACCTGGGCGCCGTAGTTCATTTCCACGATCTTCAGCGGAGCCTTGCCCGGGCGGAAACCTTGAATCTTGGCGTTGCGGGCCACGCGCTTCAGGCGTTCGGCCACTTGCGCGTCGATGGCGGCCATAGGCAGGGCGATATTCATGCGGCGCTCAAGATTGCTCAATGTTTCCAGCTGTACTTGCATGTTAAATCCTATAAGTGTGTGACAGGTTTAGTCATCTGGGACGGTACGACGCCACGGATCGGCAGACTCGAAGGACATTGCCTCACCTTGAGTGGCGCTGCGCGGAGTTACACCGCGCACCCAACGCGAAAGCGGACAGTATAGCACGCGGCCGACGCTGGCAAGTAGCCGCCGCGCCGCCGCGGCCGGCGGAACGGGCCTTGCGTCGCCTCGGTTTCCGGCGCGGCGGCGGCCGGAAAAACGGCAAGCTTTTGAATCGACGCGTGAATGCGCGAATGATTTTGGCCTGAACCAAGCCCGGCCGATAGGACGGCTCGGACAAGCGATAAAGGATTTCAATCAGCAATGTTGAATATTCCAATCGAGCCGACGCTTAACCTTGCCCCGCCGCTCTTGTATATTGTCAGCCGAAACGGCCGCCGCGGCGCAAACGCGGCAGGCCCCGGCGAGACTCCGGAGCTTGGATTCCGCCGGCTTGGCTCCATACTTCAGAACTGAACGGCGCGTTCGCGGCTCCAAGCACTCCGCCCCGGACCCGCGCCATCGGCTCTCTTACCGCTTCTCACACAGGAAAACATCATGACCACGACTCGCCACAGCCCCCTGCTGATTCTTGGCTCCGGCCCCGCCGGCTACACCGCCGCCGTTTACGCGGCGCGCGCCAACCTGAAGCCGGTGCTGGTCACCGGCCTGGCGCAAGGCGGCCAGTTGATGACCACCACCGATGTGGACAACTGGCCCGCGGACGCCGCCGGCGTGATGGGCCCGGAACTGATGCAGCGTTTTCAGCAGCACGCCGAGCGCTTCGGCACCGAAATCCTGTTCGACCACATCCACACCACCCATCTGCACGAAAAACCGATCCGCCTGGTGGGCGACAACGGCGAATACACCTGCGACGCGCTGATCCTCGCCACCGGCGCTTCGGCCAAATACCTGGGCCTGGCCTCCGAAGAAGCGTTCAAGGGCAAGGGCGTGTCCGCCTGCGCCACCTGCGACGGCTTCTTCTACCGCAACCAGGACGTGGCGGTGATCGGCGGCGGCAACACCGCGGTGGAGGAAGCGCTGTACCTGGCCAACATCGCCAAGCACGTGATCCTGATCCATCGCCGCGACACCTTCCGCGCCGAGAAGATCTTGATCGACAAGCTGATGGAGCGCGTCAAGGAAGGCAAGATCAGCCTGAAGCTGAACGCCACTCTGGACGAAGTGCTGGGCGACGACTCCGGCGTCACCGGCCTGCGCCTGAAATCGATGCAGGACAGCAGCACTGAAGAGATCAAGGTGCTGGGCCTGTTCGTCGCCATCGGCCACCAGCCGAACACCGAAATCTTCAAGGGCCAGCTGGAGATGGACGCCACCGGCTATCTGATCACCAAGAGCGGCCGCGAAGGCAACGCCACCGCCACCAGCGTGCCGGGCGTGTTCGCCGCCGGCGACGTGCAGGACCACATCTACCGCCAGGCGGTGACCAGCGCGGCCTCCGGCTGCCAGGCCGCCCTGGACGCGGAGCGCTACCTGGACAACCTGAAGTAAACGCTTGAAAGCCTTCAAGAAAGCCTTGCAAGGCCTGCGCCAGCAGGTGCGCGATTCCCGCGCGCCGGCTGGCGTTTCCGTTTCCGCCGCGCCGCAGGCCGAGCCGGAGCCGGATTTCCGCCAGCTGTTCCGCGACGTCAAGCCGCTGAAGCCGGACGGCCGCCACGCCAGCCCTCGCCCCAAGCCCAGCCCGCATCCGCGCCGCCGCCATCAGCACGGCCAGACGTCGGAAGCGGTGCAACAGGCCTTGCTGCAGCAGATGGTGGGCTGGTTCGAGCCGGCCGAGATCGACGCCCATTTCGCCCGCCCCGGCATGCCTTCCGCCACGCTGAAGAAGCTGCGCGCCGGCTTCTGGCCGGTCAGCCGCCAGCTCGACCTGCACGGCTGCGACCGCTACCAGGCGCAGGACGCGCTGGCGCTGTTCCTGCACCAGGCGCGGCGCCACGGCCCCTGCGTGCGGGTGATTCACGGCAAGGGCTTCGGCTCCAACGGCCAGCCGGTGCTCAAACGCATGGTGCGCGCCTGGCTCAAGCACCACCCCGACGTGCTGGCCTTTTGCGAGGCCGGAGAATCCATGGGCGGCGCGGGCGCGCTCTTGGTGCTGCTGCGGCGCGAGCACGCGCCGTGAAAATTTCGTTACCCATTCCCATTGTCTAACCGGGCGGGAATCCGCTAATCTCAAAACAAGGCGGACGCACCGACCCAGTTCCACCACAGGAGTTACTGCATGTCCGGCATTGCTTGCCCCGACTTCACCCTGCCCGGCACCGCCGGCGTCTCGTTTCAGCTGTCCAGCAGCCCCAAGCCGCTGGTGATCTACTTCTACCCCAAAGACAACACCCCGGGTTGCACCAACGAAACCATGGATTTCCGCGACCTGCACGCCGAATTCGCCGCCGCCGGCGCCGCCGTTGTCGGCATTTCCCGCGACAGCCTGAAGTCTCACGAAAACTTCAAAGCCAAGCTGGAGCTGCCGTTCGAATTGTTGTCCGATGCAGAGGAGGTTGTTTGCAATCTATTTGGCGTCATCAAGATGAAGAATATGTATGGCAAACAGGTCAGAGGGATTGAACGCAGCACCTTCGTGATAGGCCGGAACGGCGACATCGCGCGCGAATGGCGCGGCGTCAAAGTGCCGGGCCACGCCGCGGCGGTGCTGGACTTCGTCAAGACGCTCTAAAAAACCGCGACGGGGTCGGCCGATTCCCGGCCCGCCCCGCGATAAAACCAGGGGATCATCATGGCCAGCCGCAAAAAAATCAGCGCCAGCAAGCTGTTTGTTCTCGACACCAACGTGCTGCTGCACGACCCCACCTGCTTGTATCGCTTCGAAGAACACGATGTGTTCATCCCCATCATCACGCTGGAAGAACTGGACACCCACAAGAAGGGCATGTCCGAGGTGGCGCGCAACGCGCGTCAGGCCAGCCGTTTCCTCGACGAGATCGTCAGCGGCGCCGAAGCCAAGATCGAATCCGGCATTCCGCTGAAGAGCGCCAGCCGCGACGCCGCCACCGGCAAGCTGATCCTGCAGACCCAGGCGATACACAGCGTGCTGCCGCCGTCGCTGCCGGTGGGCAAGGCCGACAACCAGATCCTCGGCATCGTGATGGCGCTGAAGGAGTTGCAGCAAGGCCGCTCGGTGATCCTGGTGTCCAAGGACATCAATATGCGCATCAAGGCCCGCGCGCTGGGCCTGGACGCGGAAGACTATTTCAACGACAAGGTGCTGGAAGACACCGACCTGCTCTACACCGGCACCCGCGAGATCGACGAGAGCTTCTGGGAGCGCAACGGCAAGGACATGAAGTCCTGGCAGGAACAGGGCCGCAGCTACTATCAGGTCAAGGGGCCGGACGGCCAGAACCTCTACGTCAACCAGATGCTGTGGCAGGAAGGCGCCCAGCCGCTGCAGGCGCGCGTGACCCAGGTGGAAGGCAAGACCGCGGTGCTGCAGACGCTGAAGGACTACAGCCACCACAAGAACAACGTCTGGGGCATCACCGCGCGCAACCGCGAGCAGAACTTCGCCCTCAATCTGCTGATGGATCCGGAGGTGGACTTCATCACCTTGCTGGGTCAGGCCGGCACCGGCAAGACGCTGCTGACGCTGGCCGCCGGTCTGGCGATGACGCTGGAGCAGAAGCTGTACTCCGAAATCATCATGACTCGGGTCACCGTGCCGGTGGGCGAGGACATCGGTTTCCTGCCCGGCACCGAAGAGGAAAAGATGGCGCCGTGGATGGGAGCGCTTGAAGACAACCTGGACGTGCTCAACAAGAGCGACGACGACGGCGGCGACTGGGGCCGCGCCGCCACCCGCGACCTGATCCGCTCACGCATCAAGGTCAAATCGCTGAACTTCATGCGCGGCCGCACCTTCCTCAACAAATACCTGATCATAGACGAGGCGCAGAACCTGACGCCCAAGCAGATGAAGACGCTGATCACCCGCGCCGGCCCCGGCACCAAGGTGGTCTGCCTGGGCAATATTTCACAGATCGACACCCCCTATCTGACCGAGGGCAGTTCCGGCCTGACCTATGTGGTGGACCGCTTCAAGGGCTGGGGCCATTCCGGCCACATCACCTTGCAGCGCGGCGAGCGCTCGCGGCTGGCCGACCACGCCGCAGAAGTGCTGTGATGCACCCGCGCCTGGAGCTGCTGCATCAAGCCCCGGCGCCAACGGCGGCGCGTCTCGCGCCGCCGTTGTTGTTCGTGCACGGCGCCTTTTGCGGCGCCTGGTGCTGGCGGGAAAACTTCATGCCCTGGTTCGCCCGGCAAGGCTACGATTGCTGGGCGCTGAGCCTGGAAGGCCACGGCGGCAGCGAGGGCCGGGACTATCTGGCCGCCATCGGCGTCGACGACTATGTGCGCAACCTTGACCTCGCGCTCAAGCAACTGCCGGCGGCGCCGGTTATGGTGGGCCACTCCATGGGCGGCTACGTGGTGCAGCAATATCTGAGCCGCCACAAGCTGCCCGGCGCGGCCTTGCTGGCCTCGGTGCCGCCCGGCGGCCTGGCTTCGTCCAGCCTGCGCTTGCTGACGCAGGCGCCGGCCTTGTTTCTCAAGCTCAATATGTACCAGCACGGCCTGTACGATCCGGAGTTCGTCGAACTGAAGGACATGCTGCTGTCGCCTGACGCGCCGGAATCGGCGGTGGAACTGCTGATCAGCCGTTGCCAGCAGGAGAGCCCGCGCGCGCTGATGGACATGACCCTGGTCAACCCACTGGCCAACCGGCCGCTGGCGCGGCTGCCGGCGCTGGTGCTGGGCGCGGCGGAAGACCGGCTGGTGGGGCCGGAGGACGTGGTGGCCACCGCGCGGCGCCTGGACGTGGCGGCGGACATCCTGCCCCATCTCGGCCATATGATGATGCTGGACACGCGCTGGGAGAGCGCGGCGGAATGGCTGGCGGAATGGCTGGAACGGCAGTTCCCGGAAGACTGGGACCAGGCGCTCAGCGCCTGAGAACCGGTTTACGATCTGCTGCGCGTCGTGATGCGCGGCACGATGAGTACAGCTTAGAAATGCTCATGCGCCACGAGCATACTCCGCTTTTTCAGCCGCAACGCCTTAGAACCTGTTTACGATCTGCTGCGCGTCGGCGATACAGCGTTGAAACCGAGCTCAAAATGCTCATGTACCACCTGTACATTCCGCTTTTTCTCTCGTTTTCGCCTTGTCTCACCTTAGCTCGCGAGATCGTAAACACGTTCTTACCCGCTAGATCGTGAACAGATTCTGAAACCCGACAATAAAAAAAGCGGCCTAGGCCGCTTTTTCAGTCACCCCGCCGTCTCAGGCGCGGGTATCGATGTTCTGCCCCAGATGGGCCGGATTGCTGGCCTGGGCCTGCGCCATATTGTCGGACGCGCCCTGCACCAAGCTCAAGGCCGACTGCGACTGCGCCGACATGGCTTTTTTCAATGCGTAGATCTGGATGCTGTTGGACACGCCCTGCCCGCTGATCTGACTCAATCCATCCATACTTCGCCTCCCTCTGAAACACGCACAATGCGCATGGCTATAGTCTAGACGCATCGCCTCCGGCTGTCATCGCTGAATTTAGTCTTTTGTATCCAATACACTACAACGCCGACCGCACAGCGCCATCGCCGCGCATAATCATCGCGTCCCTTCATTCCCGAGTCCGTCCATGCGCCTGCACAGCCTGTCCCTGATCGATTTCCCGCTGATCCACCAAGCCTTCGCGCTGGCGTTCAGCGACTACCTGCTGCCGATGCGAATGGACGAAGAACAGCTGGCCGCCATGCTGCATCGACGCGGCTGGCGTCCGGAGCTGAGCGCCGGCGCCTGGTGCGACGGCGCCCTCGTCGGCCTGTGGCTGGCCGGCGTGCACTGCGACGAGGCCGGTCCGATCGGCTATTGCATCGCCACCGGCGTGACGCCCGACGCGCGCCGCCAAGGCCTGCTGCAGGCCATGGCCGCCGCGACGGAGCAAAGACTGGCCAGCCGGGGCATCCATCGTCAACGACTGGAAGTGATCGCCGACAACGCCGCGGCCATGGCCGCCTATCTGCGCCTCGGCTTTCGCCCGCACCGGCGGCTGGACTGTTACCGCATCGAACACGCGCTGGCCGTGGACGCCGCGCCCGGCTGGCGTTGCGAAGCCGCGGATCTGTCGCAATGGCCGCGCTGGCCGCTGCACAGCGAGCCCGCCGTGCCCAACAGCCGCGACAGCCTGGAGCGCGCGCGGCCGCCGCTGCAGTTGCTGACCGCGACGCGGAATGGCGAGGTGCTGGGCTACGCGCTCCACTCCGCCGCCGGCGACGTCGCGGAGCTGGCGGTCGCGCCGCCGCATCGGCGCCGCGGCGTCGCCCGCTCCCTGCTGGCCGCCGTACAGCGGCAAACCTCCGCGCCCGCGCTGGCCGTCAGCAATCTCGACGCCGACGACCTCGCCGGCGCCGCCCTGCTGCGCTCTTGCGGCGCCGGGCTGTGGCTGTCGCAATGGGAGATGCGCCGCCCTTGACCCGCGGCATGCCAAAGCAGTAATATCAAACAAATGTTTGCAAAACGGACAAATGTTTGATGACAGAGCGGGAACAACAAATCCTCGCCCTGCTGCGTCGGGATCCGCTGATCCCGCAGCAGGAGCTGGCGGATCAACTGGGCATCAGCCGCTCGGCGGTGGCCGGGCACATCATGAATCTGGCGCAGAAGGGGCATATCCGCGGCAAGGGCTACATCCTGGCCGAACAGCGCTATGTCGCCGCCGTCGGCGGCGCCAATATGGACATCGTCGGCAGCGCCTCCGCCGCGCTGCGCCACGGCGACTCCAACCCCGGTCAGGTGCGCTGCTCGCCCGGCGGCGTGGCGCGCAACGTCGCGGAAAACCTGGCGCGCCTGGGCGCAGACTGCCGGCTGGTATCAGTGGTGGGCGACGACATCCACGGCCGCTCGCTGCTGGAAGCCACCCAGCGCGCCGGCGTCGACGTGCGCGGCTGTCTGACGCTGCCGGACGCCGCCACATCCACTTATCTGTCCATCCAGCAAGCCGACGGCGACATGGCGCTGGCCATCAACGACATGGACATCCTCAACCGGCTGACGCCGGAGCGCCTGCAAGCGCAGCGCGATCTGGTGCGCCACGCCGGCGCGGTGGTGGCCGACACCAATCTGAGCCCCGACGCGCTGGCCTGGCTGATCGCCGAAACCGGCGACAAGCCGCTGTTCGTCGACCCGGTGTCCGCGTTCAAGGCCGAACGCGTGCGCCCCTGGCTGTCGCGCATCCACACGCTGAAACCCAACCGGCTGGAAGCCGCCGCCTTGTCCGGCCTGCCGCTGGAGCGGGCGGAACACGCGCCGGAAGCCGCGCGCTGGTTCCATCAGCAAGGCGTGCGCCGCGTGGTGCTGAGCATGGCCGGCGCCGGCATCTATTACAGCGGCGAAGCCGGCGACGGCTGGCTGGACGCGCCGGACTGCGCCATCGTCAACACCACCGGCTCCGGCGACGCGCTGATGGCCGGCCTGGCCTGGGGCTGGCTCAATGAATTGTCGCTGGCGGACAGCGTGCGCTTTGCCCGCGGCTGCGCCGCGCTGACGCTGTCCTCCGCCGCCACCAACAACCCTTCGCTGTCGCGCGCGGCGGTGGAAGCTTATCTGAACGCCTGATCTCGTCATCAACAAGGAGCACGCAATGCACAACGCCCATCTCGACATCCATCCCGAAGTCGCCGCCGCCCTGGCCGCCAACCGCCCGGTGGTGGCGCTGGAATCCACCATCATTTCCCACGGCATGCCCTACCCGCAGAACGTGGAAACCGCGCTGCAGGTGGAAGCGGAAATCCGCGCCCACGGCGCGGTGCCGGCCACCATCGCCATCATCGACGGCCGCCTGAAGGCCGGCCTGAGCGCGGACGAGATCGAATACCTGGGCAAGGGCGGCCGCGACATCCCCAAAGTCAGCCGCCGCGACCTGCCCTTCATCGTCGCCGGCAAGCGCAGCGGCGCCACCACCGTGGCGTCCACCATGATCATCGCCGCGATGGCCGGCATCCGCGTGTTCGCCACCGGCGGCATCGGCGGCGTGCACCGCGGCGCGGAACAGAGCTTCGACGTTTCCGCCGACCTGCAGGAACTGGCGCAAACCCCGGTGGCCGTGGTCTGCGCCGGCGCCAAGTCCATCCTGGACCTGGGCCTGACGCTGGAATACCTGGAAACCCACGGCGTGCCGGTCATCGGCCACCGCTGCGACCGCCTGCCGGCCTTCTTCACCCGCGACAGCGCCTTCAAGCTGGACCACCGCCTGGACGAGGCCGCCGACATCGCCGCCGCGATGCAGGCCAAGTGGAGCCTGCAGCTGCGCGGCGGCATGGTGGTGGCCAACCCGATTCCGGAACAGTACGCGATGCCGCGTGACAAGATCGACGCCGCCATTGAGCAGGCGCTGCGCGAGGCCGAGGAGCAAGGCGTCGGCGGCAAGGAGTCCACGCCCTTCCTGCTGGCCCGCGTCTGCGAGCTGACCGGTGGCAACAGCCTGGCCGCCAACATCCAGCTGGTGCTGAACAACGCCCGGCTGGCCTCGGCGATCGCGGCGCGCTACTGCGAACTGAACGCCGGCTAAAGCCGGCTTGACGGCGGCGCGGATTGAGGCTGTAATTCCCTGCCCCAATCCTTGCCGCCGCCATGAACGCCCCCCTCTCCAACACGATGCTGGACGACTGGCGCAACCGCCTGATCGGCCTGCTGCAACAACAGCCTGCCGACGACGACGGCGCCCACGACCTCAATCACTTCCACCGCGTCTGGGCCTGCGCCCGGGAGCTGCTGGGCGCCCACCCCGGCGCCGACGCGCTGACCGTGCTGGCCGCCTGCTATCTGCACGACCTGGTCAACCTGCCCAAGAACCACCCGGAACGCCATCTGGCCTCGCGCCAGGCCGCCGCTCGCGCCCGCGCGCTGCTGGCCGCCGACGGCTTTCCGCCGGAAAAGCTAGACGGCGTCGCCCACGCCATCGAGGCGCACAGCTTCAGCGCCGCCATTCCGCCGCAAAGCCTGGAAGCCCGCATCGTGCAGGACGCAGACCGCATGGACGCGCTGGGCGCCGTCGGTCTGGCGCGGCTGTTCTACACCGCCGGCCGCATGGACTCGGCGCTGGCCCATCCGCTGGACCCGCTGGGCGAAGCGCGCGAGCTGGACGACCGCCGTTGGGCGCTGGACCACATCGAGGTCAAGCTCGCCAAATTGCCGGCCATGATGCAGACCGAGGCCGGCAGGCGCATGGCGGAACTGCGGCTGCAGTGGCTGCGCGACTTCCGCCGGCAATTCTGTCAGGAGTGGCGAACCAGCTAGCCCCAGCAAGCGTCGAACTCGGTAAGCCTTTGATAGTCAAATCAAAACAATTCTAATTTTGAAACTATCAATACGATGACAAAACCATTGGCATGGCGCAAAATAGTCGCACCCCACCCCCGAGTTCAAGCATGATTCTGAAGCTGCAACGCAATACCCAAGGCCGCGACTGGGCGGTCGGCGACATTCACGGCTGTTTCCGCCAATTGTCGCGCCTGCTGAAAATGGCCGCCTTCAATCCCGAATGCGACCGCCTGTTGTCGGTCGGCGACATGATAGACCGCGGCGCCGACAGCGCGGCGGTGCTGGAATGGCTGGCGCAACCGTGGTTCTACGCCGTGCGCGGCAATCATGAGCAATTGGCGATCGATTCGCTGCTGGGCGACAAACAGGCCGAAATCCGCCACGTCAACAACGGCGGCTCCTGGCTGCTGACGCTGCCTGCGCCTGAGCGGCAAGCCTGCCTGGCCGCGTTTCAACGCCTGCCCTACGCCATAGAAGTCGGCGACGCCGACGGCGGCAAGATCGGCGTGGTGCACGCGGACTGCCCGGGCAACGACTGGGACGCGCTGGCCGCCGGCCTCGCGAACGGCACGCTGCCGGAAACCGGCCGCAACGTCGCGTTGTGGTCGCGGGAACGCGCGCGCCAGGGCCGAGGCGGCGTCGTGCGCGGCGTGGACCTGCTGTTGGTGGGCCACACCCCGCAAGCCAGCGCCACCCGCTTCGACAATGTGCTGAACCTGGACACCGGCGCGGTCTACGGCGGCAAACTGACCCTGTTCTGCCTGAACGATTTCGTCGAACTGTCGCTGCCCAGCGAAGACGACGCCCTGCTCGGCTTCCACCTGCACGAATAGCGCGACGGTGGCGCGCCGCGGCCGGGATGGCTAGAATGCGGCGCTCTGTCTATTTCCCCAGGAGCCCAAGATGGCCAGCAAGAAAGCCGCGACCAAGCCCCAGGCGCAGCAACGCCAGCAGCAGGACAAGCGCTGGAACGCCGCGGAGCAGGCCTGCCGCGAAATCATGGCGCTGCTGGAAGCGCTGGGCCCCAGCCTGGCCTCGCAGCAAACCGCGACGCAATACGCGCAGATGGCGGCCGTGTACTACAAGAAAGTCCGCAACGGCCGGGTGCTGTCTCCCGGCGACTTCAATCTGGCCGCCGACGTGGCCGCCAGCGCCCGCCGCGCCTTGCAGGCGCTGGCCCCCACGCTGGACTTCTCCTCCCAGCCGCAAGCGTCCGACTGCCAACGCATGCTGGCGCTGGCCGACGAGGTGCTGGCGGCGATGAGCGAATTGAAGGCCGCCGGCCGCCGCCAAGCTTAAAGCGACGCCTTTCAGGCGTCGTCGGCCGCCAGTTGCTCCGTCTGCTGCAAGCGCCACATCTCGGCGTAGCGGCCGCCGCGCTCCAGCAGTTCGCGGTGGCTGCCCTGCTCCAGCACGCCGCCGGCCTCCATCACCAGAATCTGGTCGGCGTCGACGATGGTGGACAGCCGGTGGGCGATGATCAGCGTGGTGCGGTTGGCGGAAATTTCCGCCAGCTCGCGCTGGATCGCCTTCTCGGTGCGCGAGTCCAATGCGCTGGTGGCTTCGTCGAAGATCAGAATGGGCGGGTTTTTCAGAATGGTGCGCGCAATCGCCACCCGCTGCTTTTCCCCGCCGGACAGCTTGAGGCCGCGTTCGCCCACCATGGTGTCGTAACCGTCCGGCAGGCCGCTGACGAAATCGTGGATGTGCGCGGACTTGGCCGCCTCCATCACCTCCTCGCGGCTGGCGCCCGGCCGGCCGTAGGCGATGTTGTAATACACCGTGTCGTTGAACAGCACCGTGTCCTGCGGCACGATGCCGATATGGGCGCGCAGGCTGTCCTGAGTCAGTTCGCGGATGTCGCGGCCGTTGACCAGGATGCGGCCCTGGCCGACGTCGTAATAGCGAAACAGCAGCCGCGACAGCGTGGATTTGCCGGCGCCGCTGGCGCCGACCACCGCCAGCGTCTTGCCGGCCGGGATTTCGAAGCTGACCTCGTTCAGAATCCGCCGCTTGCTCTCGTAAGCGAAGCCCACCTGCTCGAAGCGCACCGCGGCCGCCGGCGCGGCCAGCGCCGCCGCCCCCGGCGCGTCCGCCACTTCCTCGTTGGCGCCCAGCAGCGCGAACATGCGCTCGATGTCGGCCAGCGAATGCTTGATCTCGCGGTAGACGAAACCGAGGAAGTTCAACGGCGCGTACAACTGGGTGATGAAGGTGGCCACCAGCACCACGTCGCCCACCGTCATCCGCCCGGCCACCACCTCGCGCGCGGACAAGATCATGATCAGGGTGACGCCGCTGGCGATGATCAGGCCCTGGCCGGCGTTGAGCATGGACAGCGACACCTGGTTCTTGATCGCGGATGCCTCCCAGGCCGCCAGGTTCTTGTCGTAACGCGCCGCCTCGTAGCCTTCGTTGTTGAAGTATTTGACCGTCTCGTAATTGAGCAGCGCGTCTATCGCCTTGGCGTTGGCCTTGGAATCCAGATCGTTCATGCTGCGGCGGTAAACGGTGCGCCACTCGGTCACCACCAGAGTGAAGGCGATGTAGACGGCAATGGTGCCGAAGGTCACCAACGCGAACGGCCAGGCGTAGCGGTGCAGCAGGATGGCGGTGACCATGCCGATTTCCAGCAAGGTGGGCAGGATGTTGAACACGGTGAAGTTCAGCAGAAAGCCTATGCCCTTGGTGCCGCGCTCGATGTCGCGGCTCATGCCGCCGGTCTGGCGCTCCAGATGGAAGCGCAAGGACAGCCTCAGCAGATGCTGGAACACGCCGCGCGCCACGCTGCGCACCGCGCCCTGTATCACCCGCGCGAACACCGCGTCGCGCAGCTCGCCCAGCACGCTGGACAACAGCCGGGCGCAGCCGTAGCCGGCCAGCGCCAGCACCGGCAGCGCCAACAGCGTGGCCGGCACCGAGAGTTGATCGACGATGTCTTTCAGGTACAGCGGCACGCTGACCGCGGCCACCTTGGCCAGCACCATACAGGACAGCGCCAGCAGCACCCGCCACTTGAACACCCATAAATAGGGCACAAGCGTCTTGAGGGTGGCGACATCGTTGCGGCGGCCCGGAGCCGGGCCGGAATGGGTGAAACGCATATTTTGGGATTGCCTGTTGCGTCAAGCTGTTCCAAAGTGAGAGCTGAGCTGTCTTGCAGACATCATCAACGCTCGCCAGGGGGCGCGGACATGTGGATATTATTGCTGGAAGCGGCGATTGCCGGCGGATTGGCCACCTTCATCGTGTGGTGGACCTGGCCAAGGGAAAAATAGCGCCGCCGGCCTCGGGGTTTTAGTGCAGCACGCGCGGCGCCACCAAGTTCATCTCGGGGATTTCCGCCTCGAAACGCTTGCCGTCGTCGGCCAGGAACTGATAACTGCCCTTCATTGAACCGTAAGGCGTTTTCAGATGGGTGGCGCTGGAATAGTCGAAAGACTGGCCCGGCTCGATGCGCGGCTGCTCGCCCACCACGCCCATGCCGCGCACTTCCTGCACCTGCTCGTTGGCGTCGGCGATGATCCAGTGGCGGCTGACCAGCTGCGCCGGTTCGCTGCC
Source organism: Chromobacterium sp. LK11 (assembly GCF_001043705.1). NCBI lineage: Bacteria > Pseudomonadati > Pseudomonadota > Betaproteobacteria > Neisseriales > Chromobacteriaceae > Chromobacterium > Chromobacterium sp. LK11. The sequence goes on from NZ_LDUR01000024.1 coordinate 70,626, forward strand.
GGTGTTGGTGATGCGGATGCGATAGCCGAACACATAGATGTCGTTGGCCATATTGGATTGTTCTTCGATGTAATGCGGTTCGGCTTCCACTTCGACACGGTAGGTTTTTTCCGCCATGTTCAGCGCTCCTTTTGTTGTTTGTGCTTCATTTTATCCCGCCGGGACGCTTTTGGCGCGGTAGAATGTGGCCATCCCGTGTTCATCCTTGCCCAAAGCAACGCCCTATGCGCACTTTCCGTATCGCCCCCAGCATTCTTTCCGCCGATTTTTCCTGTCTTGGCCAAGAGGTTCGCGACGTGATCGCCGCCGGCGCCGACATCATCCATTTCGACGTGATGGACAATCACTATGTGCCCAACCTGACCATAGGGCCTATGGTGTGCGAAGCCATCCGCCCGCACTGCGAGGGCACGCCCATCGACGTCCACCTGATGGTGAAGCCGGTGGACAGTCTGGCCGCCGCCTTCGCCAAGGCCGGCGCGGACATCATCACCTTCCATCCGGAAGCCTCCGAGCACGTCGACCGCACGCTGGGCCTGATCAAGGACGCCGGCTGCAAAGCCGGCCTGGTGTTCAATCCGGCTACCTCCTTGTCCTATCTGGATCACGTGATGGACAAGATAGACATGGTGCTGATCATGTCGGTGAACCCGGGCTTCGGCGGCCAGAAGTTCATCCCGCACGCGCTGGACAAGGTGCGCGAGGCGCGCCGCCGCATCGATGAATACACCGCCAAGCATGGCGGCGAAATCTGGCTTGAAGTGGACGGCGGCGTCAAGACCGACAATATCCGCGCAGTGGCCGAGGCCGGCGCCGACACCTTCGTCGCAGGCTCCGCCATCTACGGCCAGGCCGACTACACAACCGTGATCGACGCGATGCGCGCCGAGCTGGCCCAGCTCCGCTGAAGCCGGCCCTCTCCCCAGGAGCACAGATATGCATGCCTTCATCGTGACCGGCGCTTCCCGCGGCCTTGGCCTGGCGCTGACCGAAGCCCTGCTCGCCGACGGCTACCGCGTCGCCGGCCTGGCGCGCGGCGCCGTGGACGCGCTGGCCGCGCTGGCGCGCCGCTACCCGGAACGCCTGAGCGCCATCGACGTCGACCTTTCCGACGCCGCCGCGGTGGCACCGGCCATCGCCGCCGCGGTGGAGCAACTGAAGCCGGCCGATTGCGCCAGCCTCAACCTGATCAACAACGCCGGCGTGGTGAGCCCCATCGCCCAGGCCGGCCACTACCCGGCCGAGGACGTGGTCCGCGCGCTGGCGATCAATCTGGCGGCGCCCATGCTGGCCACGGACGCGCTGCTGCGCGCCAGCGCCGGCTTCAAGGCCCGCCGCCGCATCCTCAACATTTCCTCCGGAGCCGCCGCCAAGCCCTACCCGGGCTGGAGCGTGTATTGCACCACCAAGGCCGGGCTGGACCACTTCAGCCGCAGCGTGGCGGCGGAACAGGCCGGCCAGGCCAACGCCGCGCAAATCGTCGCGCTCTATCCCGGCGTGGTGGACACCGATATGCAGGCCAGCATCCGCGGCAGCGACGCCGAGCAATTTCCGCAGAAAGCGCGTTTCGACGCGCTGAAGGCGGACGGCGAACTGAGCACCCCGGCCGCCGCCGCGCGCCGCATCGTCGATCACCTGCTGTCGCCGGCCTTCGGCCTGCAAGCCGTGGTGGACATCCGCAACCTGGGCTGAGAAGCTGTCCGCGCCCTGCCGCGCTTTGGAGCAGGCAACGGGCGGAGCCCAGTCCCCGCGCGCCACGCCTGCCCGGCTAAACCCAACCGGCGGCCCACGCCGCCGCACTGAAACGCATATGAATCTGAAACACATCAAAGCCGTCGCCTTCGATCTGGACGGCACCCTGGTCGACTCCATCCCCGATCTGGCCGCCGCCGCCAACGCCATGCGCGAACATCTGGACCTGCCGCCGCTGCCTGCGCTGCGCATCCAGGAGCATGTCGGCGACGGCATCGCCAGCCTGGTGCACCGCGCGCTGACCAATGAGCGCGACGGCCAGGCCGATCCGGCGCTGTGGGAGCGCGGCTACGTCTTCTTCATCCAGTACTATCGCGAACACCTGAGCGACAACACCGCCGTCTATCCCGGCGTGGCCGACGGCCTGGGCCTGCTGCGCGCGCTGCAGCTGCCGCTGGCGGTGATCACCAACAAGTCCGAACGGCTGGCCGTGCCGCTGCTGGAGCAGCTGGGCCTGCGCGACCACTTCAGCCTGGTCATCGGCGGCGACACCCTGCCGGAAAAGAAACCGTCGGCGCTGCCCTTGCAACACGCCTGCCAGGCGCTGGGCATTCAGCCCGAGCAAATGGCCATGGTCGGCGACTCCGCCAACGACGTGCTGGCCGCCCGCAATGCCGGCAGCGCCGCCGTCGCCGTCAGCTACGGCTACGCGGACGCCGCCTCCTTGGGCGCCGACCTGGTGGTGGCCAATATTGCCGAACTTTACGATTTGATGAAGAATAGCTGATCAGCTGATAACTTCTTTTACGGATGACAACTTCATGATGAGACAAGGATACCGGCTTGGATGCCGATGGCGTCGCTCAATGCCTGTTTGACAAGCTGCATTCGACCTCACCACGACCGCAAAAGCGCAGGACCCGCCATGACCCATGAAGAATTCAACCGCCTGGCCGCCGCCGGCTACAACCGCATCCCGGTCAGCCTGGAGCTGTTCGCCGACCTCGACACCCCGATGTCGGTCTACCTGAAACTGGCCAACCAGCCTTATTCCTATCTGTTGGAGTCCGTCGTCGGCGGCGAGCGCTTTGGCCGCTACTCCTTCATCGGCCTGCCGTCCACCACCCGGCTGCGGGTCAACGGCCGGCAGGTGCAGGTGGAATACGGCGACAAGGTGATCGAGCGCCACAGCGGCGACCCGCTGGCCTTCATCGAGGCCTTCCAGCAGCGTTTCAACACCCCGCCGCAACCCGGTCTGCCGCGCTTCGCCGGCGGTCTGGTCGGCTATTTCGGCTACGACACCATCCGCCACATCGAAAAGCGGCTGTCCGAAACCAGCAAGCCCGACACCATAGGCACGCCGGACATGCTGCTGATGGTGTCCGAAGAGCTGGCGGTGGTGGACAATCTGTCCGGCAAGCTGTACCTGATCGTCTACGCCGATCCCGAGGTGCCCAACGCTCTGCTGAAAGCCGAGGCGCGGCTGGCGCAATTGCGCGCTCGCCTGCGCGAACCTCTGGAAGCGCCCCTGTCCTTGCCTACCCAAGGCACGCAATCGGCGTCCGAATACGGCGAACAGGCGTTCAAGGACGCGGTATCCGCCTGCAAGCGCTACATCCACGACGGCGACATCATGCAGGTGGTGCTGTCGCAGCGCATGCAGATGCCGTTCGCGGAGTCCCCGCTCAGCCTCTACCGCGCGCTGCGCAGCCTGAACCCGTCGCCCTATATGTTCCTCTACCATTTCGACGACTTCCACGTGGTGGGCGCCTCGCCGGAAATCCTGGTGCGCCGCGAGCAGGACACCGTCACCGTGCGTCCCATCGCCGGCACCCGCCCGCGCGGCCAGACCCGCGAGCAGGACGAGGCGCTGGCCGCCGAACTGCTGGCCGACCCCAAGGAAATCGCCGAACACGTGATGCTGATGGACCTGGGCCGCAACGACGTGGGCCGCGTGTCCGTCACCGGCAGCGTGCGCGTCACCGACAATATGGCGATCGAGCGCTATTCCCACGTGATGCACATCGTGTCCAGCGTCGAAGGCAAGGTCGGCCCGGAAGTGTCGAACATCGACGTGCTCAAGGCCACCTTTCCGGCCGGCACCCTGTCCGGCGCGCCCAAGGTGCGGGCGATGGAGATCATCGACCAGTTCGAGCCCAGCAAGCGCGGCATCTACGGCGGCGCGGTCGGCTACCTAGGCTTCAACGGCGACATGGACCTGTGCATCGCCATTCGCACCGCGGTGCTGAAAAACCGCATGCTCTACGTGCAGGCCGGCGCCGGCATCGTCGCCGACTCCTCGCCGGACATGGAATGGCAGGAAACCCAGAACAAGGCGCGCGCGGTCCTGCGCGCCGCGGCGCTGGCCCAGCAGGGCCTGGACGCCTGAGCCGACGACACGGCCCGCCTAGGCGGGCCGTTTGATTTGGAACGGACGCCGCGCCGCGCGAAAAGTCGACCCGCTCTCAGGCCGCCGGCCACAGCACCGGAAACCAGTCCTCGCGCAGGCGCTGGCCCGGCAGCATGCCGTGCTCCGGATACGGCGGCGAAGTGCGGCCCGGACGTTCGGCGTAGCGCGCGTCGTCGCCCAGCCAGCGCAAGGACAGCGCCCGCCGCCGTTCGCCGCCGGGATTGCCGCGCGCGCCGTGCACGGTGCGAAAATCGAAAACCACCGCGTCGCCTGGCTCCAGATCCCACTCCAGCACGGTCATCCCAGGTTCGCGGTCCGGGTCCGGCGCATCGCGGTAGCGGCGAGCGTCGCCCTGGTAAAATCCGGACTCGTCCTTCCAGCGCAGCGGCCGCACCCACTCCTCCCAACGATGGGAACCGGCGATCAGCCGCAACGTCGCCTCCCGCACCGGGTCCGCCGGAATCCAGAAACTGACGGTCTGCTCGCCGTCGACAAAGTAATAAGGGATGTCCTGATGCCAGGGCGTGGGCTTATGGGTGCCCGGCTCCTTGACCAGCACATGCTCGTGGAAGAATTGCGCGCTGCCCGAGCCCATCAGCGCGGCGGCGCCGGCCGCGGCCGGCGACTCCCGCACCACCGCCTCGAACTCGGGAATGCGCCGCCAGTTGCAGTAATCCTCGAAGAAAGACCCCGGCTCGCCGGCGGCCACCACATTGCCGGCGTAAGGGCCGGGCGCGCGCAGATTGCATTCGATGCCGGCGGCGATGGCTTCCACCCAATCGCGGAACAGCCCGCGCAGGCAGACGGCGCCGTCGCGCTGAAAAGCGGCGACGTCGGCGGCGGAAATTTCGGGACAGGCAAGCATGGCGTTCTCCTTATCTGCTGCGGGTGGGCGCCGCCGCTGCGGGCGGCCGTCCTCACTATCGCCGCAAATCCATGCCAGAATAAAATAATATGTTTTGACCATACTCCTCGGAAAAAGCGATGAAGCTGACCCTGCGTCAATTGCGCTACGCGCTGGCCGTGGCCCGCCACGGCGGCATCAGCGCCGCGGCCGAACGGCTGAACGTGTCTCAGCCGGCGATATCCGCCGCCGTCGGCGAGCTGGAAACCATCCTGGGCCAGGCGCTGTTCGTCCGCACCCGCGGCGCGGGAATGGCGACGACGCCGTTTGGCCGGCAGGCGCTGGCGCAGGCGCGGCGAACCGTGGAAGCCGCGATGGCGCTGGAGGGGCTGGCCGACAACGCGGACGCCTTGGCCGGAGAGTTGGCGCTGGGTTGCTTCGAGGACTTGGCGCCCTATTGCCTGCCGCCCCTGCTGCGCGCCTTGGGCGAACGCCAGCCGCGGCTGCGCGTGGAGGTGCGCGAATGCGGCTTCGACCTGATCGGCCCGCAACTGCTGCAGGGCGGGCTGGACGCGGCCATCAGCTATGATCTGGCGCTGCCGCCGGCGCTGGCCTTGACCGAACTGCGCACGCTGGCGCCGCACGCGCTGCTGGCGGTCGATCATCCGCTGGCGCGGGCGGAACAGGTGGGTTTGAAGGAATTGTGCGAATGGCCGCTGCTGCTGACCGAGCAGGCGCACAGCGGCCCGCATTTTCTGGACTTGCTGCGCATGCACGGCCTGCGGCCGGCGCGGCTGGAGTCGGTGCGCAGTTTTGAGCTGCAACGCGGCATGGTGGCGCACGGCCTGGGCGTGGCCATCGCCTACACCCGGCCCAGCGGCGATCACAGCTACGACGGCCAGCCGCTGGCGCTGCGCCCCATCGCCGAGCCGCTGCCCGCTCAGCGCATCGTGCTGGCCTGCCTGCGCGAGCGGGCGGACACGCCGGCCGTCGCCGCGCTGCGGGAATCGGCGCTGGACTGGTTCTCGGCCAGACCGGAGTTTGGCGTCGGCGCGCCAGACGAAAGCGGCTGAGATTTGCGCCGCCTCATCGCGACGCGGACCGCGGTTCAGCCGGCCTTGGCTTGCAGATACTGGCCTATCTTGGCCGCGCTGATCTTCTGCATGCCGCACAGCTGGCCGTGCTCACACAGATGCGCGCCATAGCGGCTGCTCAGTTCGCCCTGCAAATGCGATAGCAAATGCGCGGCCATTTCCGCGTCGGCCAGCGCGCGGTGGGCGCGGCCGGTGTCCGGCAGGCTCAGCCAGCGCGCCAAAGTGCCCAGCTTGTGGTCCGGCGCCTGCGGCAGCACCCGGCGCGACAGCAGCAGGGTGCAGGCGAAGTCCTGTCTGCGCGACAGGCCCAGCTGGGCCAGCTCGTAGTCCCAGAACTTGCGGTCGAAGCTGGCGTTGTGAGCGGCCAGCGGCGTGTCGCCGACGAAGCGCGCCGCTTCGGCCATCGCCACCGCCGGCGGCGGCGCGTCGCGCAGCATCGCGTTGCTGATGCCGGTCAGGCGCTCGATCATCGGCGGAATCCACACCCCGGCGTTGATCAGGCTTTGATAACGGCCGACGATGCGGCCGTCTTCCAGCAAGGCCACTCCGATTTCGGTGGCGCGGCAATCGCGCCCCGGAGAGGCGCCGTTGGTTTCGAAGTCGATGACGGCGATGCGCCGACTCATTTCAGCGCCGCCCGCGCCGCCTCTTCCGGGCTCAGACCATCGTAGTACTGGTCGGTGTACCACTCGGCCTGTTCCTCGATATGCTCCTGAGCCTCGGCCACGGTGGCGCCGGCCGCCACCAGATGGGTTTCCACCTCCGCGCACCATTCCAGCAGCGCGCGGGTTTCCTCGTCCAATTCGTCCTGTTTCTGTTTTTTGGCCATGGCCGCATCCTCCGCGCCGCTTCGGCGTGTCAAAAACCGTGCATTCTACCCGCGCCGGCCGTGGCGGCCAAACCCGATCAGACCCGCATGTGGCGGATGGACTCGCTCAACTCGCCGAAATGGCCGCGCAGCTGCACCAGCTCGTCCTGCACCTGGCCCACCGAACGGCTGGTGGTGCCGGCGTGCTGGGTCACCTCGTCGACGTTGACCAGGATTTGCGCGCCGGCCGCCTTCTGATTGTCCAGCAGCCGGGAGATATTGCGGATGCGCTCCTCCGCCACCCCGGCCTGGCGGCCGATCTGATCCACCATGCCGCCCAGCTGCTTCACCAGTTCCACCCCCTGTTCCACCTGGCCGACGCCGCTTTCCATGCCGCTGACCACTTGTTCCGAGGTGGCCTGCAACTGGGAAATGACGTTGACGATATCCGCCGTCGCCTGCGCGGTGCGCTCCGCCAGCGCGCGCACTTCGTCCGCCACCACGGCGAAGCCGCGGCCGGACTCGCCGGCGCGCGCGGCCTCGATGGCGGCGTTCAAGGCCAAGAGATTGGTTTGCTCGGCGATGCCGCGGATCGAATCCACCATGCCGCCTATCTTGCGGATGTCGCCCTCCAGCAATTGCACGCTGTTGGCGCTGTGATGAATGGTTTGGGCCAGGTTGCCGATATTGCCCACGGTCTGTTGCACCGCCTTGCTGCCTTCGCTGGAACATTGCCCCACTTCGCCGGCGATGCGCAAAGTGCTGTCGGCGTGCTCGGCCACGCTGGCCAGATGGTCGGCCAATTGCTGGATGGCGCCGGCCATGGACTGCGCCGAATCGGTTTGCAGCCGGCTGGCCTGCTCCACGCTCTGGGTGAGCTGGGCGATCTCGTCGACCGAATCTCCGAGCGCGCCGGAGGTCTGGCCCACCTTGCCGACGATGCCTTGCAGGGTGTCCATCAGGGTGTTGAACTCGCCGATGGCGGCGCCCAGCTCATCGCGCCGTCCCACTTGCGCGCGGATGGACAGGTCGCCGCTGCGCTCGATGCGCTGCGCCGCGTCCTTGAAACGCTCGATAGGCGGCAATACCGAACGCGCCACCCACCAGCACAGCAGGGCCATCAGCAAGGCTGCGGCCAGCGCCGCCACGATGATGAGCACGGCGGCCACGCCCACCTGCGCCACGGTGCTGTCGTTCTGCCGCCGCGAACCGTTGTCGATGGCGTCGGCCAGTTTTTCCATCTTGTCCTCCAGCAGCGCGAAGTCCTGCTGGAAATCCTTCAACTTGGCGGTCGCCTGCTCCGGTTGGTCGAAGCCGACGGCGACGATGGCGGCGGCCGCGCCGGTATAGCGCTCCACCACCGGCAGGATCTGCTCAAGCAGGGCGCGGGCCTCGGGATCGCTGACCTTGTCCTGGTTTTCCTTCATCGCGCCGAGAAAGCGCTTGCGGTGCTCGTCCACGTCCTTGCGAATCTCGGTCAACGCGGCGCGGTCGCCGTTCTTCTGCGCCAGCATCAGCGCCAGCACGTCGCCGTGCACCGCGTCGTGCATCATGTCGGCGTCCATCTGCCGCCGCACCGCGCCCTGGCTGTCCAGCAATTCATTGATGCTGCGCACCAAGTGCGCCGTGCTTTGGTAGCCGACCGCGCCGATCAGCAGGCAGGATACCACTACGCCGAAAGCCAGCAGCTGCAGCTGCGCCCGAATCGTCAAGCCTTTCATCGCGGCCCCTTTGCCTCAGTATTAATGCTCTCAGCATTAACACTAATACATTCCCGCGATTCCGCCGAAGCAATTGCGCCGGCTACAGATCCACCTTGCCGCGCAGGGATTTGACTTCGCCGCGCCGCGTCTTGCCGGCCAGCCGGCGCTGCTTGGAGCCGTAAGTGGGTTTGGTGGCGCGGCGCGCCTTGGGAGTGTGGCTGGCGGCGTCGACCCAGGCCTGCAGCCGCTGCAGCGCGTCGGCGCGGTTCAATTCCTGGGTGCGGTGCTGCTGCGCCTTGATCACCAGCACGCCGTCCTTGTTCAAGCGCTGGTCCGGTAGGGCCAGCAGGCGCTCGCGCAGCCATTCCGGCAAAGAGGAGGCGCGCACGTCGAAGCGCAGATGCACCGCCGACGACACTTTGTTGACGTTTTGCCCGCCCGCGCCTTGCGCGCGCATCGCGCTGAATTCCACTTCGCGCTCGCTGATCGGATACCGCGGCTTGTCCATGATGCAGACCAACAATCAAAAGAGATAATTGTAGCGCACGCGCCGCATCCCATGGCATGGGGCTGCGTTTTATTTCAGAGTGAAATTGTATGAATATCAATAGACTGCTATTGTCGTGCGCTTGCCTGGCCGATACCCTGCCAGACGCTCTTTGCCCATAGAACACGATGTCATTTTTCCTCGACCCTCGGACAACGCTGGCCTGCACCGCCGGCTACAGCCTGGTCATTTCCCTGGTCACCTTCCTGTTCTGGCAGCGCAGCCAGCGCCAGCCCGCGGTGCTGGCGCTCGCCATCGGCGGCTTGCTGGACGCGGCGGCCGGCCTGCTCTATCTCGCGCCGCTGGAGCTGGACCCCGCCCTGATCTCCATCAGCGCCAAACTGCTGATCCAGTTGGCGGCGCTGCACGTGCTGATCAGCATCGAGCGTTTTTACAAGCACTCCAGCCACTTCAGCCTGCCCTTGGGTCTGGCCCTGGTCTTCATTCCCCTGCCGCTGTTCATCCACGACGGCCTCGCGCATTCTGCGCTGGCCCGCCACGCCATCTTCTCTCTGGGCGCTTGTCTGCTGTGGGGCTTGATCGCCTGGCGGCTGTGGCAGGCGGAACAGGATTCGCCGCGCGCCGGCAAGTCGCTGGCCTCGGCGCTGGCGGTGCTGACCCTGCTGCTGGAGATGACGCGGCTGGCGCTGGCGCTGTCCGCGATGCAGCCCGACATCGAAGTCGCCGGCCAGCCTCAGAACCTGTTGCTGCTGATGACGCAGTGGTCCGGCTACGGCGTGGTGGTGTGCCAGCTCTATCTGGTCTACGAGCGGGCGATGGATCAGCTGTTGCAGCAATCGCGCAGCGACAGCCTGACCCGCTTGCTGAACCGGCGCAGCTTCGACGAGGAAGCGGTGACGGCGTTCCGCCTGGCCCAGCGCGAACGGCGAGCCTTGTCGCTGATCGTGCTGGACCTCGACCATTTCAAAAGCATCAACGACCGCCACGGCCACCTGGCCGGCGACCAGGCGCTGACCGCGCTGGCCGACTGCCTGCGGCGCCAGGCGCGCCAGACGGATCTGATCGGCCGCCACGGCGGCGAGGAGTTCTGCATCCTGCTGCCGGACACTGGCCGTGAGCAGGCGGCGCAGGTGGCGGAGCGGCTGCGCGCCGCCATCGCCCGCATCGAGCTGCCGCTGCCGGAGGCCGGCGCGCGGCTGCGTTTCACCGCCAGCCTGGGCGTGGCCTGTCTGAACAGCAGCCACGCCTCGCTGGAAAGCCTGTTCTGCGAGGCCGACGCCATGCTCTACCAGGCCAAGCACCATGGCCGCGACAAAGTGATGCTGTCGGCGCTGCCCGCCGCCGCGGGCTGACTCAAGAGCGGGCGGACTGGGCCAGGCCCTCGCACACCGGCTTTTGCGGATCGCCGGCCGGCAGCTTGCCGCACACCGCGTCCAATTGTCCTGCCAAGCGCGCCAGCGCCGCCGTCTGCTGTTGCTGCCGGCCCCAGGCCTTGAGCCGGTTCACCGCTTTTTCCAGCGAGCGCCGGTTGCGTTCGTAGAAGGCGCTGGGCGTGCTGCCCGCCTCCTTGAAGATGGCGCTGGCGGTGTTCTCGATCCGCTTCTCGTCCCCCGGCGCCAGTTCAATCGCCCCGCTCAGATAGCTGACGCCCCATTGCAGCCGCGTGGCCGGGCCGTTGGCGGCCTCGTAGGCCTGGCGGTACCAGTCCAGCGCCGCGGCCTTGTCGCCGCGCTGCTTGGCGTTGGAGGCCAGGATCAGCATGTGGTAGTACGGCGCGTGGGAGCGGCCCAGTTCCGCCTTCAGCAGCGCGTCGGATTCGTCCAGCCAGCCCGCCTGAGTCAGCAGATCGGCGCCGGCGGTGATCACCGCCTGGCGTTCATAGGGATTGGCGGTGCCCTTGTCCGCCGCCACCACCCTTTGCTTGACCTCGTCGCGCAAAACGCGCGGCAGCTCGCCCTTGGGCTGGTTCAAACGCGCCAGCGCCAGCCGCGACGACAAGGCGCCCAGACGGTCGGCGGTGGACAGGCCGGCGTCCGCGGCCAGTTTTTCCAAGGCGGCGTCCCATTGCGCCTCCAGCGCCAAACGCTCGGCCCCCTCCGCGCTCAAGGCTTTGACGATGTCGGCGGCGCTGTTGATCAGAATGTCGGCGTTGGCGCGCGGCTGCGCCAAGGCGGCGCGCGCCACGGCCAGCCCTTGCGCGCGGTCCGCCGCCGGCGTCTCCTCGCCCGCCGTCGCGGCCAGCGCTTTCAACTTCAGCCGCAGCGCGGTGGCCGCCGGCTGCGCCGGCGCCTTGTCCGCCAAGCGCGCCAATGTCGCCGCCACCTGTTTTTCAGGCACGATCTGCGCCTGGTCGGTGTCCCAGGAATAATCCGCCAGCAATTGCCAATCGCCGTCCGCCAGCTTGTCCCCGGCCAAGGCCGCCTGCAGCAGCGCCTTCACCGGCCGCGCCGCCGCCAGCCCCAGCTCCAGCGTGCGCAGATAGCGCTCCGGGTCCACCTCGCCCGGCAGGCGAGTGATCTCGGCGCCGTCCGGCCGGAACAGAATCATGGTTGGATAGCCGCGCACTTTGAATTCGCTGCCCAGTTTTTGCGCGTCCGGGCTGTCGCCGTCCAGGTAGACCGGCACGAACTGGCGGGTGCGGGCGATGAAGTCCTGGCGGTTGAAAATGGTGGCCTTGACCTGATTGCACGGCGGGCACCATACCGCGCCCCAGTACAGGAACAGCGGCTTGTTTTCCGATTTAGCCTTGGCGAAGGCCGCCGGCACGTCGCCCTGCAGCCAGCTGATGCCGGGCGGCAGCGCGTGACCGTCGGCGGGAGCGGAGGCCGCCGCTGCCGGCAGCGCCAGGCTGGCGGCGACAAAGGCCAGCGAGATCAAGGTTAGCTTCATCGCGGAATTCTCTTAATGGTTGGCTTGTCGGACCATGCTAACGCAATTATTCCCATGTAATAAAGCTCGATCGCTTCTGTATTTAGCTGGAAAAAATCCATTGTCGGGATCACCTCCCCTTAGAGCCTGTTCAAAGGCTCACGAGCAAGGGCGAGACAAGGCGAAAACTAGCGAAAAAGCGGAATGTACGAGCGGTACATGAGCATTTTGAGCGCGTTTTCAACGCCGTATCTCTGAAGCGCAGCAGACTTTGAAAAGGTTCTTAACGGCAAACGACCCTGGCGACGATACACAAGCCGCCAGGGTCGTTTCATTGAAGCCGCCTAACCGACGCAGATGTCGGCGGCGTGTTTCAGAGCAGTTCCAGCGCCATCGCCGTCGCCTCGCCGCCGCCTATGCACAAGCTGGCCACGCCGCGCTTGCCGCCGCGCTGACGCAAGGCCGACAGCAGGGTGATGATGATGCGCGCGCCGGAGGCGCCGATGGGATGGCCCAGCGCGCAGGCGCCGCCATGGACGTTGACCTTGTCGTGCGGCAGGCCCAGATCGTGCATCGCCGCCATCGTCACCACGGCGAAGGCTTCGTTGATCTCGTAGAGATCGACGTCGCCGGCGCTCCAGCCGGCCTGGGCCAGCAGCTTGCGGATCGCCTCCACCGGCGCGGTGGTGAACCAGCCCGGCTCCTGGGCGTGGGTGGCGTGGCCGACGATGCGGGCCAGCGGGCGCAGGCCGCGCCGCGCCGCCTCCTCCGCCGTCATCAACACCAGCGCGGCGGCGCCGTCGGAAATGGAGCTGGCGTTGGCCGGCGTCACCGTGCCGTCCTTCTTGAACGCCGGCTTCAGCGTCGGAATCTTGTCGACATTGGCCTTCAAGGGCTGTTCGTCGGTGTCCACCACCTGATCGCCGCCGCGGCCGCTGACCGTCACCGGCGCGATCTCGTCGCGGAACAGGCCGTCGCGGATCGCCGCCTGGGCACGGTTCAGCGAGGCGATGGCGAAGGCGTCCTGGGCCTCGCGGCTGAAGCCGTACTTCTCGGCGCACCATTCGGCGAACACCCCCATCAGCTTGCCCTTGTCGTAGGCGTCCTCCAGACCGTCCAGGAACATGTGGTCCTTGATTTCGCCGTGACCCAGCCGCAAGCCGGCGCGCGCCTTGGTCATCAGATAGGGCGCGTTGCTCATGCTTTCCATGCCGCCGGCCACCATCACCCGCGCGCTGCCGGCGCGCAAGAGATCATGGGCCAGCATCGTCGCCTTCATGCCGGAGCCGCACATCTTGTTGACCGTGGTGCAGTTCACCGCCAGCGGCAGGCCGGCGCCCAGCGCCGCCTGGCGCGCCGGCGCCTGGCCCTGGCCGGCCGGCAGCACGCAGCCGACGATGGCTTCGTCGATGTCCGCCGCCGGCACGCCGGCGCGCTCCACCGCGGCCTGGATCGCCGCCGCGCCCAGTTCCGCCGCCGTCTTGGCAGCCAAAGCGCCCTGGAAGCCGCCCATGGCGGTGCGCGCCATGCCCACGATCACGATGTCTTGCTGTTGCATTGCTCACTCCTCAAGTCGATTGCCGGGCATCCGCGCCGCGCTTGTCCAGCGTTTTCTCGCACTGATGCCGCAATTGGGAAATTTCGCTCAGTACCACCTTGATGTCTTCCATCTGCTCCAGCAGCTGCTGTTCCTTGCGCTGCAGGATGCGGATGAATTCGTGCAGCTGCGGCGCGTCGTCGCTGGCCGCGTCGTACAGCGCGAACAGCTCGCGGATTTCCTGCAGGGACAGGCCGATGCGCTTGCCGCGCAGAATCAGCATCAGCCGCACCCGATCGCGGCGGCTGTAGATGCGGCGCTGCCCCGCCCGCAGCGGCTCCAGCAATTGCTGGTCTTCGTAAAAGCGGATGGTGCGCGTGGTCACGTCGAACTCCTGCGCCAACTCGGTAATGCTGTAAGTCTGCTCCGCCATCTTCCTCTCCGCCCTCCCCGGCGCCGCCGGACCATTCGCGCAACATTCGCCGTTGCGCTTGTCATTGTTGATTGACGTTAACGTAAACGTCAAGCTATCTTGAATACAGCATAGAGCAAATAGTCGAGGAAACAACATGCAAGCCAAAATCGCAGTGGTGGGCGCCGGCACCATGGGCAACGGCATCGCCCAGGTCTTCGCAGCCCACGGTTACGACGTGCGCCTGGCCGACGTCAACCAGGCCGCGCTGGACAAGGGCCTGGCCGCCATCGCCTCCAGCCTGGCGCGCCTGGTGAAGAAAGAGCTGCTGGCCGAGGCCGACGTTCCCGCCATTCTCGCCCGCATCCAGACCACCACCCGCCTGGCCGATCTGGCCGACCGCGACCTGGTGGTGGAAGCCGCCACCGAAAACGCCGCGGTCAAGGAAAGCATCTTCCGCGAGCTGGCTGCCGTGGTGCGCCCGGACGCGGTGCTGGCGTCCAATACCTCGTCGATTTCGCTGACCCGCATCGCCAGCTGGGTCAGCCAGCCGGAGCGCGTGGTGGGCATGCACTTCATGAACCCGGTGCCGGTGATGCAGCTGGTGGAAATCATCCGCGCGCTGCAAACCAGCGACGCCGCCTACCGGCTGGTTTACGAACTGAGCCAGGCGCTGGGCAAGACTCCGGTCACGGTCAAGGACGCCGCCGGCTTCGTCTCCAACCGGGTGCTGATGCCGATGATCAACGAGGCCGCCTTCACGCTGTACGAAAACCTGGCCAGCGCCGAGGACATCGACACCGTGATGAAGCTGGGCATGAATCACCCCATCGGCCCGCTGGCGCTGGCGGACCTGATCGGCCTGGACACCTGCCTGTCCATCATGGACATCCTCTACACCGAATTCCGCGACAGCAAATACCGCGCCTGCCCGCTGCTGGCCCAACTGGTGCAGGCCGGCCACCTGGGCCGCAAGAGCGGCAAGGGTTTTTACAGCTACGCCTGAGCCGGCACCGCCGGCAACGGGCTTTATCAAGATCAGACGGAGGCAGCACCATGACCCAGGCAGTCCCCACCATCAAATTGCTGATCGGCGGCGAATTCGTCGAATCCCGCAGCGCCGAATGGCGTGACATCGTCAACCCGGCCACCCAGGAAGTGCTGGCGCGGGTGCCGATGGCCACCCAGGACGAAGTCGACGCAGCCGTCAGCGCCGCCAAGACCGCCTTCACCAGCTGGAAGAAAACCGCCATCGGCGCGCGCGCGCGCATCTTCCTGAAATACCAGCAATTGATCCGCGAACACATGAAGGAACTGGCGGCCTTGCTGACCGCCGAACAGGGCAAGACCCTGGCCGACGCCGAGGGCGACATCTTCCGCGGCCTGGAAGTGGTGGAACACGCGTCCGCCATCGGCAATCTGCAACTGGGCGAATACGCGGAGAACGTCGCCGGCGGCGTCGACACCTATACCGTGCTGCAGCCGCTGGGCGTCTGCGCCGGCATCACCCCGTTCAACTTCCCGGCGATGATTCCGCTGTGGATGTTCCCGATGGCCATCGCCACCGGCAACACCTTCGTGCTCAAGCCCTCGGAACAAGACCCGATGGTGACCATGCGCCTGGTGGAGCTGGCGCTGGAAGCCGGCATCCCGCCCGGCGTGCTCAATGTGGTGCACGGCGGCGAGCAGGTGGTCAACGCCCTGTGCGATCACCGCGACATCAAGGCGGTGTCCTTCGTCGGCTCCACCAAGGTGGGCACCCACGTGCACCAGCGCGCCAGCCTCAACGGCAAGCGCACCCAGTGCATGATGGGCGCCAAGAATCACGCCATCGTGCTGCCGGACGCCAATAAGGAACAGGCGCTGAACCAGTTGGCCGGGGCCGCTTTCGGCGCCGCCGGCCAACGCTGTATGGCGTTGTCGGTGGCGGTGCTGGTGGGCGAGGCCCAACAGTGGATTCCGGAACTGGTGGCCAAGGCGCGCGGCCTGAGCGTGGGCGCCGGCAAGGACAACCCGGACCTGGGCCCGCTGATCTCCTGCGCCGCCCGCGAACGCGTGGCCGGACTGATCGCCCGCGGCGTGGAAGAAGGCGCGCGCCTGGAGCTGGACGGCCGCGACATCAAGGTGGCCGGCTACGAGCGCGGCAACTTCGTCGGCCCCACCATCTTCTCCGGCGTCAAACCGGAAATGAGCGTCTACCACCAGGAAGTTTTCGGCCCGGTGCTGTGCCTGATGGCGGCGGACTCGCTGGACGACGCCATCGCCATCGTCAACGCCAACCCCAACGGCAACGGCACCGCGGTGTTCACCCAGAGCGGCGCGGCGGCGCGCAAGTTCCAGGAAGAGATAGACGTCGGCCAGGTGGGCATCAACGTGCCCATCCCGGTGCCGGTGCCGCTGTTCAGCTTCACCGGTTCGCGCGGCTCCAAGCTGGGCGACCTCGGCCCCTACGGCAAGCAGGTGGTGCTGTTCTACACCCAGACCAAGACTGTCACGAGCCGCTGGTTCGACGACGCCGCCAGCGGCGGCAAGGTCAATACCACTATTTCGCTGCGCTGACCGGGAGCCCGCCATGGATTTCGCACTGACCGAAGAACAGATCGCCTTTCAGGACAGCGCCCGCGACTTCGCCGCCAGCGAGCTCGCGCCGCGTGCCGCCGAATGGGACGAAGAGGAAACCTTTCCGCTGGAGGTGATCCGCCGCAGCGGCGAGATGGGCTTTCTCGGCCTGTACACGCCGGAAGCCTACGGCGGCCTGGGCCTGCCGCGGCTGGACTCCGCCATCATCTTCGAAGAGCTGGCCGCCGGCTGCACCTCCACCGCCGCCTATCTGACCATCCACAATATGGTCAGCTGGATGATAGCCAGCTTCGGCAGCCCGGAACTGGCCGAGCGCTGGGTGCCGCGCATGGTCAGCGGCGAGCTGCTGGGCAGCTACTGTCTGACCGAACCCGGCGCTGGCTCCGACGCCGCCTCGCTGAAGACCCGCGCCGAGCGCAAGGGCGATCACTACGTGCTCAACGGCTCCAAGATGTTCATCTCCGGCGCCGGCAGCACCCAGGTGCTGGTGGTGATGGCGCGCACCGGCGGCCCGGGTCCCAAGGGCGTGTCCGCCTTCGTGGTGCCGGCGGACGCCGCCGGCGTGCAGTACGGCAAGAAAGAGAAAAAAATGGGCTGGAACAGCCAGCCCACCCGCGCCATCACCTTCGACAACGTGGAAATCCCGGCCGCCAACCGGCTGGGCGAGGAAGGCCAGGGCTTCGCCTTCGCGATGAAGGGCCTGGACGGCGGCCGCATCAATATCGCCACCTGCGCGGTGGGCACCGCCCAGGCCGCGCTGGCCGCCGCCCAGCGCTATGTGCAGGAGCGCCAGCAATTCGGCCAGCCGCTGGCCGAACTGCAAAGCGTGCAGTTCCGGCTGGCGGACATGCTGACCGAGCTGGTGGCCGCGCGGCAGATGGTGCGGCTGGCGGCGTGGAAACTGGACCAGGCCAGCCCGGACGCCAGCGCTTATTGCGCCATGGCAAAGCGGCTGGCCACCGATCTGAGTTTCAATGTGGCCAACAACGCGCTGCAGCTGTTCGGCGGCTACGGCTATCTGAAGGACTTCCCGCTGGAACGCCATGTGCGCGACCTGCGCGTGCACCAGATTCTGGAAGGCACTAATGAAGTGATGCGGATGATCGTGGCGCGCAAGCTGCTGCAGGACGGCGCGCTGGAAACCCTGCGCTGAGCGAAGCAGGCAAAAGCCCCACTGCGGCCTTGCCTCAGCCGCTTCGCTGGATTTTCCGGCCTCGCTCATCCACACCGAATCCATAAAGGCATACGCTATGAACAATTACGCCCACCTGAACGTGGAAAAACGCGGCCACACCGCCGTGGTCACCCTAGACAACCCGCCGGCCAACACCTGGAACCGTGACAGCCTGAGCGCGCTGAAGCGGCTGGTGGCGGACCTGAACGCCGACCGCGACATCTACGCGCTGGTGATCACCGGCCAGGGCGAAAAATTCTTCTCCGCCGGCGCCGACCTCAATCTGTTCGCCGACGGCGACAAGAAGGTGGCCACCGAGATGACCATGCTGTTCGGCGAGGCCTTCGAGGCGCTGTCCGCCTTCCGCGGCGTCAGCATCGCCGCCGTCAACGGCTACGCGATGGGCGGCGGCCTGGAGTGCGCGCTGGCCTGCGACATCCGCATCGCCGAGGAACAGGCGCAAATGGCGCTGCCGGAAGCCGGCGTCGGCCTGCTGCCCTGCGCCGGCGGCACCCAGAACCTGCCCTGGCTGGTGGGCGAAGGCTGGGCCAAGCGCATGATTCTGTGCGGCGAGCGCGTGGACGCGCGCACCGCCGAGCGCATCGGCCTGGTGGAGGAAGTGGTGGCCAAGGGCCAGGCGCTGGACGCCGCGCTCAAGCTGGCGGAAAAAGCCGCGCGCCAGTCGCCGTCGTCGGTGACGGTGTGCAAGCAGCTGGTGCAGCGCGCGCGGCTGCAGCCGCCGGCGCACAATCTGATCCACGAGCGCGAAGGCTTCATCAAGCTGTTCGACACCCAGGACCAGGGCGAAGGCACTCGCGCCTTCCTGGAAAAACGCCCGGCGCAGTGGAAGAACGCCTGACCCTCACCCAAGGACGAATCCGCCATGTCCCACCTGGTACTGTTTGAAGAACTGCCGGTCCGCGGCGGCCAGCGCATCGCCATCGCCACGCTGAACGCGGAAAAATCGCTGAACGCGCTGACGCTGGAGATGATACGGCTGCTGGACGCGCGCTTGAGCGCCTGGGAGAACGACGACGCCGTGGTGGCCGTGCTGCTGCGCGGCGCCGGCGACAAGGCCTTCTGCGCCGGCGGCGACGTGCGCTCGCTGCGCGCCGCGCTGCTGGAAGACGGCGACGCCTATCCCAACCCGCACGCCGTCGCCTTCTTCAGCGAGGAATACCGACTCGACTACCGCATCCACCGCTACCGCAAGCCGCTGATCGTCTGGGGCGGCGGCATCGTCATGGGCGGCGGCCTGGGCCTAATGGCCGGCGCCAGCCACCGCGTGGCCACGCCGGCCACCCGCATCGCGATGCCGGAAATCACCATAGGCCTGTACCCGGACGTGGCCGGCAGCTGGTTCCTGCAACGGATGCCGGCCAAGCTCGGCCTGTTCCTCGGCCTGACCGGCGCGCCGCTGAACGCCGGCGACGCGCTGCTGTGCAATCTGGCCGACCACGTGCTGCCGGCCGACGGCCAGCCGGCCTTGCTGACGGCGCTGCGCGAACTGGCCTGGGAACAGCCGGCGGAACGCCACCACGGCCTGGTCAGCGCCTTGCTCAACGAAATGGAACGCGGCGTGGCGCTGCCGGAGGCCAACGCCGGCCGCAACCTGCTGGCGGTGCACCAGCTGATGAACCGCGGCAGCCTGGAAGCGGTGGCCGCCGCGCTGCGCGACACCGCCTTCGAAGACCCGTGGCTGGCCGCCGCGGCCAAGAGCTTCGCTCACGGCTGCCCGACGTCGGCCGCCGTCTGCTGGGAAATCTTCCAGCGCGCCAGGCATCTGTCGCTGGCCGAAGTCCTGCGCATGGAGCTGGCGCTGTCGGTCAACTTCTGCGCCAAGCCGGACTTCCGCGAAGGCGTGCGCGCGCTGCTGGTGGACAAGGACCGCGCGCCGCAATGGCATTGCCGCGAGCTGGCCGACATCCCGCCGGGCTGGGTGGACAGCCATTTCGATTCGCCGTGGACGCCGGCGGAACACCCGCTGGCCGCGCTCCAATAACAATCGAGGAGACAGATTATGCAAACCATCGCCTTCATCGGCCTGGGCAATATGGGCGGACCGATGGCCGCCAACCTGCTGAAGCAGGGTTATCGGCTTAACGTATTCGACCTGTCCGCCGACGCGCTGGCCAAGCTGACCGCCGCCGGCGCGCGCGCGGCCGCGGACGCCGCCGACGCCGTCCGCGGCGCCGACGCGGTGATTTCCATGCTGCCGGCCGGCCGCCACGTGGAAGGCTTGTACCTGGGCGAGTCCGGCCTGTTCGCGCAACTGCCGGCCGGCACCCTGGTGATCGATTGCAGCACCATAGACGCCGCCACCGCGCGCCGGGTGGCCGCCGCGGCCGACGCCGCCGGCCTCAAGATGCTGGACGCGCCGGTGTCCGGCGGCACCGCCGGCGCGGCCGCCGGCACGCTGACCTTCATCGTCGGCGGCGCCGCCGCCGAACTGGAACGCGCGCGGCCCTTGCTGCAGGCCATGGGCAAGAACATCTTCCACGCCGGCGCCGCCGGCGCCGGCCAGACCGCCAAGATCTGCAACAATATGTTGTTGGGCATCCTGATGGCCGGCACCGCCGAGGCGCTGGCGCTGGGCGTCAAGAACGGGCTGGACCCCAAGGTGCTGTCCGAGATCATCAGCCAGAGCTCCGGCCGCAACTGGGCCACCGAGCTGTACAACCCCTGGCCCGGGGTGATGGAGAACGCGCCGGCCAGCCGCGGCTACAGCGGCGGCTTCATGACGGAACTGATGTTGAAAGACCTGGGCCTGGCCGAGGAAACCGCGCTGCACAGCCACGCGGCCAATCCGCTGGGCTCGCTGGCGCGCAATCTGTACGAGGAACACGCGCAAGCCGGCTTCGGCAAGCTGGATTTCTCCAGCATTCTCAAGCACTTCCACCCGCTGGATTGAGCGCCGTCGCGCGGCCCCGCCTTGGGGCCGCCGACAGCCGCCGTTCAGTGCTTGGCCAGGCCGAAGAAACGGCGGATCTTGTCCACCAGCTCCGCCCGCTGCGGCGAGCCATGGCCTTCCTGCCAATCCTGCGGCAGCTTGCGGGTGCGTTCGGCCAGCCGTTCGGCCAGAATCGACGAGATCGCCTCCGCCAACTCCTTGCGCGAACTCAGAATGGACTGGAAGGACTCCTTGTCCAGCCGCAGGCACTCCACATTGGAGCGCGCGATCACGGTGCCGCTGCGCGCCTCGCCGGTCATCAAACCCATTTCGCCGAAGAAATTGCCGCCCTCCAGCACGTCCACCAGCTTGCGGCTGCCGTCCGGCAGATTCACCCACACCTCCACCTCGCCGTTGAGCATGATGTAGAGCCAGTGCGCCACCGCGCCCTGATGCATGATGATGTCGCCGGTGACGAAGGGGGTGAACTTGAGCTGGTCGGCCAGCACCACCAGTTCCTCGTCGTTGAGGCTGGACAGCAGCTCCACCTTGCGCAGCGCCTGCACCCTCTCCTCCAGGTGCTTCTTCATCCGCGCTTCCATGTACTTTTCATTGTCCTTGATGGTCAGCACATTGTAGTGCGGCGAGGACATCTTCAGATTGTGGCGGCGCAGGGCGGCGTCGATATGGGTGCGCACCACGGAGTCGGTCAGGTCGTCGGCGGCGAGATCGGTCAGCCAGTAACGCACCGCGTACTTGCTGTAGCCGTTTTCGAAGCCCATCAGAATGCAGTTGGGCTCCGGCGACAGCGCCACGCCGGGCAATTGCGCCTCGCGCAGGGAACGCTCCACCACGGAAATGATCTGGTTGGGCAGCGTGTCCCAATTGATGTTGAACCATACCCAGCGCCGCCATTGCAGCGGCGCGCCCTGGTGCTTGCCCAGGATGGCGAACTGCCCCTTCATCAGCTGGCTATTGGGAATCACCACGGTTTCCCAGTTGCGGGTTTCCACCAGCGTGGCGCGCCAATTGATTTCCACCACCCGGCCGGACAGCTCGCCGGACTTGATCCAGTCGCCCACCTCCACCGAATTGTCCAGCTGCAGCGACAGGCCGGCCAGGATATTGCCCAGCGTGTCCTGCATCGAAAACGCCAGCACGCCGGTGATCACCGCCGAGGTGGTGACGATGTGGCTCAGGTCCAGGCCGGCCAGGCGCAGCAGCACCAGGCCCCAGCCCACGCAGCCCAGCACCAGCAGAATGTCCTCCAGGATGCGCGGCGGATGCAGGCGCAGCAAGGGCAGGAACAGCCGCATCAGCATCATCGCCCACAGCCGGATCAGCGCCAGGCCCAGCACGATGATGGCCACCTGCTTGACCCACTCCGCCACCGCCTGCCCTTCCTGAGGGCCCAGATTGATCACCACCAGCGCAATGGCGGCGGCCAGCAAGGAGCGCAGCGTCGATTTGCGGGTTTCCGGCCGCAGCAGATAGAGCAAGGCGGCGCAGGCGGCGGTCAGCGCCACGAACAGCGTCAGGCTGTCGTGCCACGCCTGAGGGATCAGCTTTTCCAGCCAGCTAACCGTCGGGGCCGTATCCATGCCGCCTCCGCGATGAAGTCTTGATGGGAAACCGCCGATGGCGGCGCCGCTGCGGCAGGAAGAGAGAGGGAACAACAGGCCGGCCGCTTTTCATTGATAGCCCATCGCGGCGGATAAAAAAAATCCCTCCCGTGTAGGGAGGGCTGCAAGGTATCGGGGAAGTGTAATCGCCGGAGCTGGGGAGCCGCCGGAATCACAGCGCCCTGCTATACCAGTGCAGCGCGCAATTGAATGCTACACATTCCCATAGCATTTAGATATGAGTACATTTACTTAGCAAGCATGTCTCGCAGGACAGGCTCCACTTCGTCCGGCGTCGTCAGCCTGCGGATGCGCTCGAACAAGGCGCCGGCCTCCGGCCAGGTGCGCTTGAGCTGCCCCAGCCATTGCTTGGTGCGCGCCACCGGGTAGCGCCCGTCCTCGGACTGGACGCGGCACTGCAGGAACAGGTCCAGCACCCAGGGCTGCATCTCGCTCCAGGCCATCGGCTCGGCGCCGTCCCCGCGCTTGATGCGCAACGCCAGGTCCGGGCAGGCCACCAGGCCGCGCCCTATCATCACCGTGTCGCAGCCGCTTTGCTCGCGGATGGCGCGGTAATCGTCCAGCGTCCACACCTCGCCGTTGGCCACCACCGGCACCGCCACGCTGTCGCGGATGCGGGCGATCCAGTCCCAATGCGCCGGCGGCCGGTAGCCCTCCACCTTGGTGCGGCCGTGCACCGCCAGTTCCTGCGCGCCGCCGGCCTCCAGCGCTTGCGCGCATTCCAAGGCCCGGCTTTTGTCTTCATAGCCCAGCCGCATCTTGGCGGTGACTGGTATTTCCGCCGGCACCGCCGCGCGCACCGCCTGGACGATCTGGAACAGCAGTTCCGGATCGTTGAGCAGAACCGCGCCGCCGCGATGGCGGTTGACAGTGGGCGCCGGACAGCCGAAATTCAGGTCTATGCCCGGCGCGCCCAGGCTGGCGGCCTTGGCGGCGTTCTCGGCCAGACAGGCCGGGTCCGAACCCAGCAACTGCACCCGCACCGTGACGCCGGCGCGGGTCTTGCCGCCGCGCGCCAGTTCCGGCGCCAGGCGCATGAAGGTGCGCGTGGGCAGCAGCGCCGAGGTGACGCGGACGAACTCGGTCACGCACAGATCAATGCCGCCCACCCGGGTCAGCACATCGCGCATCGCCTCGTCCACCAGGCCCTCCATCGGGGCAAGAACCAATTTCATTGCAAACGTCGCCGGAAAAAAGGCGAATATTGTACCGCAAAGCGGGGAAAGGCACTCCATGCAAATCGCCATCCGCCAAGCCGGCGCGGAATCCGTCCGCGACTGGCTGCCCTTATTCCTGGGCTATCTCGACTTTTACCGGACGGCGCAGCCGGCGGAAGCCTGCGCCGCCTTCCTGGAACAACGGCTGCGCAAGGGCGAAGCGGTGGTCTTTCTGGCCGAGGACGCGGCCGGCGTCCAGGGCTTTGCCCTGCTCTATCCCGGCTTTTCCTCGCTCAGCCTGCGCCCGCACTGGCTGCTGCACGATTTGTTCGTCTCGCCCGCCTGCCGCGGCGGCGGCGTGGGCCGACTGCTGCTGGAGCATTGCCAAGCCCATGTCGCCGCGCTGGGCGGCGGCCTCACGCTGCAAACCGCCCACGACAATCTGAACGCGCAGCGGCTGTATCAGCAATCCGGGTTTAAACTGGACACCGAATTCCGGGTCTATGAATGGAGCGCCCCCGCCTCGGCGCCGCCGGCCGCGCCTTGACGCGCCGCCAAGCGCTGCGGCATCCTTCGCCCCCTTGATGACATTGCCCAATGGAGCCGACATGAAAAAGCATCGCGTCATCTTCGACACCGATCCCGGCCTGGACGACGCGGTCGCCATCCTGTTCCTGCTGGGCGCTCGCGCCGACATCGAACTCTTGGGCCTGACCACGGTGGCCGGCAACGTCGGCGTGGAACTGACCACCCGCAACGCGCGCATCGTCTGCGAATGGGCCGGCCGCGGCGACGTGCCCGTCTACGCCGGCGCAGACCGGCCGCTGGTCCAGGCCTACCAGGGCGCCGAGCACGTGCACGGCGCCAGCGGCCTGGACGGCGCGCCGCTGCACGAGCCCGCCATGCCGGTGCGCGCCGAACACGCGGTGGACTTCATCATCGACACCCTGCGCCGCGAACCGCCGGGCAGCGTCACCCTGTGCCCGGTGGGCCCGCTGAGCAATATCGCGCTGGCGCTGCGCCGGGCGCCGGACATCGCCGCGCGCATCGGCCGCATCGTGCTGATGGGCGGCGGCTATTTCGCCGGCGGCAATATGACCCCGGCGGCGGAGTTCAACATCCACACCGACCCGCACGCGGCCGACATCGTGCTGCGCAGCGGCGCGCCCATCGTGATGCTGCCGCTGGACGTCACCCACCAGGCCACGACCACGCCGGCGCGGGTGCAAGGGCTGCGCAGCCTGCCCAACCGCTGCGGCCCGCTGGCGGCCGCGCTGCTGACCTCGCTGGAGCGCTACGACGTGCAAAAGCTGGGCCAGGACGGCGCGCCGGTGCACGACCCCTGCGTGATCGCCTATCTGCTGCGCCCCGAGCTGTTCCGCGGCCGCGAAGTCAACGTGGTGGTGGAACTGGCCGGCCACTACACCACCGGAGCCACCGTGGTGGACTGGCACGGCGAATCCGGCCGCGCGCCCAACGCGCTCTACCTGACCGAGGTGGACGCCGACGGCCTGTTCCAACTGATGGCCGACGCCCTCTCCCATCTGCCGTAAACCGAAGGAGGCCCCATGAAAATCGTTCCCGGCATCTATCGCCATTACAAAGGCCCGCTCTACGAAGTGCTGGGCACCGCCACCCATTCCGAAACCGGCGAACTGCTGGTGATGTACCGCGCGCTCTACGGCGAATTCGGCCTGTGGGCGCGGCCGGCCGGCATGTTCGAGGAAAGCGTCGCGCACGAAGGGCAGACCCTGCCGCGCTTCGCCCTGGTCAAGGCCTTCTGAGCGCCGCGATGCGCGTATTCCGCACCGACCAGTTCCCGCTGCCGCTGCCGCCCGGCCACCGCTTCCCGGCGCGAAAATACGCGCTGCTGGCGCAGGCGGTGGCCGGCTTCGCCGCCGAAGCGATGGACACGGCGCCGGCGGCCAGCCGCTACGAGCTGGCGCTGGCCCACGACGACGCCTATCTGGAAAAAGTGTTCAACGGCGCGCTCAGCGCCGCCGAACAGCGCGAGATCGGCCTGCCGTGGAGCCCGCAATTGCTGGAACGCAGCCGCCGCTCGGTGGGCGCCACCATCGCCGCCGCCCGCTGGGCGCTGGCGCGCGGCTGCGGCGTCAACCTGGCCGGCGGCACCCACCACGCCGGCCGCGCGATGGGCAGCGGCTTCTGCGTGTTCAACGACATCGCCGTGGCCGCGCGGCTGATGCTGGACGAAGGCCTGGCCCGCCGCGCGCTGGTGATAGACCTGGACGTGCATCAGGGCGACGGCACCGCCGCCATCGCCCGCGGCGACGCGCGCATCTTCACCTTCTCCATCCACGGCGCCGGCAATTTCCCCTTCCGCCGCGAAGCCGGCGATCTGGACATCGAGCTGCCTGACGGCGCCGGCGACGACGCCTACCTCGCCGTCCTGGCCGAGCAACTGCCGCGGCTGTTCGCCGCCGACCCGGACCTGGTGTTCTACCTGGCCGGCGCCGACCCCTACGCCGGCGACCGCCTGGGCAAGCTGGCGCTGAGCCGCGACGGCCTGGCCGCGCGCGACCGCATGGTGCTGGAGTCCTGTCGCCAGGCCAAGGCCGCCGTCGCCGTCGTCATGGGCGGCGGCTACGCGGTGCCCATCGAAGACACCGTGGCGATCCAGACCGAAACCGTGCGCCTGGCCTGGCAACTTTTCGGCGCGCCGGGACAGATTTCCCCCGCCGCCGCGACTGATACACACCCACCCCGTCAATGGAGTCCCATATGAAAACCGCAACCTTCGCCGGCGGCTGCTTCTGGTGCATAGAGAGCGCCTACAACCGCCTGGCCGGCGTCCACGGCGCCGTTTCCGGCTATACCGGCGGCCCCGGCGCCAACCCCAGCTACAAGGAAGTCTGCAGCGGCCGCAGCGGCCACGTGGAAGCGGTACAGATCCGCTACGACCCGGCCCAGATCGATTACGACACCCTGCTTCGCGCCTTCTTCGCGCTGCACGACCCCACCACCCTCAACCGCCAGGGCAACGACCTAGGCCCGCAATACGCGTCGGTGCTGTACTACCACGACGAGGAACAGCGCCAGGCCGCCGAACGCATGCTGGCGGAGCTGGCCGGCAACTACCCGGACCCCATCGTCACCCGGCTGGAGGCCGCGGCGCCCTTTTATCCGGCCGAAGACTATCACCAGCAATACTTTGACCAACATGGCCACGAACCCTATTGCCAGATGGTCGTAGCGCCAAAATTGGCCAAATTTCAGCAATATTTTTCTGTTTACTTAAAGAAATAAGCCACACCCTGCCAGGGGCGAGCCCAGCTCCCGGCTGGGTTCGCGCACCCCGGGCATCGCCGCTATAATCCGGCTCAGTAGCGGCGATGCCCAGATTGGCTGCGCGCCGGACGAACCCAATCTCCCCATGGCAGACAAGCACAGCATCATCACTGCATTCCGCACCGCCCTCACCCGTCACCTGGACCTGTTGCGCACCGCCTCCCCGCGCGGACGCCTGGCCTGCGCCGTGTTGTGGCTGCTCACCTTCGCCCTGTTGCTGGGCCAATCGGTGGCGCTGGACCTCAACCAGCAGCATCAAGAGCACCAGCAGGTGCACAGCCTGATCCTCTCCGGCCTGCAAACCCGGCTGCAGGAAAGCGAGATGCTGCAGCAAAGCGTGGTCGACATCGTCGACCAGGAAAACAGCCTGCGCGAAGCGCGCATCCGCCTGCTGGTGGAATCGCTGGCGCGCGAACAACCGCAGCTGTATTTCATCGGCTACCAGCCGCTGGTCAGCCACGCCTACCGCCGCGAATTCGAACGCATGCGCAGCCAGTTGCAAGGCCAGCCCTACCGCATCCGCGACTACCAGCACCAGCAGGACAACGCCTGGGACCAGCAGCAAGCCTGGCGGC
Organism: Chromobacterium sp. LK11; assembly: GCF_001043705.1. Taxonomy (NCBI): domain Bacteria; kingdom Pseudomonadati; phylum Pseudomonadota; class Betaproteobacteria; order Neisseriales; family Chromobacteriaceae; genus Chromobacterium; species Chromobacterium sp. LK11. Next base: position 97,830 of record NZ_LDUR01000024.1, read on the forward strand.
TGGCGGCGAAACGGCCGCGCTACCTGCCGCTGAGCATGGCCGAACCCGGCCTCGCCTCCGACGACTGGCGCGAAATGGGCCTGGACCTGCTGGCCGACAGCGTGCTGGCGCCCACCGTCCACCGCGCGATGGGCCAGGGCGAAGCGGTGTCGCCGGTGCTGCGTCTCAACAACGGCAAACAGGGCCTGGCCTTCTTCTCCGCCATCTACAACACCGAAGCGCCGTCGCCGGTGCCCTTGGTGCGCAGCGAGCAGACCGCCGGCATGGTGGTGCAAGTGCTGTCCCTGGACAGACTGGTCAGCCTGACCCCAAACATGGCGACGCGCTACAGCGTGGCGCTGCAGCGCAAGGACAGCGCGCCCAGCGGCTACGACCCGTTGATCTACCGCCACCAACAACAGGACCAGCCCGGCTGGCTGGCGCAATGGCTGCTGCCCTCGCTGGAAATCCGCAAAAGCCTGGACACCCCCTATCTGCCCTATGAGCTGACGGTGCGTCGCCAGCTCAGCTTCGACCGCACCGCGCCGCTGGAACTGCTGCTCAGCGCCGTCTTCTCCCTGGTGCCCGCCTATCTGCTGCTGATCATCCTGGCGTTGCTGGCGCAAAACCGCCAGGCGCAGGAACAGGCGCAAGACCGGCTGCACCGCGAGCGCGAATACGCGATGGTGGCGCTCAGCGGCATCAGCGACGCGGTGATCAGCATCGACATCGACCTGAGCATCCGCTACCTCAACCCAGCGGCGGAAACCCTGCTCGGCCTCAAGATCGGCGACGCCGCCCAGCGCAAACTGCACCAGGTGGTGCGGCTCAACTACGAGTTTGCGCGCCAGGTGGAGGAAGATCCGGTGCACAAGGCCATCCAGCGCCGCGAAACCGTGCTGCTGGCGCAAAACTGCTACCTGATCCGCAGCGACGGCGAAAAACTGCTGATCGAAGGCTCCGTGTCCCCGCTGCCCGGCCGCGACGGCCGGCTGATGGGCGCGGTGCTGACCTTCCGCGACACCGCGCCGATCCGCCGCCGCATGCTGGCGGCGCTGGAAGCCAGCGAAACCCGGCTGCGTCAGCACGAAATGGAGCTGGCCCGCGTCGCCCGCATCAACACCATGGGCGAAATGGCCTCCGGCATCGCCCACGAAATCAACCAGCCGCTGTCCGCCATCATGAGCTACTGCCAGGCCGGACTCAGCCTGCTGGAAGACGAAGAGCCGGACATGGCCATGCTGCGCCGCGCGCTGGACTCCTCCGTCACCCAGGCCAGCCGCGCCGGCCAGATCATCCAGCGCCTGCGCGAATTCGTGATCAAAAAAACCCAGCAATTCAATCCCATAGATCTGAATCAGGTGGTGGGCAACGCGCTCAACCTGCTGGAATACGAACTGAAAACCCACGATATTCATATTGAGCAGAATATTTGCCACGACCTGCCATTGGTCTACGCTGACAACATACAACTGGAACAAGTGGTGCTGAACCTGATGCGCAACGCGCTGGACGCCATGGAAACCGTCGCCCCCTGGGGGCGGCTCAGCATCGCCACCAGCCTGAACGGCCGCTGGATCCGGCTGAGCATAGGCGACAACGGCGCCGGCATCGCGCCGGAATTGCTGGACCGCATCTTCGCGCCCTTCTTCAGCACCAAGGCCAGCGGAATGGGACTGGGTCTGGCCATCTGCCAGACCGCCATCGAGGCGTTCGGCGGCAAGCTGAGCGCTCGCAATAAATCAACCGGCGGCGCGGAATTCATCATTGAACTGCCGCAACGGGACGCGCCGCCGTCAACGGGGTAACCGGCAGGAGTCAAAAACACAATGCAAAACACCACGCCAACCGTCTACATCGTCGACGACGACCCAGCCGTGCTGGACTCGCTGGCCATGCTGATCGCCGCGCAAGGCATGCGCACCGTCACCTTTCCCAACGCGATGGAATTCCTCGCCCACTACGGCGGCAACGACATCGCCTGCCTGGTGCTGGACATCCGCATGCCGCAAATCACCGGCCTGGCGCTGCAAGAACAGCTGATCGACAAAAACGTGACCCTGCCCATCGTCTTCATCACCGGCCACGGCGACATCGAACAATGCCGCCGCGCCTTCCAGACCGGCGCCATCGACTTCCTGACCAAGCCGATAGACCAGGCCCGGCTGATCGAAAGCCTGCGCAAGGGCATACGCCTGAGCATCCTGCAACACCGCAAGGAAGAAGAAACCCAGGAAGTGATGGGCCTGCTCGCCCGCATCAGCGGACGCGAGCGCGAAGTGCTGGAACTGGTGGCGGACGGCATGTCCAGCAAGGAAATCGCCCGGGTGCTGGACCTGTCCCCGCGCACCATAGAAGTACATAGGGCCAACCTGTTCAACAAACTCGGTGTAGACTCTCTGGCGGACCTGGTGCGCTTCTACCTGAAAGCGCTGGAAGCCACCGGCAAGAAACCCAACGACGACAGTTTTTTGAACGATACGCCCACCCCTTACTGAAACAACGCCATGGAACGACTGTTCAAGCATGTCTGCCTGGTGGCGCGGCACAGCAAGCCCGCCATCGTCGAATCCCTGCGCCAGCTGGCCGACCACCTGTCCGCCGCCGGCGCCACCGTGCTGATCGACAAGGACAGCGCCACCCAGCAAGAGGCCGGCCCGCACGCGCTGATAGACCGCAACGACATGGGCAAGCTGGCCGACATCGTCATCGTGCTGGGCGGCGACGGCACCATGCTGTCCATCGCCCGGCTGCTGGCGCCCTACCGCGTGCCGCTGATCGGCATCAACCAGGGCCGGCTGGGCTTCATGACCGACATCCCGCTGCACGAGATGCTGGACTCGGTGGACGCCATCCTGCGCGGCGACTTCGTGCCGGAAGACCGCATCCTGCTGCAGGCCGCGGTGATACGCGAAGACGCCGAAGTGGCCAACGCGCTGGCCTTCAACGACGTGGTGTTCAGCCGCGGCGCGATGGGCTCGATGATAGAGTTCGAAGTCTTCATCGATAACCAGTTCGTCTACAGCCAACGCTCGGACGGCCTGATCGTCTCCACCCCCACCGGCTCCACCGCCTACTCGCTGGCCTCCGGCGGCCCCATCCTGCACCCCACGCTGCAGGCCATCGCCCTGGTGCCCATCTGCCCGCAATCGCTGAGCAACCGCCCGATCGCGGTCAACGACTCCTGCGAAGTGGAATTCATGCTCACCCGCGGCCTGGACGCGCGCGTGCACTTCGACGGCCAGTCCCATTGCGACCTGATGGAAATGGACCGCGTGCTGATCCGCCGCTACCGCAACCCGCTGCGCATCCTGCACCCGGTGGGCTACAACTACTACGACATGCTGCGCCACAAGCTCCACTGGGGCGAGCGCCTGCTCTGACACCTGACGCGAACACCCATGCTCCTATCGCTGACCGTTAAAGACTTCGTCATCGTCGACAACATCTCGCTGGACTTCCACGCCGGCTTCACCGTGCTCACCGGAGAAACCGGCGCCGGCAAATCCATCCTGCTGGACGCCTTGAGCCTGCTCTTGGGCGACCGCGCCGAAGGCGCGCAAGTGCGCGAAGGCGCCGAACGCGCCGAGATCACCGCCGAATTCGACACCCGCGGCCGCCCGGAAATCGACGCCTGGCTGGAAGAAAACGGCCTCAACGGCGACGACGACGTGCTCCTGCTGCGCCGGCTGCTGGACAAATCCGGCCGCTCGCGCAGCTTCGTCAACGGCCAGGCCGCCACCCTGAGCCAACTCAAGCAGCTGGGCGAATTCCTGGTCGACATCCACGGCCAGCACGCCCACCAGTCGCTGATGAAGGCCGACGCCCAGCGCCAGCTGCTGGACGCCTACGCCGGCTCCGTCGCGCTGGCCCGCGACGTCAACAAAGCCTGGCAGGACTGGCAGGCCGCCCGCCGCGCCCGCTCTGACGCCGAGCGGCTGTCGCGCGAATCCGAAGTCGAACGCGAACGGCTGAACTGGCAGATCAACGAGCTGAGCGAGCTCAATCTGCAGCCGGACGAATGGAGCGCGCTGAACCAGAGCCACTCCCGGCTGGCCAACGCCGCCGAACTGGCGCAAAGCGCCCAGCTGGCGGTGGAAACCCTGTCCGAGATGGACAACAGCTGCCTGACCATGCTGTCCCAGGTGCAAACCCGGCTCAGCAAGCTGGCCAACCTGGACCCGCGGCTGGCGGACACCCTGTCGCTGCTGGACTCCGTGGACGCCGAACTGCGCGAAGTGGTCTACAGCCTGCGCGACTACGCCAGCGACATCGACGAAAACCCCGGCCAGTTGGCCGAAGTGGAAGGCCGGCTCGACGCGCTGATGAGCACCGCGCGCAAATACCGGGTGCAGCCGCAAGACCTGCAGGAAAAGCTGGACGACTGGCAGCAGCAGCTGCAAGCGCTGGAAGCCTCCGCCGACATCGAAGCGCTGTCCCTGGCGGAAACCTCCGCGCTGGCGCGCTACCGCGCGCAGGCCGAAGCGCTGTCCGGCAAGCGCCGCCAGGCCGCCAGCGAACTGTCCGCCCGCATCGGCGCGGAAATGCAGCACCTGGCGATGAGCGGCGCGCGCTTCGCCATCGAACTGGCCGCCCTGCCAGAACCCGGCGCCCACGGCCTGGAATCCATCGAATACCTGGTGGCGGCCAACGCCGGCACCAGCCTGCGCCCGCTGGCCAAAGTGGCCTCCGGCGGCGAACTGTCCCGCATCAGCCTGGCGATGCAGGTGGTGATCAGCCAGGTGGCCAGCGTGCCCACGCTGATCTTCGACGAAGTGGACGTCGGCATCGGCGGTCGCGTCGCCGAAGTCATCGGCCACATGCTGCGCCAGCTGGGCCAGCGCTACCAAGTGCTGTGTATCACCCACCTGCCGCAAGTGGCCTCCTGCGGCAGCCACCACTGGCAGGTCAGCAAGAGCGAGCACAAGGGCCGGGTCAAGAGCCGCATCGAGCCGCTGGACAGCGAGCAGCGGGTGCTGGAGATCGCCCGCATGCTGGGCGGCGTGGAACTGACCCAGACCACGCGCGAACACGCGGCGGAAATGCTGGCCTCAAATGCGGCGGCCCTCTAGGCAAAGCGCCTAAGACCCGCTAGAATTGCGCGCTCTTAACCGAGTTGGGAAGCGTGGCCGAGTGGTTTAAGGCACTGGTCTTGAAAACCAGCGATGGGAAACCATCCGTGGGTTCGAATCCCACCGCTTCCGCCAAAACACATGCCGTCCTAGTTAGCGCCAATCTGTAGGAGTTCCGATTTGGTCTAATGGGATGGCCGTCCCCGCTTGCCAAGCAAACTTTTTGTTTAAGCCAAGAACAAGGTTGGGATTGCAGCCATACATCCGGACTTTTAACAAGGCCGTCGCCTCTGTCCCTAATTGGGATATGCTCACCGGCTCCGCTATCAGATCACCGCGCTTTACACACTTTGATAGTCCCGGGATATGTCGGTCACGATCTTACCTGTCTTGCCATCACATCAAGATTGCCTGCGCAACCGCTGGAAGTCTTCACTAATCTGCGTTGTCAAAATCGACCGACCCGACTACGTCCCGGCAAATACCGGGGTGTCGTCGAACCGGAACTCACCCTTATGCGCCAACAAGACCCAAATGATGCGGGCACTCTTGCTGGCTAGCGCCACCACCGCCACATTTGCATGCCGCCGTATCATCACCCCGCTCAGCCACGTTGAGGCGCGATCAGTTTTGCCCGTTGCAAAGCGCAGCAACGCACGAACGCCACAAGTCATCAGAGTACGCAAATAACTGTCACCACGTTTGCCAATCCCGAGCAAGGTCGACTTGCCGCCGCGGGAGTGTTGTCGCAACACCAAACCAAGCCAGGCTGCAAATTGCCGGCCACTGAAATTTTGCCCCCCTCCCCCCACGATGGCGACAACGGCACTCGCAGCAAGTGGTCCGATGCCAGGGACCTTTGCTAATCGGACGCTAGCAGCAGAGTTACGGCACCAGCACTGAATGTCCTGCTCTAGCGCCTCGACCTGCCGGCCCAGCTCTTTCAGGTGGTCCGAGAGCGCCCTCAACAACTGTTTGAAGGTGCGGGTCAGCTCACTCTCGCCGCCCTCCAGAATCTCCGGAATACGTCGGCAGATCGTATGAATACCTTGTGGAATGACAATCCCAAACTCGGCCAATAGGCTGCGAATTTCACTGGCGGTCGCGGTGCCCGCTTTCACAAAAGCGGCGCGAGCGCGATGTACTGACAGAATCGCTTACTGCTCGACAGCCTTGATCGGCACAAAGCACACGTCCAGCCGGGTCGCCGCTTCGCAAATCGCCGCGAAATCGGCTGCATCGTTCTTGTTAGTCTTGACGTCGGCTTTGACAAACTGCGGCGCCATCAGTTGAACGGTACGGCCAAAGCCTTGCAGCAACCGTGCCCAATGGAGGGCACCACACAGGCCTCCATGCCAATCAGGCATGAAGGTAGATTGACGAAGAAAGCTGCCATCTGCTCGCGGCGCAACTGTTTCTTCAGGGCTGCTTGCCGTGCTCATCTACGCCATGCAATTGGAAAACCTGCTTTGCCAGGTCAATGTCGACAATCACAGGATGTCCCGTCCGTGAGCGATGGTTTGACACTGCCACTCTGGCGCATCGATGCCGTTAGACGGGGGCGTCATCCCATTAGATCAGCGCTGAACTTCCAGACCCAGCCGACGCGGAATCTTGGCACGAATTTCCCGTCGCGGAGTGGAAAGCAGCGAGAGGCTGAATTGCCACCGTTGGGTGGTAGAACGCATTCATTCTTGGCCAGTGGGCTTCGACAAGTTGCGCATCCGCTTCGATGCGGCGGTTAGATACGCATTTCGCTTTGCTCAAGTTGGCTTTCTCGTTGATCTATCTACGATTTATCGACAGATTTTGCTAGCCGGTCTTAATTCCCCCGTTCATTTTAGCAAGAACATTCGCACATTTTTTAAGCAATTCAATTTCAAGTTCGCCAGTTAACTTCGCTAATACGGCTTATTACCTTACCCCTTGTATTGTTGGAAGATGGCTAAAAATGTATAATATTCATATTTTTTTCATTCTAACCAGTTTCGAGCTTCACACAACCACTTTCATTTTTTGGTTGATGGCTCACGGGTAAGCAAATTATAAGATATGACAACGTATCAAGCACATCTTTCGCATCCAAAGTATCGTCCAGACATTGATGGCTTACGGGCCGTTGCTGTATTAGCTGTTGTTGCTTTCCACGCTTTCCCAGGTTGGGTTCGTGGTGGCTTTATCGGGGTTGATGTCTTTTTTGTAATTTCTGGCTATCTCATATCTACTATCATTTTTGATAACTTAGAAAAGGGCACATTCAGTTTCTCTGATTTCTATTCACGCCGTATTAGACGCATTTTTCCGGCTCTCTTGCTTGTTTTGATTGCTTGCTTTGCTTTTGGTTGGTTCGCATTGTTAGCGGATGAGTACAAGCAATTAGGAAAGCATATAGCTGGTGGCGCAGGTTTTGTTTCAAACTTTGTGTTATGGAATGAAGCAGGCTACTTTGACAACTCTGCTGAAACTAAGCCGTTGTTACATTTATGGAGTCTAGGCATTGAGGAGCAATTTTATATTGCATGGCCGTTTTTACTATGGTTCGCTTGGAAGCGAAATTTCAATCTTTTAACAATCACAATCATTGTTTCCGTTATAACTTTTTCACTAAATATTAAAGGCGTTAAGCAAGATATGGTTGCGGCCTTTTATTCACCCAAAACAAGATTTTGGGAATTGTTAAGTGGAAGTTTATTGGCTTGGGTTGCGTTATACAAGAAGAATGCATTCGCCAACGTGAAAAGCAAGATTGATGTTTGGCTTTCTCGCATTGTATATAGCGGCAAGAGTGAGAATTCTGGCAAGACACTATCTGATGTGTGTTCGTTTCTTGGCTTATTCTTGTTACTATATGGATTTTGGCGAATCAACAAGGAGCTGATCTTCCCCGGGACATGGGCATTAGTACCAGTCTTAGGTGCTGTACTAATTATTACAGCCGGTTCTAAAGCTTGGGTTAATCGCATAGTCCTGTCTAATAAAATTGCTGTTTGGTTCGGTTTAATCAGCTTTCCACTTTACTTGTGGCACTGGCCATTGCTTTCGTTTGCTAGAATTGTTGAAGGCGAAGCACCCAGTCGTGACATACGCATAGCGGCTATTGTACTCTCCGTTGTGCTTGCTTGGCTTACGTGCAAGCTTATTGAACGGCCGCTACGTTTTGGCAACCACAGCAAGATTAAGGTAACAGTGCTCGTTACTCTTATGACTATTGTTGGTTACGTGGGTTACAACATACACAAACGGAATGGGCTTGAGTTTCGCGTTTCTAGATTTGCAAAAATTTCTAAAGCAGCAGGCGAGTGGCAGTATCCTGGAAAACTAACTCCATTCAATTTTGAAGGAAGAACTTTTTTAAGGCAAAATTCAAAAAAAATGGAGGTTACCTTATTCATTGGCGACTCAAACAGTGAGCAATATTATGTTAGAACTGATGAATTAATTTCCACCCTGCCAAATGCTGTTAATAGCGTAATCTTTGCTACTGGCGGAGGGTGTTTAGCTATTCCAGCTTCTCCATATGATGAAGCTCATAAGCATTGCACCAATCTAATGGAGAGCGCTTTTAATTACGCGAAAAGCGATGTAAACGTCAAAAACATTGTGATCGGTGCGCAATGGCCCCAATACTTAAAAGATGGGGCGGCTTTAACTGGCAAATTTGGCGTCGGCGAGAAAGATTATCTTGCCTCATTGAAAAGATTGGCCGCCTACATTAGAGAGTTGAAGCGACTAGGTAAAAATGTCTATATTGTACTCAGCATTCCAATTGGCAGTGAACTAGATCCAAAATTTATGATTTTCAGAGGGCTTAAGCACTTCCCACACTTAATGCTAATGAGAGAGGGAGGATTAAGCCGTCAAGTTATAAATGAACGATACGGAAAGGTTCAAGAGGATTTAAGAAAAGTAGTTGAATCAAGTGGTGCTAAGGCTGTAAACCCCATGGATTTCTTGTGTAATTCTGTGGTATGCCCCAGCGTGGATGGCAATGGTGAGCCGATTTACAAAGATGGTGGACATTTACGTCCAGCATACGTCAGAGATAGGGCTCGCTTCATAGACAGTCTCCTTACTAGCGGCTAAATTTTTGAGAGTGACATTTTGCTTTATTTTTGACAGCGCAATTAATTGCATTAATAGACCACCTTAGCCACGTAACTACTGAGTGAAAATAAGTGTCCCTCCATTAACCCCAGCCCTACGCTGGGGTTTTTCTTGCCCGTGTTCGGAGCAGCTTATGCCATTCAAATATATCGACTATCACCACATGTCCCGACACGCGCTAAACTAGCGGCATGTATGCTATATCTCCATATTCGCATTGCCGCTCACAAGCGGCAAGAATCTAGCCCAATGCGGAAAAAAAGTTTTTATAACTCATTGATAATTCGACCGCCAAAAGAATAGCCCAAGCAGATGCTTGGGCCATTGCCGTTTCGGGACCTTTACCGCGTGGTTTCTACCTGCCCAGCCCACTCCCAGCTAGCAAAATTTTGTTCTCTTCCATGATGCCCTCCTTGCTGTTGGACACCAAAGCACCCTGCCACGGCGCTTTGGCGATGGCCCTGCTTCAAAGGCACCACTTCTTCAGCTGTCCAAAACAAATAAAGCCCAGTTATTACCGGGCTCTACGCTGTTGGGGACCAAACGCATCCTTGACAGCAGGCTAATTTTCCAGCTCCATGGAATAGTAACTATTTCTTATTTTTACCTTGTTATCATTTTCTATTTTTTTATTCGCAAAGCTCCACATTTCTTTTAGGTTTTCCTTAAAGAAATAACCATCCTCCCTAGAATCATATTCACAATTTCTAATTTTATTGTTTCGCCACAACCAGATTTCACTACTGCCCATATCAGAAAAAGCAGTCAATACCTGAGCCACCGAGTTGGCAACCCCAACACATACACCATATCTTTTGGATGCAGCCGCATCCACTTCCTTTGCTCCTGTCACTATCGAAAACAACATCAGAGCACTTCCTAAAAGCAAAAACCGCATAACCATCCTTATACAACATCAAGAAGCCCTCCAAAATGGAGGGCGAACCAAATTAGAACTTGTAGCTTACACCAAGCTTGAATAGATTGGTGCCCGATGTCACATCCTTACTATCCTCACTCATGGAGTTCATCGCACTCTTGATATACTCGTACTCACCACGCAGGGCAAAGTTTTTTGTGATCGCATAGCTAGCACCAATGCCAATACCAGGCAATACTTTACTTCTACTGGCGCTGAAACTGGATCCGTCGGCTTCGACTTTCAATGTGCCATGTACGTTGTTAAGGCTGACTTTGCCAAAAAGTTCAACATCTTCTGACACTGGCAGAATCCCAACCAAAGCCAGTCTCTCAGCATGCATCGGTATCGAGAAGTTTGCTTTCCCGTCTCGCCCGGTAGCAGAGGATTTCATCTTACCTAAGTCGAGATATGACAGTTCCGTCGCAAAGTAGGAGCCGAAGCGGTAGCCGGCTCCGACCTCCCAGATACCTCCTGCGCTTTTACTGTCAGAGATGCCTTCATGGCTTTTCATCTTTTCCGAGTTGTAGCCCAGATTACCAAAAACATATGCACCACTCTCAGCCGCATGAGCGGCAACTGCGGACATACTCAGAATGGATGCAATGATGATTTTTTTCATTTTTAACCTACTGGTTGGGGAATGGGCATTCATTTTCACCAGAATATTTCAAACGTTTGTATTACATCTGTCGCGCGACTAGCCAAGTTCCGTAACATGGTGTAAATATTTGTTTACAAAACACACTTGGCATAAGTTGATTGCATAAAATCACATTGGAAACATCCATTAAACCCATGAAAAATAGAGCAATTAATCGAGACACCTAAGCTAAGTGCACTTCAGAATCCCTGCGTATTGCTATTGCACACCCAAGAATCCTGCCACAACGCTTGAGTGTGCTGTCGACATCTGTGCCAATCGTCACCCGCTGCCAACCCTCATTAAGAAAAAACAGCTCCGCGAACCAAAGTTCGCGAAGCTGTTGTTTCAGATTGAAAACAGGAAAAGCTTACAAATTACTGCATTGCCCCGTCACGCCGCTGCGCCAAGATTTGCCACCTGCATTTTTGCAGTTATGCGCATGTTGGTGATTGCCAATAACCTTCCCTGTGCAGTTCTTTGCAGAGAAGCACTGCCCCGGTTTTCTTGGCTGAATTTGATTGACTAAAGCGTCCACTGTATTGCTGGCATTGTTGCTGGCTTGTTGCGTGGCGGAGGTGACTTCCTGAGTATTGGAAGACCCAGCCGGAGATGCGCTGACCAAGGAAGAAGCCAGCAAAAGGGCGGCGGCAAAAGGAAGATTCAGAATATTAATAGCCTTCACAATTAAACTCCTTTAAATGTGCTGGAAAAATGCAAAATCAGCAAGTTTCCATAGTGACAATAAAATTAAGGCAATAGGAATACCTTGAGGCGATTGTCTCGATACTCGCACAAACCTTGATTAATACAGTCAAAACACAACTGACATTAACAATCAAGTCAACACCAATGCGGCCGCACACTTTAAGGACTGACTGACATGCCCTCAGTTCTCAATTTTTGCTAGGTATTATTCACATTCTTTTGTGATTATTTGAAATGGATTAACCCTACGTGCTAGAACATAGCAGAAAAAAATCTTCAGCCTATTAGGCGGTCAGGGGTTTTGTTAGCTGGTCTAAGCAATTAATCCATATTCAAACCGCCGAACACACTGCTGACAGCGTGAATTGGCTGATCATGCAGACTAATCAAATCACACAAAAAACAATATGAATTAAAAGCAATGTAAAAACCTGCCCGCTGTCAGTCCGAATCTCACCGCCTCCGTCCAAATCAAAAGCCCGGACATATCACCCGGGCTTTTGCCTTTTTCGCCCCGCGTCCGGGGCCATCTACCTGGCGGTGTTGCCCTGCATCGAAGCAATCAGCAACTGCAGCCGCTCATACGCGCATTCCACGCCATACCTCGCCTCCAACAGGCTCCACAAAACCTCCGGGGACAGTTCTACGATGAACGGGGTTTGACGCGGCGGTTGACGGGACATCTCCCGGCGCAGCGCCTCGGGCAATTGTTTGAAATGGGATTGGGCGGCACGAATATGCCTGAGGGCGCGACGCGCCTCGCGTAGGGTGTCGATCTTGGCCATGGCGGCCTCCTGTATGTCGTTTTGAGTTCTGCCCCTTTTGAGAGGGCGGCCGGGTGCTCAAAACCGCATACAGACGGCGGGCGTATTCCCCTTGCGGGTATTGTATTAGCCGCACACCCGGCCATGGACGCGCATTGTCCCACAACTGGGCGTTTGCCAAAACCATGGACGCAAAAATCCGCGAATCTTACGGGTGCGGTAGCCGCTGTATGTTTGTTTGGTGTTTTGAGCACCGGGAATGACCATAGCCCGTTGGCGCGAAGCATGTCAACGGCACATGGTCCGCCGTCGTCTACACTCAAGTAGCATCGCCGTATTGGAGAATCCCATGTCCACGCCGCCGCGCCATCTCAGCGTCAGTATTGCCTGCCCTTTCGCCCGCGCCTACGCCTTGCTGGCGCCGCCGGAAAACTTCCTGCGCTGGGCGTCCGGCCTGGCCGGAGCCTTGTGCCGCGACGGCGGCGGCTGGCTGGCGGACACGCCGCAGGGGGTGATGCCCTTGCGCTTTTCGCCGGCCAACGACTACGGCGTGCTGGATCACTGGGTATCGCCGCCCGGTCAGGCGGAAATCTATGTGCCCTTGCGCCTGCTGGCGCGGGACGACGGCTGTGAACTGCTGTTGACCTTGTTCCGCCAGCCCGGCGTCGACGACGCGCAATTCGAAGCCGACGCCGACTGGGTGGCGCGCGATCTGGCCGCGGCCAAGGCCTGGCTGGAGCGGGGCTGAGCCGCGACGCTCAGTGCGCCGCCTGCGCCGCTTCGGCGGCGAAGCAATGCAACACGTGCCGGCCGATGCTGCCCGCCAACTCCTCGTCGGCCAGGAACACCGCCCCCAGCCCTTCCCCGCGCAACAGCTCCGCCTCTTCGGCGTTGCGCGCGCGCAGCGCGATGCGCAGCTCGGGGTTCAGCGTGCGCGCCACCTCCACCATCTGCCGCAGATTCAGCGCGTCTGAGGTGGTCACCGCCAGCACCGAGGCGTTGACGATGTGGGCCTGGATCAGCACGCCCGGCTCGGCGGCGTCGCCGGTCACCGCCGCCCGGCCCTGATTGCGCAGCGTTTCCACCAGCTCGCGGTTGTGGTCCACCACCACAAAGGGCACCCGATTGCGCTCCAGCTCCGCCGCCACGCCGCGGCCGATGCGGCCGTAGCCCACCAGCACCACCTGGCCTTCCAGGTATTTGCGCTCGGTGCTCATCGGCAGCTCGGCGTAGGGATCGGGCCGGCGCTCCAGACTGCGCGCCCATTCGGAACGCGCCAGCAGCCAGCCGCGCAAAGGCTCCAGCAAGGCGAACAACAGCGGATTGAGGGCAATGGAGATCAAGGCGCTGGCCAGCACCAGGCTCATGCCCTGCGCCGACAGCAGGCCCAGCGTCACGCCCAGGCCAGCCAGGATGAAGGAGAATTCGCCGATCTGCGCTAGGCTGGCGGCGATGGTCAGCGCGGTGGTCAAGGGATAGCGGTAAAGGATGACCAGGATCAGCGCGGCCAGGGTTTTGCCCAGCATGATGACGGCCACCGCGCTCAGCACCATCAGCGGCTGCTCCAGCAGAATCGCCGGATCGAACAACATGCCCACGGACACGAAGAACAATACGGAGAAGGCGTCGCGCAGCGGCAGCGATTCGCGGGCGGCGCGGTGGCTGAACTCGGACTCGCGCATCATCATGCCGGCGAAGAAAGCGCCCAGCGCGAAGGAGACGTTGAACAGATGGGCGGCGCCGAAGGCGATGCCGATGGCCGCCGCCGTCACCGCCAGCGTGAACAGCTCGCGCGATCCGGTCTTGGCCACCCGCCACAGCAGCCACGGCAGCAGGCGCCGGCCGGCAATCAGCATCAGGGCGATGAAGGCGGCCACCTGCAGCAAGGTCAACATGATGGTCTGCCACAGCGGCGCGGCGTTGGCGGCGGCGGGCGCGCCGCTCAGCAGCGCGGCCAACGGCGGCATCAATACCAGCACCAGCACGCAGGCCAGGTCCTCCACCACCAGCCAGCCCACGGCGATGCGGCCGTTAATGGTGTCCAGAATGCCGCGCACTTCCAGCGCCTTGAGCAGCACCACGGTGCTGGCGCAGGACAGCGACAGGCCGAAGATCAAGCCGCTGGACCAGCTCCAGCCCCAGCACCAGGCGATGAACAAGGCCAAGCCGGTGGCGGCGCTCATCTGCACGATGGCGCCCGGCACGGCGATGCGCTTGACCGACAACAGGTCTTTCATCGAAAAGTGCAGGCCGACGCCGAACATCAGCAGCATCACGCCGATTTCCGACAGCTGCGCGGCAATCTTCATATCGGCGACGAAACCCGGCGTGGCCGGGCCGATGACGATGCCGGCCAGTAGATAGCCCACCAGCGCCGGAATGCGCATCCGCTCGCAGAGCAGGCCCAGAATCAGGGACAGGCCCAGGCCCGCCGCAATGGTGGTAATCAAGGAAACATCATGGACCATGGCGGCCGCCTCCCTAGTGTGGATTTTTTATTTAGGCGCACAGGATGCTGCGCAGTTTGTTTTCAGACTAGAGGGGCATGAAAAATGAAAGTTCCGCTGTAAAAATCACGCGGACAAACGGGCGCGCCGGTCTGGGAAACCGCCCGCGACTAGCGTTTGGCGGCCTTGATTGAATACATCAGCTCGTCGCCCTCCGCCAGCAAGGCCTCGATGGAGAAATGGCGCTCCGCGTCCAGCTCCACGATGCCGTCGGAAAACGCCAGTTGGTAAGGCTGGCCGGAGCCGGCGTTGTAGGCGTCCAGATGACGCGAGAACTTGGCCACCGCCGCATGAGCCCGCTCATGCTCAACCTCGGACAACAACACCACGAACTCGTCTCCGCCCAGCCGCGCCAGCAAGTCCGCCGAGCGGAAAGAGCTTCGCATCAGCTCGGCGAAAGTCGCCAGCGCCTGGTCGCCGGCGGCGTGGCCGAAGCAATCGTTGATCGCCTTGAATTTATCCAGATCGAGGAAGGCCAGGCTGACCGGCAGGTTTTGCCGCGCGCAGAAATTAAGGCTGTACTGCGCCAGCAGCCGGAAGCCGCGCCGGTTGGAAATACCGGTCAGTTCATCGGTGGTGGCGGCTTGGAAGGCGATCAGCTCCGCCTCCACCATGCGCGCCAGATCGTGCAAGGCCTGCGCGTCGTCGTGATCGAACTCGCGCGGCTGGACGTCGATCACGCACAGGGTGCCCACCTTGGCGCCGTTGGCGGCATGCAGCGGGCAGCCGGCGTAAAAACGGATATGCGGCGCGCCCGTCACCAGCGGGTTGTCGGCGAAGCGCTCGTCCGCCAGCGCGTCCGGGATGTAGAAGATGTCGTCGCCCAGGATGGCGTGGCCGCAGAAGGAGATGTCGCGCCCGGTCTCCGACGCCGACAGGCCGACGCAGGATTTGAACCACTGGCGGTTCTCGTCCACCAGGCTGACCAGGGCGATGGGCACCCGGAACAAGCGTTTGGCCATCCGGGTCAGGCGGTCGAAACGCTCCTCCGCCGCGGTGTCCAGCACGCCGAGCGCGCGCAAGGTCGCCAAGCGCTGCGGTTCGTCCGCCGGAATGTCCGGTGTATTCATGTCCGCCTCCTGCTGTCTGTCCGCCGCCCGCGCGGCTTTCCGTATAATGATAATAGCATTATACGGCGCAAACAAAACGCCGAAAGCCGCGCGCGCGCCGCCGTCTAACGCGGACGCCAGCCGCTTTCGCGCAAGGCGCTCAGCAGGCGGTTGGCGTCCAGCCCGCGCGCCGCGTGGCCAAGGTTGCCGCTCAGGTCCCCGGCCGCCAGCAAGGCGTTGACGATGGCCTCTTCCACCGCTTCCGCCGCCGCCTCGAACAAGGGCGAGAGATGGTCCGCGTTCACCATCTCCACCGCGCAGGTCAGCGCTCCCTTGCCGGCGTAATCGGTCATCGGCAGGCCCTGATTGCCGGTGGCGAAGGCCACGAAGATGTCGCCGCTGGAATCCTCGGTGCCGCCGCCGGTGCGGGCGATGCCGATGCCGGCGCGCTGCGCCAGCCGCCGGCATTGATCCGGCAGCAAGGGCGCGTCGGTGGCCAGCACCGCCACGATGGAGCCCATGCCGGGCTGCGGCAGCCGCCCGGTCTCAAACGGCGAGGGAATCTCCGCGCAACTCAGGCGGCGGCCCACCGGATAGCCCTCCACCAGCAAGGAGCCGCGCTTGCCGTGGTTGGCCTGCACCAGCGCGCCCACGGTCCAGCCGCCCGCCTCCGCCGGCAGCCGCCGCGAGGCGGTGCCGATGCCGCCCTTGAACTCGTGGCAGATCATGCCGCTGCCGCCGCCCACGCTGCCCTCGGCCGGCAAGCCGCCGCTGGCCGCTCTTTGCGCGGCGCGCGCATGCTCCGCCGTCACGTGGAAGCCGTTGATGTCGTTGAGCAGGCCGTCGAAGGTTTCCAGCACCACCGGCATGGTCCAATACAGCTGCGGCTCGCCGGCCACCGCTTCGCGTTCGCCGGCGATCAAGGCGTCGCGCACCACGCCCACGCTGTGGGTGTTGGTCAGCGCTATCGGCGTGCTCAGCACGCCGGCCTCGCGCAGCCACTCCAGGCCGCTGGCGTCGCCGTTGCCGTTCAGCACATGCACGCCGGCAAAGCACGGCGTGCGCCGCGCCAGTCCCGGCCGCGGCTCGACTACCGTGACCCCGGTGCGCGCGCGGCGGCCGTCGTCGAAATCCGCCCAGGCGGCGGCGTGCCCCACCCGCACGCCGGGCACGTCCGTAATCGCGTTCAGGGGGCCGGGCTCGCCCTGGCCGATGCGAATGCCCAAGGTTCTGGCTCTGGACTGCATGATCATCTCTCCTTTTGTTCATCAACAATCAAGATCTTGCCCGGCGGCCGCTGCGCGGCCAGCAAGGCGCCGGCCAGCGCGATGCCTCCGATGATCCACCAATCGCGCGCCGGCGCGTCCCGCAGCACCGCCCATAATAGGGAGAGGCTGCCCGCAGCCGCCAGCAAGGGCGGCCACGGCCAGCCGGGCATGCGGTAAGGATGAGGATGCCGGCCCAGCCGGCTGCGCAAGGCCGCCAGCGCCAGCAACAGGTAGTTCAGCATCAGGATGATCACGGTGAAGGACGCCAGATCATCCAGGCTGGAATGAAAGGTCAGCAAAGCGGACGGGATGGCCAGCGCCAGCGTGGCCACCCAGGGCGTGCCGAAGCGCGGATGGATGCGCTGCAGCGCCCGGCTGGCCGGCGCCGGCCACAGGCCGTCTCGCCCGCTGGAGTACAAAAAGCGGCCGCTCTGCACCACGATGGCGATGATGGCGTTGAACACCGAGAGAAAGATGCCGCCGCTGATCACCCGCGCCAGCGCCGGGCTGCTCAAATGGCTGAGCACGTAGTTGATCGGATCCGCCTGCCGGCTCATCTCCGCCAGCGACGGCGCGCCCAGAATCAAGGCGGTCACCGGTATCAACTCCACCAGCACCACGATGGCCAGCGCCGCCAGCACCGCCTTCGCCACCGGCCGGCCGCTTTCGCGCATGTCCTCGGCGAAATACACCGCCCCGCCAAAGCCGTTGTAAGCGAACACCGCCGTCCCCACCATGGCGGCTATCGTCGCGGCGGGCACCGCGGCCAGACCGCCGTCGGCCGCCGCCTTCACCGGCTGCCACAGCACCGCGGCCGGCTGCCGCGCCTCGCTGAAGCCCAGCCAGGCGATCAAGGCCAGAGCGGCCAGCTCCAGCAACAGGAAGGAGCCGGTCAACCAGGCGTTCAGCTTGATGTCCAACACCGCGATGCCGAAGCACAGCACGATCATGGCCAGCGCCACCTCGGCGCCGTCCAGCCGGATGCCCAGCGCGGAGTTCAGATAGGGCGCAGCGCCGGTGGCCAGCACCGCGGGGATGAACAGCAGCAGACACAGAATCAGCAGATACATCTGCAGGCTGAGCGCGCGGCCGAACACCCTATCGATGATCACGTACTCGCCGCCTGCGTTGGGATGGGCCGCGCCCAGCTCGGCGTAACACAGCGCGAACGCGACGGCCAGCGCCGCCGCCAGCGCAAAGGCCAGAAAGGCGCCGCTGCCGGCGCCTTGCAGCGCGAACGGCGCGATCACGAAAATGGAACTGGCCGGCGTCACGCCGGACACGGTGATCAGCACCACGTCGGTCACGCTCAATGAACGGCGCAGCCCGGGGCCGGCCTTGGATGTGCTCATGCTCTCGTCTCCTCTTATTGTGCGGCGCCTTGTAGTCAGACGCGTGGGAGACAGTGTATTTTGACGCGGGAAGGTGCCCAATCACCGTGATGGGTTACCCCAAGCGGGGATTGCCGGATGGAAGCTTTGTTGAAGGAATTGCCGTTGCACCATCATCTGGCGCAGCTGATGGCGCAGATCGGTCTGCCCGGGTTCTGGCGCCAGCTGGTCTTGCTGCTGCGCGGCAGCGTGCCGCTGGACAATGCGCTGGCCGCTTGCTTCCACGCGAACGCGCCGCCGCAGATTCTGGAGGAATGCGACTTTCAGCACTTGGCCGCACCGTCGCCGATGGCGCTTTACTGCCAGGGCCTGTATCTGCTGGACCCCTTCTATCAATACGCGCAGCGGCCTTTCGCCGACGGCCTCCACCACTTGCCCGACATCGCGCCGGATCACTTCCGCCAGAGCGAATACTTCCAGCGCTATATGAGCGGCGAGGTTGGCGTGGACGAGGTCCAACTGCTGCTGCGCGTCGCCCCCGACCAGGTCTTGTCATTGTCGCTGGGCAAGGCGAACGAGTTCGAGCCGGCCGACATCGGCAAGCTGCGCGTGATGCAGCCCTGGCTGCTGTCCGCGATGCGGCGCCACTGGCAGCTGAGCTCCGCGCCCACGCCGCCATCGCAGCGCCTGGCCGATCAACTGACGCAGACGCTGAGTCATTTTGGCCACGGCAAGCTGTCCGAGCGCGAGGCCGAGGTTGCGCGGCTGACGCTGTGCGGTCTGTCCAGCAAGGCGATTGCCCAACAGCTGGCCATTTCGCCGGAAACGGTCAAGGTCCACCGCCGCAATCTGTATCTGAAGCTCGGCGTGGCCAGCCACGCCGAGCTGTTCAATTGCTATATCGAGCAACTGCGAAGCAGCGAAGCCTAGGTCAGACTCATTTCCCCAGCCACTTGGCCGACAGGCCGGCGAATTCGCCGTTTTGCAGGCTCTGGCTCAGCCATTGGTCCACCCAGGCTTTCCAGCGCCAGTCGTTGGGCAGCAGATAGGCTTTTTGCGAAAAGTCGAACGGCTTGTCCGGGTGCACCGCGCACAGTTCCGGATGCAGTTTCTGCTGATAACGGGTTTCCACCGTGTCGGTCACCATCAGATCCGCCTTGCCGTCTATGATCTGCCGGAAAATGGTGACGTTGTCCGGATGCACGGTCAGCGTGGCCGCCGGCAGCCGGGCACGGGCGAACTTTTCATTGGTGCCGCCCGGGTTGACGATCAGTTTGACCTGGGGCTGGTTGATCTGGGCGATGGTCTGGAAGCGCTGCGCGTTTTCGCAGCGGGTGATCGGCGTTTTGCCGTCGTTCAGATAAGGCAGCGAGTACAGCGCCCGCTTCTGCCGCTCCAGATTGATGGACACCCCGCTCATCGCGATGTCGAACTTGCCGGCCGCGTGGTCGCGCATCAGCGTCGGCCAGCTGGTGGCCACCAGTTCCAGCTTGACGCCCAGCGCCCGCGCCAGGCTTTCGGCCATGTCGATGTCCAGACCGCGGTATGCGCCGCTGGCCGGGTCCCGTTCGCTGAACGGCCGGTAGTCGCCGGTGGTGCCCACCCGCACGCTGCCGCGTTGCAGGATATCGTCCAAGCGGTCCGCCAGCGCCGGCTGGCCCGCAATCAGGCCGCCCAACAGCAGGCAGCCCAGCATGGTTTTTTTCTTCATCATGGTTGGTTTTTTCTTTTGATGTTTGCGTAATGGGCGCTGCCAGCGCCCGGCTCGCAAGACGCCGCTCAGCGCGGTCTCAATAAGCCAGCGGGAAGGCGAAGACCTCGCGCTGATAGGTTTCCACCACCACGCTGAACGGCGCGTTGTCGCTGCCACGGTAAAGCACCGCGCGGTGTTGCAGCACTTGCTGCGCGATGTCCAGGCCGGCGGCGGCGGTCTCTTTGTCCGCGGGCTTCATTTCCCAGCCCGCCGGCAACGGCGACCACAGCAGCTTGACCTCCTCGGTCTGCCGGCGGAAATTCAGCGCCGCCACCGCACGGCCGAACGGCACGTCGCTGCTATCCAGCTGACGGTTCATCTCCTCGCTCAGTTTGGACGGCAAATACCAGTTGTCGGCCTCGGACAGCACATGCTCGCCGCAGGCCAGTTGCACCCGCCGGTAGGCAATGCGCTCGCCCGGCCGCGCCTGCAGCTGGGCGCGCACTTCCGGGCTGGCGTCCTTGTGGTCCGCCGGATTGCGCAAGGCGCGGATTTGCGCCGGAGACGCCATCCGGTGATCGGCGCACCACTGCTGCAAGGTGCGAGTGGCGCTGCTATTGCTCAGCAAGGTGGCGTTCAAGGTCTGCAGCAAGGCCAGCGCCTTGACGCGGGTGTCGCGGCCGTCCTGCCAGCCGGGATAGGACCAGGCCTCCGCCAAGGCCGGTGCGGCGGCCAGCCATAAACAGCCGGCGGCCAAAAGCGTTTTTTTATGCATTGGGATTCCTAAGACAATCAAGGAGTCGAAAATAATAAAGCAAAAGCTTTAATTTTGATAGCAAGCAGTCGCTGAATATTCTGTTTTCATTTATGCCCCGCGCCGGCGGCCTCGCGGTGCAGCCCGGCCGCCCGCTGCAGGGCGAGAAAAGCCGGCGATTCCCGTTGCCGCTCCAGCTCCGTCCAGATCCTGCCCGGCAGGCCCGGCTCGCGGTGCGCCAGCTGACGCGACAACATCAGGAAATAAGGCTTTTCCTCCAAGGGCAGCCGGCAGCGCTCTATCGCCTCCGCCAGCTCCGGATGCTCGCGCAGAATCTGCTCCGCGCGCGGCGTCTGCAAGGCCGCGCCGCTCAGGCGCCGCAGGCGCAGCATCTGCAGGATGGCCAATGGGTCGCGGTTGCTGTCGTCTATCTCCACCTGCTGCTTGCGCAGAAAGGCGCCGATGGAGAAATCGGTCTGCACGCCTATCGGCGCCATGCCGCTGGACAGCCGCGCGCCGTCCCAGCCCACCGTGGTGCCCTTGAGCCGGTACAAGGAATAGCTGGAGCTGTGCAGGCGCTGGCTGACGTCCGGCGCGCCGCCCGGCAACATGGGGTACAAGCCCCATTGCGAACGCTCCGGCACGAAGCTGGCGGCGAAGGCGCCGTCCATCTTGCCTTGGCGCAGCATATTGATGCAGCGCCGCCACGGCATCGGATGCAGGAACAACTCCCGCTTCAACGCGCCCTGCAGTTGCTTGATCAACTGAATGTCCAGCCCGCCGCCGCGACCGTCCAGCCAGGGGTAGGAAACCTGATCCTCGTAGCAGAGCAACAAGGGCTCCGCCGCCGCGCCCAGCGGCCAGACCAACGCCAACACCGCCGCCGCGCGGCTCAATGCCCGCCTCTTCATTGCCTTGTCCATGGATGAACGATGGTTCCGTTATCGCTCATGCCGCCGTCGCATGCCAAGCCGCCTATTTCCGGGCCAGCGCCTGCTCCCGCTCCAGCATGTCGAAGATGCCGGGGCGCGCCGGCTCCCCGTCGTAATACGGCGCGCTCTCCAGCCGCCCCACCTGCTTCAGATGGCGGACCAGCACCTTGCCGCTGTCCGGATAGACGCAGACCTCGTGCGGGTCGTTGACGCCGATGCCGAGGTAAACCAGATCTTGATCGAAAGGATTGGCGATCTGATGCGCGACGCCGGTGCCGGCCGGACAGGAAATGCAGTCGCCAGGTCCGATTTCCTGCAGGCTGTCGCCCAGGCGCAGCACGCCGCGTCCGGACAGCACATAGAAGATTTCATCCTCGCGGGCATGGGCGTGGAAGGGACAACCGGCGCGCCCCGGCGGCAGCCGGGTCAGATTGGCGCCCAGCCGGCCGGGCAAGGCGTCCAGCGCCGGCGTCAGCGGCTGGTAGCTGCCGCCCCACCCCTCTCCCTCCCGGTAGTCCACGGCTTCCACCTGGTCGATATTGACCACATGCGACGGCTTGCTCATTCTGCGCTCCTCATGACCCGCTGCCGGAAAATGCCAGAATCATCCTGCAAATCCGGCCCGCCCGACAAGCGTCAATCGAGTCCGCGCAGCAAATCCGTCATCATCCGTACGGTTTCGACACAGCTTTCCCGCCTGTCGTACTCGTCCATGCCCGCCGCCCCCATGCTGACCCCGGCCTGGCGATGACGCATCGCGCTGGCCACCTTGACGCTGGCCGAGGCGTGAAATTCGCGGCACCCCGTCGCGCGCGCCAGCTCGGCCAGATTGTCCGGCCGCACGCCGCAACCCGGCATCAGAATCAGCCGCGCCCCCGCCTGGCGGCGCAAACGGTTGATCAGGGCCGCGCCTTCCAGCGCGTCCGGCGCCTGGCCGGAGGTCAACACGCGCCGGCAGCCGCTGGCGATGACTTGCTCCAGCGCCTGTTCGGGATCTCGCGCCATGTCGAAGGCTCGGTGAAAAGTGCAGCTCATCGACCCGGCCAATTGGACCAGCTCGCGGCTGCGCTCCACGTCCACGTCGCCGTCCGCGGTCAGCAGGCCCAGCACCACGCCGTCCGCCCCCAGTTCGCGGCAGGCCAGCACGTCGCGGCGCATCACTTCGAACTCGTCGTCGGAATACAGGAAATCGCCGCCGCGCGGACGCACGATCACATGCAGGCCGATGTCCAGCCGCTGCCGCGCCAGCGCAATCATGCCCGGCGACGGCGTGACGCCGCCGGTTTCCAGGCTGGCGCACAACTCCACCCTGGCCGCGCCGCCCTGCGCGGCGGCCAGGCAGGACGCCAGCGAGCCGGCGCACACTTCCAATTGTCTATCTTGCGACAAAATATTCCCCTTGCTCGGCTGAATGCCTTGCGGATTTTGACCCGTTTCGCCGGCCGCGTTAAGCTGCGCGCTCGAGATGACGCAAACGTAAGTCGATATGCTCTATTTTGAAGATTTGAAAGCGGGACAACTGTTCCACAGCCCCACCCACGTGCTGAGCGAGGAAGAACTGATCGGCTTCGCCCGCCAGTACGATCCGCAATACTTCCATACCGACCCGCAAAGCGCCGCGGACAGCCTGTTCGGCGGCCTGGCCGCCAGCGGCTGGCAGACCAGCAGCCTGAGCATGCGGCTGGTGACCCAGACCGAGCTGGGGAAAATGGCCAACGGCTTGATCGGCATGCAGATCGACAAGATGCGTTGGCCCCAGCCCACCCGCGCCGGCGACGCCTTGCGCGTCACCGTTGAGGTGCTGGACAAGCGCCGCTCCAACAGCCAGCCCGGCTTCGGCGTGGTGAAGGTGCGCTGGACCACCCTCAATCAGCGCGACGAGGTGGCGATGCAGCTGGAGTGCGCGATCTGGGCGCAATGCCGCGCCCAGCCGCAAGAGGAAGCGCCGCGTCCAGCGGCGGCGCAGCACGCCTGAGCCTCGTGGTCAGGCTCAGCGGCGAACCTGGATCAGTTCGGCGCTGCGCAAAGCTTCCAGGGTGTTGCCGCCGGCGTAGCTGATGGACGACTGCAGGTCTTCCTTCAGTTCGCGCAGCAGCTTGCCGATGCTGCCCTTGTACTCCACCAGGATTTTCTTGCCTTCCACGTTGACGTAGGCTCCCTTGTTGAACTGCGAAGCGCTGCCGAAGTATTCCTTGTAGTGCTTGCCGCTGATCTCGACGATCTCGCCGGCGGATTCGTCGTAGCCGGCGAACAGCGAGCCCGCCATGACCATGCTGGCGCCGCAGGCCAGCGCCTTGGCGATGTCGCCGTGCTCGACGATGCCGCCGTCGGCGATCACCGGCACTTTGACCGCGGCCACGCAGTCTTGCACCGTGGAAATCATCGGGCGGTGGAAGCCGGTCTTGTTCTTGGTGATGCAGACGCGGCCGCCGGCGATGCCGGCCTTGATCGCGTCGCAGCCCCAGCTTTCAAGGTCGCGCGCGGCCTCGGCGGTGGCGATGTTGCCGCCGATCAGGAAGGTGTTCGGGAACTGCTGCTTGATGTGCTTGATCATGCGCTCGGCCTTCACGCACCAGGCGTTGGCGATGTCCAGCGTCATGTATTCAGGGGTGAGTCCCGCTTGCTTGAGCGCGGCCAGCTGTTCCAGCGTGTCGTCGTTGACGCCGACGCTGATGGAGGCGAACAGGCCTTTTTCCTGCATTTCGCGGGTGAAGGCCACCGCGTCCACATTGAAGCGGTGCATGGTGTAGAACCAGTTCTGAGCGGCGAAGAGCTCGCTGCTCTCGGCGCAGACCACCGACTTCATGTTCGACGCGTAGACCGGCATGTCGAAACGGCGCGGACCGAATTGCACCGAGGTGTCGCATTCCTTGCGGCTGTCCACCACGGTTTTTTTCGGCACCAGATAAACGTCGCCGTAATTGAGTTCTGTCTTGATCATGCGTGTGCTCCCAAAGCGGAAATAGAGTCAAAAAACAAGGGGCCCCAAACATAAACGGGAGCCCCGACGGCTCCCGTTTACAGTGCCCCCTGCGACGCCTCGCTTGGCTCGCACGCACTTACCGGCACACCTTACGCCGCCGGTTTCTTCACGTCAAGCTATTTTATTTCGGATCAAGACAAAACATTTCACTTGTCGCACCAGCTTTCTTCTTCCTCGCCCAGCCAATTGAGCAGCGGCTGCCAGGCGTCACGGTCGCGCTGGGTGCGCGACGGCGGCAGATCGAACAAGGACAGTCCGCTGGACGCCGCCTGCACGTAAAGCTGGGTGTCGCGCAGCCAGGTCAGCACCGGCACTTCGTGATCCGCCAGGAATTTCTCCAGTTCGCGCGCGGAGCGGGTGCGCGGGTCCACCCGCATCCCCACCACCGCCATGAAGGCCTTGTTCTTGCGGATGGCCTTCTCTTCCAGCAGCTGCTCGAAAAAAGCCTCGCTCGCCCACATGTCGAACGGCGACGGCTGGATGGGCACCAGGATGCGTCCCACCCGGGACACCAGGGCCGCCAGCTTCTTGCCGTGCAGGCCGGCCGCGCTGTCCAGCACCACCACCTCGGTGCCCTTGGGCGGCCGCGCCGTCTCGCCGGCCTTGACCTCCCAGCCGGCGATGGACGGCAGCGCCGCGTCACGCTGCGCCAGCCAGCCCAGCGAGGATTGCTGCCGGTCCACGTCGCCCAGCATCACGCGCTTGCCGCGCGCGGCGTAATAGCCGGCCAGATTGGTCGCCAAGGTCGATTTGCCGCTGCCGCCCTTGGGGTTGGCCACCAATACCGATTGCACATCCGCCTCCTCTGCCGTTTGCGATGGCCCACTATACCAGAGGGGGAGCGCTTGCCGCAGCCGGGCTATAGGGGTAAGGTCGAAGCCCGGAAAAGGAGCCCGCATGCCGCAAAACTATGACGCCATCCTGTTCGACATGGACGGCCTGATGATAGACACCGAAAGAATTTCCATGGAGTCCTGGCGCCGCGCCGCCGACGAGCTGGACATGACGCTCAGCGATCAGCTACTGCTGGACATGGTGGGCCTGTCCATGCGCCGCTGCACCGAATTCCTCAGCGAGAGGCTGGGCAGCCAGGACGAGGCCGTCGCGCTGCAAAACGTGGGCCGCCGCCATTACTGGCAGATGCTGGAACATGAGGAGATTCCGCTGAAGACCGGCATCGAGGCCTTGCTGGACTGGGTCGACGCGCAAGCGCTGCCGCGCGCGGTGGCCACCTCCACCCAGCGCCAACTGGCCGACATCAAGCTGGGCCGCACCGGGCTCTCGCGGTATTTCGACACCGTGGTGGCCGGCGACGAAGTGGCCCACACCAAGCCGGCGCCGGACGTCTACCTGGCCGCCGCGCGCAAGCTGGACGTGGACCCGCTGCGCTGCGTAGTGCTGGAGGACTCGATCTACGGCCTGCACGCCGGCGTCGCCGCCGGCATGCGGGTGATCCTGGTGCCGGACCTGGTGACGCCGCCGGCGGACCAGACTCATCAAGCGCTGGCGGTGTGCCAGGACCTGCATCAGGCACTGGAAGTGCTGCGACAGTTGGCCTGATACGAGCTGCGGCGCGTAATGAGGCGCGGTACGGCGAGTTCAGCCGCACCGCCTTGTCACGCCTTAACGGCCACAATCGTTCACGGGCTCTCAGCCGTGGCCGCGGATGCGCGCGACCAGCTCGTCGCGCACGTCCTCGGCCTGGTCGTTGCCCACCTGGCAGGTGCCGGCCGCCTCGTGGCCGCCGCCGCCGTATTGCAGCATCAGCGCGCCCACATTGGTGCGCGAAGTGCGGTTGATGATGGACTTGCCCACCGCGAACACCGTGTTCTGCCGGTTGACGCCCCACAGCTGGTGGATGGAGATATTGCAGTCCGGGAACAGCGCGTAAATCATGAAGCGGTTGGTCGGGTGGATCACCTCCTCATGCAGCAGGTTCAGCACCACCAGATTGCCGTAAACGCGGGAACAGCGCCGGATCTGCTCCTTGGCCAGCGCCTCGTGCTTGGCGTACAGCTCCACGCGTTCCTGCACGTCCGGCAGCGCCAGGATCTGGTCGATGCTGTGGTCGCGGCAATAGCGGATCAGGTCCAGCATCAGCTGGTAATTGCTGATGCGGAACTCCTTGAAGCGCCCCAGGCCGGTGCGCGCGTCCATCAGATAATTGAGCAGCACCCAGCCGGACGGATGCAGCACTTCCTGCAGCGTGTACTGCGCGGAGTCGGCCTTGTCCACCGCTTCCATCATCTCGTCGCTGATCTTGGGAAACGCCTGCTTGCCGCCAAAATGGTTGTACACCACCCGCGCCGCCGACGGCGCCTTGGCGTCGATCACGTAATTGTCCGCGCTGGAATTGCGCAGGGTTTCGGAAAGATGGTGGTCGATGACCAGATGCGCCGCCGCCACGTAAGGCAGGTTGGTGGTGATGTCGTTCTCGGTGATCTCCACCTTGCCGTCCTGCATGTCTTTGGGGTGGGCGAACTTGATCTCGTTGATCAGATTCAATTCGTTGAGCAGCACCGCGCACACCAGTCCGTCGAAATCGCTGCGCGTCACCAGGCGATATTGCTGTTGCGACATGAGTTCCCTCTCTCCCGCTTGAAGGGCCGGCGCGGCCCCGCCCGCGCCGTACGGCGCCTCAGTCGACCGGCGACACCTCCAGCGCGCCGGCCATCCCGTCCGTCAACGCCGCCAGCAGGGCCTCCGCCTCGGCGAGCGGCAGGCTCAGCCTCAAGCTCACCCGTTCGCCGTAACGGGGCGCCGACACCGGCACGCCCAACTCCTGGCACAAATGGCGCAGCCGCGCCTCGCCGGCGAAATCCACCGTCGCCTCGTAATCGCCGCGCGGCACCACCGCCACCAGGCTGGCCGCGTCCATCGCGGCGTTGACAGCTTGAGTGTAGGCTCTGACCAGGCCGCCCGCACCCAATTTTATTCCGCCGAAATAACGCACCACCACCGCCAGCACATCGCAGACGTCCTTGTGCCGCAGCACGTTGTACATCGGCCGCGCCGCGGTGCCGGAAGGCTCGCCGTCGTCGTCCAGCATGGAGTCCGCGCCGCACAGCAGCACCGCGCAGTAATGACGCGCGTCCGGCCACTGGGCGCGGATCTCCGCCAGCCGCGCCTGCGCCTCTTCCCGGCTGCTGACCGGCTGCACGATGCCGATGAAACGGCTCTTCTTGATTTCAACCTCGGCCTGCGCCGACGCTTGCAAATGGAACATTCCGTCCCTCTGACTGTCCGAAGGGGTGGATTGTACCCCATCGCCGGCAAAGCGCCGGGGCAGGCACTACAATGAAAACGGAAATGCGCCTTGTTCACCTTAGAGGAGCCAAAGCCATGATCATCCTGCTCGTTGTGCTTGCTTCGCTGCTTGCCGTGGTCTGGTACATGCTGGACAAATTCTGGCTGGATGACGAGGAAGAGGCTCGCCTGTCCCATTATCTGCCGGACAAGGATCATGTCTAAAGAGAGGGCTTGACGTCCGCCGCGCTTAGGCGAGGCGGCGTTGAACCGGATCTTGAGAGCGCGTCCGTTTTTGAGGCTCGCGCTCCCGCTCGCTTGTCATTCCGCGGCGATGGCATGAAAATGAGCGCTTCAATTTGACAAGGGCATCGTCTTGCCGCTAACCGCCATCTGGATTGCCAGCGCGCTGCTCGCGCTGATCGCCGAGTTTTTCTCCGGCACCTTTTACCTGCTGGTCGTCGCCGTCGCCATGTTGTGCGGCGGCGCCGCCGCCTGGCTGGGCGCCCCCGAAGCCAGCCAGTACGTGATCGCCAGCATCGCCGGCGTGGCCGGCGTGGCGCTGGTCTACGGCTACAAGCGCCGCCATCCGCGCACGCCTTCCCAGCCGCGCGCCGACGACCCGGACCTGGGCCAGCCGGTGCAAGTCCTCCACGCCCCCGCTTCCGGCCACCTCCGCGTGCAATACCGCGGCGCTGCCTGGGACGCCGCGTCGGTGGACGGCGCGCCGCTGGAGACCGGCGCCACCGCCTACATCGTCGGCCGCGACGGCAACCTGCTCAAAATCAGTTCAACCCAACCGGAACAATAAGACCCATGGAACTCCTGCCCCTGATCCTGCTCGTCGCCGTCATCGTTTTCGTGTTCAAGTCGCTGGCCGTGGTGCCGCAGCAGAACGCCTACATCGTAGAACGCCTCGGCCGCTATCACGGCACTCTGGCGCCCGGCCTCAACATCATCGTTCCCTTCATCGACCGCATCGCCTACAAGCACAGCCTGAAGGAAGTGCCGCTGGACGTGCCCAGCCAGGTCTGCATCACCCGCGACAACACTCAGTTGAAAGTGGACGGCATCCTCTACTTCCAGGTGACCGACGCCCAGCGCGCCTCCTACGGCACCAGCAACTTCATCATCGCCATCACCCAGCTGTCGCAAACCACGCTGCGCTCGGTGATCGGCAAGATGGAGCTGGACAAGACCTTCGAAGAGCGCGACGAGATCAACCAGACCGTGGTGGCCGCGCTGGACGAGGCCGCGGTCAACTGGGGCGTGAAAGTGCTGCGCTATGAGATCAAGGACCTGGTGCCGCCGCAAGACATCCTGCACGCGATGCAGGCCCAGATCACCGCTGAACGGGAAAAGCGCGCGCGCATCGCCCAATCCGAAGGCTTGAAGATGGAGCAGATCAACCTGGCCAACGGCGCACGCGAGGCCGCGATCCAGAAATCCCAGGGCGAGATGCAAGCCACCATCAACAACTCCGAGGGCGACAAGCAGGCCGCCATCAACAAGGCGCTGGGCGAAGCCGAGGCGCTGCGCTTGGTGGCCGACGCCACCGCCGACGCGATCAAGCGCGTGGCCAGCTCCATCCACACCGAGGGCGGGCTGGAAGCGGTCAACCTGAAAGTGGCCGAGCAATACGTGGCCGCCTTCGGCAAACTGGCCAAGGAAAACAACACCATCATCCTGCCGGCCAACGTCGCCGACGTGGGCTCGCTGGTGGCCAGCGCGATGAGCGTGGTCAAACAGACCCAGCGCTGAGGCGCAGCCTTGGCAACAGGCCCGGCCGACGCGTCAACGCCGGCCGGGCCCCGCTCCCGCATTGAACTCTTCAACCCTTGCCCGGCTTGAATATCCGCCGGGCCGCCCCCATAATCGTGCGCATGAAATTCTTCACCGACCTGTTTCCCGTCGTCCTGTTCTTCGCCACTTACTGGCTGAGCCGCGACATGTTCATCGCCACCGGCGTCGCCATCGTCGCCACCACCTTGCTGGTGGGCTGGACCTGGCTGCGCCACCGCAAGGTGGACACCATGCAGTGGGTCAGCCTGGGCCTGATCGTGGTGCTGGGCGGCGCCACCCTGCTGCTGCACGACAAGCACTTCATCATGTGGAAGCCCACCGTGCTGTACTGGGTGATGGGCGCCGGCCTGCTGATCAGCGACTTCCTGGGCAAGAACGGCCTGAAGCTGATGATGGGCCAGCAGTTGCAACTGCCCGCGCCGGTCTGGCGCAAGCTGACCTGGGCCTGGGTGGGCTTCTTCGCCTTCATGGGCGCGCTCAACCTGTTCGTCGCCTATCGCTTCAGCGAAGACGTGTGGGTCAATTTCAAACTGTTTGGCGGCCTGGGCCTGATGCTGGCCTTCGTCATCGCCCAAAGCCTGTTCCTCGCCAAATACATTGAGGAAAAGAAATAATGCTTTACGCCATCATCGGCCAAGATCATGAAGACTCGCTGCCGCGCCGGCTGGAGGCCCGCCCGGCCCATCTGGCGCGCTTGCAGGCGCTGCAGGACGCCGGCCGCCTGGTGCTGGCCGGCCCCTGTCCCGCCATCGACAGCGCCAGCCCCGGCCCCGCCGGCTTCAGCGGCAGCCTGATCGTCGCGGAATTCGAATCGCTGGACGCCGCCCAAGCCTGGGCGGACGCCGATCCCTACGTGGCGGCCGGCGTCTACGCCGGCGTCAGCGTCAAACCCTTCCTCAAGGTGTTGCCGCAATGAGCGCCACGGTTGAACTGCTCAGCGCCGCCCTGCAGGCGCTGACGCCGGAACACCTGGACATCCAGGACGACAGCGCCTTGCACGCCGGCCACGCCGGCGCGCGCGACGGCGGCGGACATTACACGCTAACCATCGTCAGCGCCCGTTTTCAGGGACTGAGCCGCGTGCATCGCCACCGGCTGATCTACGAAACACTGGGCGACTTGATGCAAACCAAGGTGCACGCTCTGGCCATCAAAGCGTTCACGCCTGAAGAAATCTGACTTGATTCCATCCAAGGGGTATCCCATGAAGCTTTCCCGCATCGCCGCCGTCGCGCTGGCCGCCACCATCGCCCTGCCCGCCGCGGCGGAATCCATCGCCGTGGTCAACGGCGCCGCCATCGACAAGAAAGAGCTGGACGCCGCCGTCGCCAACATCGTGCAAAGCAGCGGCGGCAAGGCCCAGGACAATCCGGAACTGCGCGAGCAGCTGAAAACCTCCTTGATCACCCGCGAAGTGATCCTGCAGGAAGCCCGCAAGCGCCAACTGGACAAACAGCCGCAATTCGCCCAGCGCCTGGACGACATCCGCAATGAAATGCTGCGCGAGGCGCTGTTCGCCGACATCGCCAAACAGGCGCCGGTGAGCGACGCCCAGATCAAGAGCGTCTACGACAAGCTCGCCGCCCAGCAGTCCGGCAGCAAGGAAGTCCACGCGCGCCAGATCACGCTGAAGAGCGAGGCCGACGCGCAGAAAGTGATCGCCGATCTGAAAAAGGGCGCCAAGTTCGACGAACTGGTGAAAACCCGCTCCATCGACCCCAACGCCAAGCAAAGCAACGGCGAAATGGGCTGGGGCAATCTCAACCGCATGGACCCGCCGCTGGCCGCCGCGCTGAAGGACATCCGCAAGGGCCAGACCAGCAGCAAGCCGTACCAGTCCCCGTTGGGCTGGCACGTGTTCAAGGTGGAAGACATTCGTGACGCCAAGCTTCCGTCGCTGGATGAGGCCAAGCCGCAAATCGGCCGCCAACTGCAAGAAGAAGCCATCGCCAAGGCAGTGGAAGACCTGCGCGCCAAGGCCAAGATCCAATAAACCAAACCTTCAGGACACCTAAGAATATGCGTAAACTCCTGCTGACCAGCGCCCTTGTAGCCGCCTTCGCCGGCAGCGCCATCGTGGTTGCCGGCCCGACCGTCAACGGCCAGGCCATCTCCGACGCCCGCATCGACGCCGTGGTCAAGATGATGGAAGCCCAAGGCCAGCCGGCCAATCCGCAAGCGCGCGACATGGTCAAGGATCAACTGGTCACCGCCGAAGTGCTGCGTCAGGAAGCCGTGAAGAAGGGTCTGGACAAGTCGCCGGAATTCGCCGCCGAACTGGCCAATATGCAAGCGATGGCGCTGGCCAACCGCCTGATCAAGGACTTTGAGAAGTCCAACGCGGTCAGCGACGCCGACCTGAAGGCCGAGTACGACAAGCTGGTGGCCAGCGTGCCGGAAACCAAGCAATACCACGCTCGCCACATCCTGGTGAAAACCGAGGCCGAAGCCAAGGCGGTGATCGACTCGCTGAAGAAGGGCAAGTCCTTCGACAAGCTGGCCAAGGAAAAATCGCAAGACCCGGGCAGCAAGGACAAGGGCGGCGATCTGGACTGGCAGGAAGCCGGCACCTTCGTGGCGCCGTTCTCCGAAGCCATGACCAAGCTGTCCAAGGGCGAAGTGACCGCCAAACCGGTGAAGACCGAGTTCGGCTGGCACGTGATCAAGCTGGACGACGCCCGCGTGCAACGCAATGTGCCGGCGCTGGACGACATCCGCCCGCAACTGACCCAGCGCATCATGGGCGGCCGCGTGGAAAAGCTGATCGCCGAGCTGAAAGCCAAGGCGCAAATCCAGAAGTAAGCCGCGAACTGCGGCAAGCCCGACGAAGCGGACCTCGGTCCGCTTTTTTCATACCCCTCGCATAAACGACGGCGCCGTGCCGCGCCCCGTCCCGCCTCGCCGCCGCCCCGCCTCATGCCCATGGTTTTTCCGCGACGGCGCAAAAACGTCTCCAAAAATTTATCCGCTGTCCTATAAGTAATTATTCACTTTTTGATCACTTCATAAATATATTAAATTGGAAGCACCACAATAAAGTCACCACGGGACAAACTGATGAAAAACCTGCGCATTGGACAAAGACTCGCCCTCGCCTTCGGCGCGCTGATCGCCCTGGTGCTGATCATGAGTGTGGTCATGCTCAACGGACTCTCCTCCATCAGCGACAGCATGGAGGACATCACCGACAACCGGCTGGAATCCTTGCTGATCGTCGCGCAGCTGGATCACCACCTGCAACAACAGCGCATCGGCGCGCGCGACCTGATCATTGAGACCGACCCGGCCAAGATGGCCGAGATCAAGGCGCAGACCGACCAGACCATCAAGGCCTTCAACAACGCTGAAAAAGCGCTGGAAGACCACTTCGCCAAATTCCCGCCGATACCGGCCACCGCCGCCCTGCTCAAAGACGTGGGCCAGGCTCAGGCCGCGCTGGACGCGCCCACGCAAAAGCTGATGGCCTTCGCGCTGGCCAACCAGAACAAAGAAGCCGAAGCCTTCATGGTCAACCAGCACCGCCCGCTGATCCACCAACTGGAACAAAAGGTGGAAGCGCTGGGCAAGGCGCTGGCGGACCGCGCCCAGGACAGCCGCAAGGACGCCGAAACCAGCGCCACCGCGGTGCGCGCCACCTCGCTGACCATCACCGCCGTCTGCCTGGCCGCGGCCGCGCTGATAGGCTGGCTGCTGACCCGCTCCATCACCCGCCCGCTGAACAGCGCGGTGGAAGCCGCGCGCGAAGTGGCCGCCGGCAATCTGCGCATCGAGCTGACGCCGGACGGCAAGGACGAGCCGGCCCAGGTCATCGCCGCGCTGGCCGATATGCGCGAACAACTGGTGAAAGCCATCGGCAACGTCCAGCAAGGCGCGGAAGAAGCCAATAGCGTGGCCAGCCAGCTGTCCGAATCCGCCGATCAGGTGCTGACCGCCTCCCACCAGCAAAGCCAGGCCGCCGCCAGCTCCGCCGCCGCGGTGGAGCAACTGACCGTCAGCATCAGCCACGTGGCCGAAGCCGCCCAGGAAGTGCGCGAACACGCTCAGACCAGCCTGGTCACCGCCAAGAACGGCACCGCCCAGCTCAGCCTGCTGATCAAGGAAGTCGACAACGTCGAAAAGGCCGTCAACGGCATCGCCGAAGCGGTGAAGAACTTCGTGGCCAACACCCGCAAGATCACCAGCATGACCAGCCAGGTGCGCGACATCGCCGACCAGACCAACCTGCTGGCGCTGAACGCCGCCATCGAAGCCGCCCGCGCCGGCGAACTGGGCCGCGGCTTCGCCGTGGTGGCCGACGAAGTGCGCGTGCTGGCCGAGCGCTCGGCCGAATCCGCCAAGGAAATCGATCAGGTCACCCACGTGCTGGGCACCCAGTCCGTGGAGCTGGAAGACGCCATCACCAGCAGCCTGGCGTCACTGAGCAGCAGCCAGTCCTTTGTCTCCACGGTGGAGAACGCCCTGCAGGAAGGCGAACAGGCGGTGGCCAAGTCCACCGACAGCACCGGCACCATCGTCAGCGCGGTGCAGGAACAGAAGCTGGCCAGCACCGAGATCGCCCAGAACATGGAGAAAGTGGCGCAGATGGCCGAGGAGAACACCGCCATCGTCAGCAATGTGGCGGACAGCTCGCGCTCGATGTCCGACATCGCCCAGAACCTGCATCAGGCGGTGCGTTTCTTCCGCATCTGAGCCGCCGGCGCTAGTCAAACATCAAAGCCGCCCTCCCGGGCGGCTTTTTCAATTGAACGCGCTCAGCCGGCCCTCAGAGCCTCAGTACGTGTTTACGATCTCGCGAGCCAAGGCGAGACAAGGCGAAAACCAGCGAAAAAGCGGAATGTACAAGTGGCACATGAGCATTTTGAGCTTGTATTCACCGTGCAACGCTCCACGACGCGCAGCAGATCGTAAGCAGGTTCTCAGATTTTTTCGTCGAAGCTGAACACCGGCGTGCCCTTCCTCAGCACCTCGCCGCGGAAAAAGGCCGGGCTCTTGCGGTACATGTACAGCATGAGCAGCAGGCCGACCAAGGCCACCGTCACGCCCAGGATGAACACCAGACCCAGGCCGCCGATATGCGAGCCGCTGCCGAAAGCCGGATCCATGCTGTCCAGCGTGGTGCGGATCAGGGCGACGAACAGCAGGACGCCGCCCAGCCCCGGGCACAGGCCACGCAACAGGAAATGGCGCGCCGAAGTCAGCGCCTGCTTGCGGAAATACCAGACGCAGGCAAAGGCCGTCAGGCCGTAATAGAAACACACCATCATGCCCAGCGCGGTAATGGTGTCGGACAGCACGTTCTCGCTCACCACCCGCATCACCGCGTAAAACGTTGACGCCACCAGCGCGGACACCACGGTGGCGTAAGCCGGCGCCTTGAAGCGGGACTCCACCACCGCGTACCTGGCCGGCAGGGCCTGATAGTGGCCCATCGCCAGCATGGTGCGCGCCGGCGACATGAAAGTGGACTGCAGGGACGCCGCGGAACTGGACATCACCGCCAGCGACAGCAGAATGGCCGCCGGCCCCATCACCGGCCCGGCCAGCGCGGTGAACACATTGGCGGCGATGGCCGGATTGGCGAGGCCGGTGGCGTCGGTGCCCACGCCGGCGAAGGACACCACCGCCGCGCTGATCAGCACATAAGAGCCCACCAGCAGCACCATCACCAGCGTGGCGGCCTTGCCGGACAGATTGGCGCGCTTGTCGCCGGTGGTTTCCTCGCTGATGGTCACCACCGTGTCCCAGCCCCAATAGGCGAAGATGGACACCGCCACCCCGGCGGCGAACTGGGAAAAACTCTCCACGGCGAAGGGATTGAACCAGCTCCACTCCACCGGGATGGAATACGGATGGCCGCCGTCGGCGGCGGCGCTGAACGCGGCCCAGGCGAACCAGCCCAGCACCAGCACCTGGAACGACACCAACACATACTGCACCCGCTTGGTCGATTGCAGGCCGCGACAGGAAATCCAGGTGGCCACCGCCATGAAGCTGAGGCAGGAGGCGATGTTCACCACCGTGTCGTCAGGCAGCGCCGCGATGTCCGGCCGCCCCAAGGCCTGGCCCAGCGCCAGATACATGAAGTCCACCGCCACCGCGGCGGTGTTGGACAGCACCAGCACCGTGGACACCACCAGCCCCCAGCCGGCGATCCAGCCTATCCACGGCCCAAAGGCGCGCGTGGCCCAAGTGAACGAGGTGCCGGCGTCCGGCATTTCGCGGTTCAACTCGCGGTAGCCTATCGCCACCAACAACATGGGAATGAAACTGACGAAAAACACCGCCGGCATCTGCTTGCCCACCTGAGTGGCCGCCGGCCCCAGCGAGGCGGTCAGCGTGTACGCCGGCGCGCATACCGAAATCCCTATCACCACCAGCCCGAGAATGCCGATGGAGCCGGCGGGCAAACCCTTGGCGCTCAAGCCTCCCCCGTCCGGGGCCGGCAAAGCGTTGTCAACATTACGCATGGTGCATCTCCTTTGCTCCGGGACCGCGTCGCTACGTCGGCCCTCGCCTTGTTGTCTTTATGTCCGCGTCGGCGCGCAAGCCCCGGCGCGAATGCGCGCATCCCGCCGTGTCCGCCGGCCGGTCCCGCTTATGGCAGGACCGCGCGCGTCAGGCGTGGTTGCATGGAGTATGCGAATAATTAACACAAAAACATCAAATGGCAAAAATAATAGACGCGCTAGACGCGGAGCGATATGCTGGCTCGGCAGGATCCGGCCCGCGCCGGCGCCTTGCGTCAGAGCCGGGCCTACCCGGCCGCACGGATCGAAAGAACCACGCAAAGAGAGAGAAGGAAGAGAACATGAATACCTGGAAGCACTGTCTGCTCGCGCTCGGCCTCGCCGGCGCCGCCCACGCCCAAGCCAATACCGTCAACGTCTACAACTGGTCCGACTACATCGCCCCCACCACCGTGCCGGCCTTCAGCAAGCAAACCGGCGTCAAGGTCAACTACAGCGTCTACGACAGCATGGAAACCCTGAACGCCAAGCTGATGACCGGCCGCTCCGGCTTCGATCTGGTGGTGCCGTCCAACAATGTGCTGGGCCTGGGCATCAAGGCCGGCCTGTTCCAGCCCTTGGACAAGAACAAGATCCCCAACTACAAGAACATAGACCCGGCATTGCTGAAGATGATGGAAGTGTCCGACCCCGGCAACAAATACGCGGTGCCGTATTTCTGGGGCGTGATCACTCTGGGCATCAATGAGGAAAAGGTGAAAAAGGCGCTGGGCGGCAAGCTGCCGGCCAATGAGTGGGACCTGTTGTTCAAGCCGGAATACGTGTCCAAGCTCAAGTCCTGCGGCGTCAGCATCCTGGATTCCCCGTCCGAATTCTTCCCGATGGCGCTGCACTACTTCGGCAAGGACCCGGGCAGCACCAAGGAAGCCGACTACCGCGCCATCATGCCGCAGCTCAACGCCATCCGCGCCAGCGTCACCCGCATCTCCTCCTCCGGCTACATCAACGACATGGCCAGCGGCGAAGTCTGCCTGGCCATGGGCTACGGCGGCGACCTCAACATCGCCAAGCGCCGCGCCGCGGACGCCAAGAACGGCGTCAAGGTAGTGCCGCTGATGCCCAAACAGGGCGTGGCCATCTGGGTGGACAGCATGGCCATCCCCAAAGACGCCAAGAACGTGGCCAACGCGCTGTCCTTCATCAACTACAGCCTGGACGCCAAGATCGCCGCGGACAACGCCAATACCGTGACCTTCGCCCCCGGCAGCCTGCCGGCGCGGCAGTTCGTCAACAAGCAGTACCTGAACGACCGCTCCATCTTCCCCAGCGCCGAAGACCTGAAAAACAGCTTCATTCAAAAGAGCGTGGGCCAGGAAACCCTGCGCATCTACGGCCGTTTTTGGCAGAACTTCAAGCTGGGCCGCAGCTGAAGCCGCCGCCCGCCGGGAATGAACAACAGCCGCTTGCAGCGGCTGTTGTTCATTGGGCCCTAGCCTCGCCTGGCGTTCAGCTCAGCAACTGGCGCAGCACATAGGGCAGGATGCCGCCGTGTTGGTAGTAGTCCACCTCCACCGGCGTGTCGATGCGCAACAGCAAGGGCAGCTCTCGCTCGCCGCCGGCGGCGTCGCGGACCAGCAGGCGCACCCGCTGCTGCGGCGCGATGCCGTCCTCCAGCCCGCGCAACTCGAAGGTTTCGTCGCCCTTGAGGCCGGCGGCGCTGTCGCCGTCCAGGAACTGCAGCGGCAACACCCCCATGCCCACCAGATTGGAGCGGTGGATGCGCTCGAAGCTCTTGGCCACCACCGCGCGCACGCCCAGCAGACGCGTGCCCTTGGCCGCCCAGTCGCGGCTGGAGCCGGTGCCGTACTCCTCGCCGGCGAAGATCAGCGTCGGCGTGCCGGCGCGCACATAGGCCATCGCCGCGTCGTAGATCGCCATCTGCTCGCCGTCCGGCTGCAGCAGGGTCAGGCCGCCCTCCACCGGCTTGCCGTCGGCGTCCGGCGCCAGCATCAGATTGCGGATGCGCACATTGGCGAAGGTGCCGCGCATCATCACCTCGTGATGGCCGCGCCGCGAGCCGTAGCTGTTGAAATCGCCGGGCTGAATGCCCTGCCCCTGCAGATACAGGCCGGCCGGCGAGCTGGGCTTGATCGAGCCGGCCGGGCTGATGTGGTCGGTGGTCACCGAGTCGCCGAAAATCGCCAAGGCGCGCGCGCCGCGGATGGGCGGCTGCGGCGTGGGCTGCATCGCGAAATCCTGGAAGAACGGCGGTTCGGCGATATAGCTGGACGGCTCCCAGCCGTAGACCTCGCCCGTGCTGGCGGCGATGTCGTTCCACAAGGGGTTGCCGCTGGCGAAGTCCTGGTACAGCCGGCGGTAAGTGGCCGCGTCGGTGGCTTGTAGCAAAGCCGCGCCCACCTCCTGCTGGCTGGGCCAGACATCGCGCAGATACACCGGCTTGCCGTCCACGCCGACGCCCAGCGGCTCGTGCTCCAGATCGATGTCCACCCGGCCGGCGATGGCGAAGGCCACCACCAAGGGCGGGCTCATCAGGAAGTTGGCCTTGATCGCAGGATGGATGCGCGCCTCGAAGTTGCGGTTGCCGGACAAGACCGACGCGCAGATCAGATCCTGGCCGCTGACCTCGTTCTCCAGCTGCGGCTCCAGCGGGCCGGCGTTGCCGATGCAGGTGGTGCAGCCGTAGGCCGCCACGCGGAAGCCCAGTTGCTCCAGCGGCGCCAGCAAATGCGCCTTGCCCAGGTAATCGGTCACCACCCGCGAGCCGGGCGCCAGCGAAGTCTTGATGTGGCCGGCCACGCTCAGGCCGCGCGCCACCGCCTTCTGCGCCAACAGGCCGGCGGCCAGCATCACCCCCGGGTTGGAGGTGTTGGTGCAGGAGGTGATCGCCGCGATCAGCACCGAGCCATGGCGCAGCTTGCCGCTGAAGCCGCCGGCGCCGTCCTTGCCGTAGCCGCCGGTCTTGGCCGGCTGCTGCAAGAGCTCGTTGAAGCGCTGCTTCAGTTCCGGCACCGCGATGCGGTCCTGCGGCCGGCGCGGACCGGCCACGCTGGGCGTCACCTCGGCCAGGTCCAGCTCCAGCACGCTGCTGTAGTCGATGTCGCCCTGCTGCGGCATGCCGAACATCTGCTGGGCCTGGAAATAGCGGCGGAACGCGTCCACCTCCGCCTCGCTGCGGCCGGTGGCGGTCAGATAGGCGGCGGTCTGCTCGTCCGGCGGGAAGAAGCCCATGGTGGCGCCGTATTCCGGCGCCATGTTCGCCAGCGTGGCCCGGTCCTGCAAGGTCAGCGAGGCCGCGCCGGCGCCGTAGAACTCCACGAACTTGCCCACCACCTGCGCCTTGCGCAGCAGCTCGGTCACGGTCAGCACCAGGTCGGTGGCGGTCACTCCCTCGCGCAGCCGGCCCTTCAAATGCACGCCCACCACGTCCGGCGTCAGGAAATATACCGGCTGGCCCAGCATGCCGGCCTCGGCCTCGATGCCGCCCACGCCCCAGCCCACCACGCCCAGGCCGTTGATCATGGTGGTGTGCGAATCCGTGCCCACCAGGCTGTCCGGGTAATACACCCCGCCCTTGCTCAACACCCCGCGCGCCAGATACTCCAGGTTCACCTGGTGCACGATGCCTATGCCCGGCGGCACCACCTTGAAGGTGTCGAAGGCCTGCATCCCCCATTTGATGAAACGGTAGCGCTCCGCGTTGCGGCGGAATTCCAGTTTCATGTTAAGGTCCAAAGCGTTGTTCTCGCGGAAGTGGTCGATCTGCACCGAGTGGTCCACCACCAGATCCACCGGCACCAGCGGTTCGATGCGCTTGGGCGGCTTGCCGAAGCGCTCGGCCACCGAGCGCATCGCCGCCAGATCGCACAGCAGCGGCACCCCGGTGAAATCCTGCAGCACGATGCGCGCCACCACGAAGGGGATCTCCTCGCTGCGCGGCGCCCGCGGCTGCCAGCCGGCCAGCTGGCGCACATGCGCCTCGGCCACGCGCTGACCGTCCAGATGACGCAGCAAAGACTCCAGCACGATGCGCAGCGACACCGGCAGCCGGCCGACATCGCCGACGCCCAGCTCCGCCAGGGCCGGCAGCGAATGAAATTGACAGGACTGGCCCGAGGCCAGGGTAAAGGAACGCAAAGTGGATTCGGAACGAAGCGACATGGTGGACTCCTGTTGAAAGCCAAGATGCAAATCAAGGGCAGAAGCGATGGGAGCGCCTTGCAAAACAGCCTGTCCGAGGCGCTCCGCCTCGTGTTCAGACTGGAAAACAGGTCAATGGTTCAGCCCTGAATTTGCATTTAGCATACAATCGAAACCTCATTCCCGTGCGAAAGGCATGCCATGACACACAGAATAGAACACGATTCCTTCGGCGACATCGAAGTCCCCGCCCACGCGCTGTGGGGCGCGCAGACCCAACGCTCGCTCGGCCACTTCGCCATTTCCAGCGAAACCATGCCGCCGGAACTGATCCTGGCGCTGGCCCAGGTCAAGCGCGCCGCCGCGCTGACCAACCGCGAGCTGGGCAAGCTGCCGGCGGACAAGGCCGACGCCGTCGTCGCCGCCGCCGACGAAGTGCTGGCCGGCAAACACCCGGACGCCTTCCCGCTGTCGGTGTGGCAGACCGGCTCCGGCACCCAGAGCAATATGAATATGAACGAGGTGCTGGCCAACCGCGCCTCGGAACTCCTGGGCGGCGAACGCGGCCCCGGCCGGCTCGTCCACCCCAACGACGACGTCAACCGCGGCCAATCGTCCAACGACATCTACCCCACCGCCATGCACGTGGCCGCCGCGCGCGCGGTGCACGACCGGCTGCTGCCGGCGCTGGGCCGGCTGCGCGCCGCGCTGGTGGACAAAGTGGCCGCCTTCGCCGACATCGTCAAGATAGGCCGCACCCATTTGCAGGACGCCACCCCGCTGACCCTGGGTCAGGAACTGTCCGGCTGGGTGGACCAGCTGGAGCAAGCCGAACACGCCGTCCGCGCGGCGCTGCCCGGCCTCTACCAGCTGGCCGTGGGCGGCACCGCCGTGGGCACCGGCCTCAACACCCACCCGGAATTCGGCCCGCGCGTGGCCGCCGAGCTGGGTCGCGCCTGCGGCCTGCCCTTCTTCAGCGCCGACAACAAGTTCGCCGCGCTGGCCGGCCACGACGCACTGGTGCACTCCCACGGCGCGCTCAAGCAACTGGCCACCGCCTTGATCAAGATCGCCAACGACATCCGCTGGCTGGCGTCCGGCCCGCGCAGCGGCCTGGGCGAACTGCTGATCCCGGAGAACGAGCCGGGCAGCTCCATCATGCCGGGCAAGGTCAACCCCACCCAGTGCGAGGCGATGACCATGCTCTGCTGCCAGGTGCTGGGCAACGACGTGGCGCTGTCCATCGGCGCCGCCTCCGGCAATTTCGAACTGAACGTGTTCAAGCCGCTGATCGTCCACAACTTCCTGCAAAGCGCGCGCCTGCTGTCAGACGGCATGGACAGCCTCAACCATCATTGCGTGCGCGGCATGCAGGCCAACCGCCCGCGCATCGAGCAATTGCTGGAGCAATCGCTGATGCTGGTCACCGCGCTCAACCCGCACATCGGCTACGACAAGGCCGCCGCCATCGCCAAGCTGGCCCACGCCAACGGCGGCACCCTCAAACAGGCGGCGCTGGAGCTGGGTTATGTGACGGCGGAGCAGTTTGATCAGTGGGTGGATCCGAAGGCGATGATCTAACAGCCTGTTCGCCATCTTTTTCAGTGCTCTGAACCAGGCTTGGCGCGCAGAGAGCCGCGCGTCCAAGGCGCCCCAAGCCTCTGCGGCCGACCTCCGCGCGGGTATCGCTACGCTCCACCCGCCCTACCCCTGGCCAACCGCCTCGCGTAGGGTGGGTGGAGCCGCAGGCGATACCCGCCAGCATTCGCCGTCTTCCTCGGCGACCGCTCTTAACTCCCGTTGAGGGTCTCGCCAACCCAGGCGAAACAAGGCCTTGCGGCGGAGAAAACGGCTTTGCTCATACGGCGTTCAGTCAAACAAACCCAAGGTGCGCGGCTGCGGCGCCGGCTTGGCCGCGCCCTGGCGCGGCGCCAGCGGCGCGTCCTCTGCCCGCATCTCCTCCGCCGGATACAGCCGCAGCAAGCGATACGCATCCTCCGGGCGGCGCGCCGTCAGCCAGGCCAGGTAATCCTCCGGCCGCACGATCACCAGCGAACGCTTCTCGTCCTCCGGCTTGTGGGTGCGCCGCATCAGCGCGTGCGCCTCGGCGTTCACCGTCAGCTGGGTGAAGGCGTGGCTGATCGAGCCGTCCGGCTCCGACCAGGCCCGCCACAGCCCTGCCACCGCGAACGGCGCGTCGTCGGCCAGGCCGATGCGCCAGCGCACCGCGCGGCCGGTTTCGTACGAAGGCTCGAAAAAGGCGCGCATCGGCACCAGGCAACGCTGGCCGGCCCGCCACGGGTAACGGAAGTTTTTCAGCTCGGCCACGGTTTCCGAGCGCGCGTTGGTGGTGGACAGCCGCATGCCTTCCGGCTGATGGCGCTTGGGCACCAGGCCGTAATTGCCCAGCCGCAGCTCCAGGCCCTGGCGGCCGGCCGCGATGAAGGGAGCGGCGTAGTCCTGCCAAGCCTCCTCCGGCCAAACCAACTCGCCGGGCTCCACGCCGAACAGCGGCAGTTGATCCGGGTGGGGACATAGATAATTGACGCACATCGGCGCAGTCTACCGGATATTGCGCCGGCCGGCCCGCCGCCGCGGTTTGACAAGCTCGCCCCAAGCGGCGACCATAAGCTCACTATGCGCCGCTTTGTCCCGTTCTCCAGCCAAGATTGGATTGACGCCTTTTTCTGAGGCGGGTTGGCGCGCGACCGGACGAAGCTCGACAACCCGCCCCAGCAGGCGGGTTTTTTCATATGTGCCCCTATCCCAAGGAGACTGTCATGCCAAGCAATGAACAATTCAAAGATGCGGCCAATGAGGCGACACTGCACTTGGTTTGCGGCAAGATCGCAGCGGGCAAGTCCACCTTGACCCGCCGCCTGGCCGACCAGCCTCGCACCATGCTGATCAGCGAGGACGAATGGCTGGCCAAGCTCTATCCCGGCGAAATCCGCACCATGACCGACTACGTGCGCTGCTCGCAGTCGCTGAAGGACGCGCTGGCGCCGCACGTCGCCGCCCTGTTGCGCCAGGGCCTGTCCGTGGTGCTGGACATGCCGGCCAACACCCTGGACAGCCGCCGCTG
Organism: Chromobacterium sp. LK11; assembly: GCF_001043705.1. Lineage (NCBI taxonomy): Bacteria > Pseudomonadati > Pseudomonadota > Betaproteobacteria > Neisseriales > Chromobacteriaceae > Chromobacterium > Chromobacterium sp. LK11. Next base: position 141,295 of record NZ_LDUR01000024.1, read on the forward strand.
GATGCGCGAGGTGATCAACGCCAGCGGCGCCGCCCATCAGCTGCACCACCTGGAGGTCAGCGACGAGGCCTGCAAAGCGCGGCTGCGTCAGCGCAACGCCAAGGGCTCCCACCCGTTCAGCGTCAGCGAAGCGGAGTTCGACCACATCACCCGCTACTTCGTGCCGCCCAGCCCGCAGGAAGGCTTCAACGTCGTCGCCCATCGCAGCGCGGAAGACTGAGCCGCCCCGCCTCAGCGAAAAACGCCGGCCCGCCGGCGTTTTTTCTTGCCCTCGCATGAAAGCGCCGGCTTCCGGCGCGGCCCTTCCCTCCCTGTCATGGCCTATTGGATATAAAAATCGATAACCATGTGACAGCTTACCAGCCGGATATATTTAGGCTTGAATAGCGGGCATGAACACCACCGAAATCCGCCGCCATAAACTGGGCTTGTTGATCGAACGCGATTTTGACGGAACCGTTTCCCGACTCGCGGAGCTGATCGATCGTCGCCCTCCGCAAATCTACCGCCTGTTCTCCGACGCCCCCAGCGGCCGCGGCATGGGAGAAAACCTGGCCCGCCACATCGAAACCCGCCTGAATCTGCCCCGTTACTGGCTGGATCAGGAGGGCGACATCGACGCCCTGCCGCCGCTGCGCGACCGGGTGGCGGAGTTTGAAGCCTCGCTGTCGGAACGCGCCTTGCTGCAGTTGCTGATAGACGATCTGCACCGCGGCGTGCGCGGACAGACGCTGAGCCGCAAAGCGCTGATCAGCCTGCGCGGCATGGTGGAAGCGCTGGCCCAGGAGCGGCGGCCCGTCCTGGACGCCCCGCCGCCGGACCTCTGGGCGGACGACGCCGCGGAGTGAGCCGCCAAGCGGCGTTGGCCGATACGCAACACCCCGCCTCCAATAACCTTATGGTTATTGTTGCTTAATATCTTTATTGATAGGCTATGCCAGTCGCTTTTTGACGCATGGAGACTGGCATGACCTTAGCGCCGCCTTGCCCCCGACTTACCCAGCACGGCGGCCACGCCGCCGCGAAAAACCCACGCCCACGCATCCCCGCCCTGTGTCCCAACGATTGAACCTCACCGGAGCCCGCATGCCGCTCAACGTCAAGCCGGACGACACCGTCGCGGCCTGCGCCATCGCCATGGACGCGCTGCAATCGCTGAGCTCGCTGATGCACGCGATCGAACGCCTCAACGAAACGCCGGACCCGCAGGCGCGCAGCCATATCGCCGAACTCTGCCGGCTGGCGGTGGAAATGGCGCAAGACGCTCACAATGAGCTGGACCTGATCCGCGAACAAGCCGAAACGCGCACCCGCCGCCCCCGTCAGAAAACGCCGGGCTAGGCGCCGACGCCTCGCGCCGGCTGGCCCCTTCGTCCGTCCCTCCGCCCCGCTCCGGGGAGCGTATGCTTAGTCAGTTTGAATAGCCGCACAATGCGCCGAGGCGCCTGGCCGCCGCTTTGCTGCTCCTTGCCCTGTTTCGCCGGCATTAAGCGAATGCTAATATTCAATCACCACAAGCCGTCGGCATCCGCCGCCGGCCCATCGCCACCACCAAGAAGGACACCACCGATGGATACCCTGTTGTTTCTGCTGCTAGCCGCTTCCCTGCTGGCCCTGATCCTGCGCAAGCGCCAATGGGCCTACGCCTGCTGGGGCCTGGCCTTCGTGCTCACGCTGTACTGGTTCAAATTCCACGCCACCAGCAGCCTGCCCATTTCCCTGTGAGGAGCCAGACATGACGCAAAACCTCACCGACAAGCTGAACCTGCTAGGCCTGCTGCTGATCAACCTGATGTTGCTGGTCGCCTTCTACTTCCAGTTCGCCCAGCATGAACTGCCCTGCCCGCTCTGCCTGCTGCAACGCGTGGCCTTGTGCGCCATCGCCGTGGCGCTGGCCGCCAACGTGCTGCTGGGCGACAAGCCCGGCCATTACGGCATGATGCTGCTGGCCGCCGGCGCCGGTTTCGCCGTGGCCGGCCGCCAAGTGCTGCTGCACATCGCCCCCGGCGACGCCGGCTTCGGCCCGCCCATCCTGGGCCTGCACTTCTACACCTGGGCCGCGATCGCCTTCTTCGCCGTCTTCATCGGCTGCGGACTGCTGCTGATGCTGTGCCAACGCGAACACAGCTTCGATCGTCAACCCCCGGCGCAGCTGGGCCGGCTGGCCAAGGCCGGCGTTGCCCTGACCATGTTGCTGCTGCTGGGCAACGCCCTGTCCGTGTTCCTGGAATGCGGGCTGGCGGCCTGCGGAGAAAGCCCGATCAGCTATCTGCTGCTCAATTAAGCCCGCGCCGCGCCGCCGCTAGATCGACCAATCCTCGTCCGGCGCGGCGGCGCGCGCCGCCGGCGCTTCCGGCCGCAGCACCAGCCACAGCGCCAGCGCGATCAAGGCGCCGCCCAGCGCCTGGGACAAGGTCGCCGTCTCGCCCAGCGCCAGCCAGCTCCAGAAAATGCCGAAGGGCGGGATCAGAAAGGTCACCGTCAGCGCCTTCAGCGGGCCGACGTCCGCGATCAAGCGGAAGTACAGCACATAGGCCAGCGACGTGCACAACAGGCCCAGCGCCAGCATCGCCAGCCACACCTCCGCTCCCACCGCCGGCCAACTCAGCGGCTGCGCGCTCGCCTGCCACGCCATGAACGGCAACAACAGCAACACCGCGCCCAGCTGGCTGCCCAAGGCCACCACGCGGCTGTCCAGGCCGCCGCGGTCCGCGATCCAGCGCTTGGTCAGAAAACCGGCCAGACCGTAACAGGCGGTGGCCGCCAGGCAGGCCGCCACACCCCACAAGGCCTCCGGCCCCGCCGCCGGCCCCGTCCGCGTCAGCACCGCCACGCCGGCCAGGCCGATCAACACCCCGGCCAGCTTGTTGGCGGTGACGCGCTCGCCAAACGCCGCCGCCCCGATCAACACCCCCATCAAGGGCGTGCTGGCGTTCAGAATCGCGCTATAGCCGGCCGGCAACACCCGGGCCGCCAGTGCGAACAGCAGAAAGGGCAAGCCGGAATTGACCACCCCCAGCAACAAGGTGGCGGCCAACTTTCCCTTGAAGGACAGCCCCACCCGCAACAAGGCGATCAGCCCCAGCAGACCCGCCGCTCCCAGCGCCACCCGGCCAAACGCCGTCGGCAGCGCGCCCAACGCCGGCGCGGCGATGCGCATGAACAAAAAGCTGCCGCCCCACAAGGCCGCCAGCAACAGTAAGCGACCCAAGCTCGCCATCCCCATGATGTCTCTCCCTTCGCCTTGAATTTAACTTTGCTAAACCAGATACTGAAATCATCAGCCGCCAATGCAGTACAAACAAACGATTTTTCCTGCCCAATGCTTTAGAAAAACTAAATCGATATGCCCAAACCGCCGTTGGACACCCTCCGCTTCTTCGAAGCCGTCGCGCGACGGCTCAGCGTCAAGCTCGCCGCCGAAGAACTGCACGTCACCCCCGGCGCCGTCTCCCAGCAACTGCGCAAGCTCGAAAGCTTCCTCGGCCAGCCCCTGTTCGAGCGCCGCGCGCGCGGCCTGGAACTCAACGCCGCCGGCCGCGACTATCTGGACGCCTGCCGGCAAGCGCTGGAGCTGATAGACCACGCCACCGCGCGGCTGACCAACGCCCGCCGCGTGATCCTGCTCAGCTGCACCCCGTCGTTTGGGGCGCAATGGCTGCTGCCGCGGCTGCAGGGCTTCATGCGCGAGCATCCGCGCATCGACGTCCACGTCAGCACCGGCAACCGCGTGGTCGACCTCGCCGCCGAGAACATCCACTTCGCCGTGCGCCACGGCCTGGGCGACTACCCCGGCCTCAGCGCCTGCAAGCTGCTGGACGACGAACTGACGCCGGTGTGCGCGCCCGCGCTGCCGGCGCGGCTGGACGCGCTCAGCGGCGAACAACTGCTGCACGACGAACACCGCGAGGACTGGCGGCTGTGGAGCCGAGCCGCCGGCCTGGACCGGCTGGACTGCGAACAAGGCGTGGTCTGCGTGGACTCCAACGCCGCCATCGAAGCCGCGCTGGCCGGCCGCGGCTACGCGCTGGCGCGGCGCTCGCTGCTGCAGGCGGAGCTGGCCGCCGGCCGGCTGCGCGAACTGCCGGCGCCACGGCTGCGCAGCGCCCTCGCTTATTACCTGATACACCGTCCGGACCTCCTGCGCGACCCGGAAATGGGCGTCTTCAAACAATGGCTGCTGGAACAAGCCGCGGCGGCCCAAAACAAAAGCCCGCCGGGCGGCGGGCTAGATGCGTAACAGCGTCTTGCTAAGGGCTTACAGACGCAGGTTCTCGATGCGGGTCACATGCGGCGGCTTGCCTCCCAGCGGCTGGAAGATGTACACCGCCACCAAGTGCGGCTGCGCGCCGGGATAGACCACTTCCGCGCTGGCCAGGAAGATGAAGTTCTCGCCGGCCACCACCTGCGTGGACACCGCCAGCGGCACGTATTTCACGCCCAGCAAACCTTCCGTGGCCTGATGAAACACCTTGCGGTCCTGCTCGTTCAGCGGCCGGAATCCGGACCAACCACCCAGCAATTGTTCAGACATGGCTCATGCTCCTATAACGGTTATCCAACACTGGAAACAACACGGAGCCGGCTTCGCCCGCCCCGCCCAATGCCGGTATAGCAAGGGCTTTCGCACCGAGGCAAGGCGCTAGTTATTACTAAGTACTTGACATTTCAAACATAATTGCCATTTGTCATTTTCATATCGCCAAACGGCCTTAGAGCCTCTGTTCAACGGCCGCTCGTAGGGTGGGAGGAGCCGTAGGCGATACCCACCGGCGCCCGCTACCCAACCGCCCCACGCCTCTGCAACAGAGCTCCGCGTGGGTATCGCTGCGTTCCACCCACCCTACCCCTGCTCAACGGCCGCGCGTAGGGTGGGAGGAGCCGTAGGCGTACCCACCGGCGCCCGCGATCCAACCGCCCCAAGCCCCTGCAACAGACCTCCGCGTGGGTATCGCTGCGCTCCACCCACCCTACCCCTGCTCAACAGCCGCGCGTAGGGTGGGAGGAGCCGTAGGCGATACCCACCGGCACCCGCTACCCAACCGCCCCACGCCTCTGCAACAGAGCTCCGCGTGGGTGTCGCTGCGTTCCACCCACCCTACCCCTGCTCAACGGCCGCGCGTAGGGTGGGAGGAGCCGTAGGCGATACCCACCAGCACGGCTGGTTTTCCTCGGCGACAGGTCTTGACACCCAAGGCCGCATCATCAACGCGCGGCAGGCTGTAAGGCGGTTCTTAGAAATTCAACGCCCAATCCGGTTGCAAGGCCTTGATCAGGCCCGGCGGCAGGCGTTCGCCCTCCACCAGCAAGGAACAGTCCAGGGAAAAATGCTTGGGATCGGACTTGGAGGCGATCAGCAGCAAGCGCGGCAGATCCGCGTACTGCTGCGAAGGCTTGATGGTTTTCCACGCGCCCTTGTCCCATTGCCGGTACAGCGCGCAAACGCCGCCCTTTTCCTTGGAACAGGTGAATTTCAGATCCGGCCGCTGGGCCACGAACTGCTTAAGCGTCATATCCTTCTGCCCCAGCAGCCGGAAGCCCCAGCTATAGGTTTCCGACACGCCGTTGACGTCCGTCGGGCTATTGGTGAGGTGGAAGTGCTCCTCCACGTAATTGCGCAAGGCCCATTGCGGCGTCAGCGCCACCGGCTGCTCGATGGCGGAGTGACGCAGCAGCGAAGTCAAGCCTTCGGACGCGCCGCTGACGTCCTCCTCCATCTCGCGCGCCTGATCCCGGATAGGCTGCATCCGCAGCGCGGCGCGGCCGTTCTCCACCGTTACCGGCAGGCCGGGAACGGCCTTGCCGGGCTGGGCGATGTATCGAAAGAAACTGCCGTCGCAATTGAACATCTGGCGCAGCGCCTCATCGTCGGCATGGGCGTGCAGGCTGAGCAACATCAAGAAGGGCAAAAGTTTTTTCATTGGATTTGAACTGCGCTTTTTAGGAAGCTGACGATGCTAACATAGAAATTACATTTTCATTTTTGACTGTATTTACAAGTACATACGCAAGTATCATGCGCTGCTGCGCCATACCCGGATCAAGCCCCCAAACCTCATCCCCGTTCCGCCGCCGCTTCCTGTTCTCTCCCTGCAACAAAACACATGGCTAGTCCGCAAAGGCTTGCAATTTGACAACCAGTTGTCAATAATGGCAACCAGTTGTCAAATAGGAGAAACCCATGCCCCCAAGCCAAAGCGATCACCGTCAACGCATTACCGACCTGATGCTGCTGATCTTCCGCCTGAACGGCACCCTGCTGGAAAGAGGCGACCAGCTGGTGGCCCACCTGGGCATCAACAGCGCGCGCTGGCAGGTGCTCGGCGCGGCGGGCCTGGCCGGCGAGGCGCAAACCGCGCCGCAGATCGCCGCCCGCATGGGCATCAGCCGCCAGGGCGCGCAAAAGCAGCTGCACAAGCTGGTGGAGGAAGGCTATTTCGAAGTGCTGCCCAATCCCCAGCACGCCCGCTCCCCGCTGTACCGGCTAAGCGCCAAGGGCGAACGCACCGTGGCCGGCACCCAGCGCAGCCAGGCGCTGTGGACGGCGCAACTGGCGCAACAACTGCCGGACGCGGATTTCGAATCCGCCTGCCAAACCCTGCAACAATTGCTGCGCACGCTGGACACGCTCAGCCCCCCCATTGGAGAAGAGCCATGAACCGCACGCTCAAACTGATTCACTTCATCGCGCTGGCCTTGTTCCTGGGCAGCATTCCGGCCTGGATCGTACTGTCCGAAACCGGCCCGGCCGCGCCGCCGGCCCTGCTGGCGCAAACGCGGTGGTACATCCATATCGGCACCTGGGCGCTGACCGTGCCCGGCCTGTGGCTGATGCTGATCAGCGGCCTGCTGTTGGGCTACCGGCGTTACGGCCTGCGCAATCGCTTCTTCCAGCTCAAGCTGGGCCTGACGCTGGTGATTCTGCTCAACGCCTCCTTCGTGGTGGCGCCGGCGGTGGATCAGGCCTACCTGCTGGCGCAAGCCGCGCTGCCCGCCAGCGCCGTGGGCGCGGACTTCCACGCCGCGACTTTGCGCGAGGCGATAGGCGGCGGGCTCAACATCCTGCTGATCGTGGCCACCGCCGCCGTCGGGGTTTGGCGGCCCGGCGTTCGCGCTCGCGCGGCGGGAAGCATCCCGTCAGTTGGCTGAGGCTTGAGCATGAAGCCGTATGAGCGGCTCCGCTCACACCTGTTCTTTTTCAATAAAATGCCCCGCCAGCGTCAGCAGGCGGGGCATTTTACAATCAGCTCAAGCACGGTTTGACCCAGGCCAAGCCGCGCTTAAACCCGCTCAACGCCTACGCTTGCGCTCCAACCACGCCATCAGATCCCGGCTGCGCTGCAATTGGTGCATCGCCTCCACGTGGCGATACAGGTTCAACTGCCGCCCGGCCACGCACAGCAAGGTCTCCAGGTAGTTGAAAAAGCCGCGGCGCAAACCGTTGCGGTGGCTGCGGTCGCTGTGGTCCATATCTCTGGCAATGCGCAGCAGCAGGCCGCGGCCGGCGTCCAGCTCATTGCTTTTCAGCCACTGCGCCAGGTGCGCGGCGTACTGGCGGCCCAGCATGCAGGCCTCGGCGTAATCCTCGGGTTCGGCCGGCTGCCAGTAATGCGGATGATTTCGCCCCGGAATGAAGCGGACAAAAGGCAGGCGGGTTGCCTTGATTTCCACGGAAGCACAGCGGTACTGCGAGCGCCGCAGCGCCGGCTGTTGCGGAGAAACGCTGTCCTGCTGGACGGCGGGATCCTTGGAATGGGATGGAGTGGATTCGATGTTGGGCATCGGACGGACTGACTTCGCCATTGCAACCTCCTTGAAAGAGAGGGCCTGGCCGACAAGCGCGGCAAGGCGGGCACATGACAAGGCTGGTCTCACCGGTATCTTGGTCCGGCGCGCCCATGGGGCGCCCTTGCCACGGCCCGCCCAGATTTAGGCAAAGCAATAGCAACCGGACACGAAAATGCCGCTTTCGCGGCGTGTCCGCCAAGATACAAGCTCAGGAGACCAGTCCCGGCGCTGTTTGTGTGGCAGCGCAGGGACCATTGTTGGCTAGATGGCGGGGGGAGTCAAGAAGGGAAATAAGCAACTCCACGAATCTAAAAGCAGAATACAACACCATAAACACTTAGTAATAAGTGCTACTTCCCACCAAAAAACTCTCAACCACACTCCATCACATACTCATAGAAAACTTACAACTTTACTCAGCACAGCAATACATCAACAACCACTTCAATAAATAACTCACAACCTCAAATCAGCAACAACCTCTCAAAAATCACGCATCTCCTTCCGAGAAAACCTCTACCCCTTTCGGCACTTCGACAAACAATTCTTTCCGCTTCTGAACTGCCAAATCAGACAGTTGCCTAATGTAATCAACAAGCTGCCCATGGTTATTAGAACTATCATAGGACATAACATACAACTTTCTTAGACTCTTCCAAATATCTGCGACATCATTATCCAACTCCTCCCCCAAAAATATATAGTGCGGCCTCATTTTTGGATATTTTCTCGCAAACGTCTCAACAACAAATGATATTGCGGGATCCTCCATTGAAAACCCAATAAACAAAAAGGTATGAGTCAATAACAAAACATTCAACAAATCCGCATACGCAGGATTTCCGTAAGCAGAAGCCCCATAACTTGATTTATCAAAAATAATTGAATCTTCATCATCAGCAGTTCCATGTAGCTTTATAATATAACTCTCATCGTCCCGCAGCATAGAGAATACGCCGCCATCAACCTTGCACTTTACATTGGGATAATAGGCGTCACCAGTCAAAGGTTGATAGAAAGTCTCCAACAGCTTATCAAAATTTGTTGTTATTATAATTCTTTGCTTCAAAGAGAAAATAGCGCGATGCAAATCAGATGGCTGAGCCGTTTTAGAGAACTCCCTTCTAAGCAACTCACCCCAAGCGGTTGGATTTGCTTTTTTTATAAGCTCACTTGCCAACAGGAAATCCCCTTTTTTCACATACGACTGAACAAGCGCCCTCTTTCCCTCATCCCCTATTGACTGGCTGGCCTTTTCCAAAACCCCCTTCCAATCTTTAAAATTATCACCTGAATCTGTCTTAGCCGAAGCAGAAACACCCGCACCCAAGAACAAAACAACTCGACGATTAGCTACATCTGCCACTAAATCTGAATTAAAAATATCAGACATTTTCATGACCCTAGGCAATAGCCACAATATTTTCCAACAGCCTCTCAGCTATATCTGAATAAATCTCTCTAGCCTGCTTCCTCGTAATTGTATAACTACCACGAAGAGAAACATTGATCATTGGAGTATGTAACGTTTGAGACTTTGGAGCAAGACTGGCCAAATGCTTAACGTCTCCCAGATGTGGGTTTAATTTGGTAGTAGAGTAAAGCCACCCTAAGTTTTTGCTTACCTCATTAGGCAATCTATTTTTAATAGAGGCATAGGCCTCAACCACTCTACGACTTCCTGATTCACTTTTCTCTTTATGCTGCTGCGTCACATAGCCAATAAATTTTATTGCTTTCCTACCAACCGAAAACCCTAATTCCGACGGATCCTCTGCCAACTTTATTCCATTAGCCAACTCTTTATGCCAAACTCTAACTGCCTCGCCAATATTCCTCACGGCCCAAACAGAAAAAATATCAATAGACATTGGAACGAGAAAATTATCAACCGCCATCAAAATAGCTCTATTTATTGCACCAAGCGAAGGCCCCATGTCAAAAAAAACAAAATCGTATTTATCTTTAGCCTTTTTAATTAAATCCAAAAAAACAAATGTTGTTCTAAGTCCTCGAGTACCTCCAGACTTCGCATCCCTCCAATCTTGCGCCAACAAGTCCTCTTTAAGAGCCAACCTTGGATCACCAACAATAATATCACAACCAAATCTTTCAACCCGTTTGACGGGCAAGGTATCTGAGTACCCTTTCCCAATGGAAAGAGGGTGAATGATACTGTATATGGAGTCTACCAATCCATCAGACCCATACATCTCAGAAAATTCATCATCACTCAAAAGATACTGACTTAAATTACACTGAGGGTCCGCATCAACAAGTAATATTTTCGCCCCGGTAGAAAAAGACAACTGCGCCGCCAAATTAGCCATTAATGTTGTTTTACCAACACCTCCCTTATTATTAAAAAAACATATTGACTGTAGACCATTATCTTTTAACCTATTAAAATTACTAAGCGCAACATCTGATATTGGGAAGTTAGCAATCTTCTTTCTAGCCACCATTATCTCCACAATGATTTTAATAACACCACCCAGACACACTTCTACCACAATGACATTGAAATATCAACAAAAACTTATTGAATGCGTAAATTATCGAATTTGTAGCCATTATAAAAAAGTCACGAAGAACACACTCGACTAAATATGACTTACTGATTACTTTACCTATAAAAAAACCCGCCTCGCGGCGGGTTTCTTCACTTCCAGATCAGGCTTAGGTTCAAGCCAGCTTAGCCAACTGCACCTTGATCTTGTCCAGCTTGTCGTTCAACTCGGCCAACTGCGCCTTGTCGCGCTCCACCAGGTGGGCCGGGGCTTTATCGACATAACCCGGCTTCTCCAGCTTGGCGGTGAGCTTGGCCAGTTCGGCTTCCGCCTTGCCCTGCTCTTTGCTCAGGCGCGCGGTTTCCGCCGCCTTGTCCACTTCCACCTTCAGCATCAGGCGGGCGTCGCCGGAGATGGCCACCGGGGCGTCGTCTTCCGGCAGCGCGGCAACGATGGAGCCTTCGGTCAGGCGCGCCAGCAGCTTCAGGTAGGGCACGAAGTCCGCCACCGTGGCGTCGCCAGTTTCGATGAACAGCGGCGCTTTGACCGCCGGGCCGATGCCCATTTCGCCGCGCAGATTGCGCACGGCGTTGACCATGTCCTTGAACGCGTCCATGCGGGCGTTGGCGGCGGCGTTGATCTTGCCGGCGTCCGCCACCGGCCACGGGGCCAGCATGATGGACGGGGCGGTCTTGGCGTTGGCCAGCGGGGCCACGGTCTGCCACAGCTCTTCGGTGATGAAGGGCATCAGCGGGTGGGTCAGGCGCAGCGCCACTTCCAGCACGCGGACGATGGTGCGGCGGGTGGCGCGCTGCTGGGCTTCGTTGCCGGTTTGCAGCTGCACCTTGGCCAGTTCCACATACCAGTCGCAGTACTCGTTCCAGATGAATTCGTAGATGGTCTGGGCGGCAATGTCGAAACGGTAGGTTTCCAGCGCGTTGGTGACGTCGATCTCGGCCTGTTGCAGGCGGCCGATGATCCACTGGTCAACAAAGGAGAACTCCAGCGGCAGGCTTTCGTCCTGGCCGCAGTCCTTGCCTTCCACGTTCATCATCACGAAGCGGGTGGCGTTCCACAGCTTGTTGCAGAAGTTGCGGTAGCCTTCGGCGCGCTTGAAGTCGAAGTTGACGCTGCGGCCCAGGGTGGCGTAGCTGGCCATGGTGAAGCGCAATGCGTCGGTGCCGTAAGCCGGGATGCCTTCCGGGAACAGCTTTTCCGTGGCCTTGGCGATGGCCGGGGCTTTTTCCGGGCGGCGCAGACCGGTGGTGCGCTTGGCCACCAGCGGTTCCAGCGCGATGCCGTCGATCAGGTCCACCGGGTCGATGACGTTGCCCTCGGACTTGGACATCTTCTTGCCTTCGTGGTCCCGCACCATGCCGTGGATGTACACGTCGCGGAACGGCACCTTGCCGGTGAAGTGCTTGGTCATCATGATCATCCGGGCTACCCAGAAGAAGATGATTTCGTAGCCGGTCACCAGCACGTTGGAGGTGAGGAAGGCGCGCAGTTCGGGGGTGTCTTGCGGCCAGCCCAGGGTGGAGAACGGCACCAGGGCGGAGCTAAACCAGGTGTCCAGCACGTCTTGTTCGCGGCGCAGGGTCTTGCCCGGCGCTTGCGCCTGGGCGTCGGCCTCGCTGCGGGCCACGTAGATATTGCCGTCTTCGTCGTACCAGGCCGGGATTTGGTGACCCCACCACAGCTGGCGGCTGATGCACCAGTCCTGGATGTTGTTCATCCACTGGTTGTAGGTGTTGACCCAGTTTTCCGGGATGAAGCGCACTTCGCCGCTTTCCACGGCTTCAATGGCTTTGGCGGCGATGGACTGGCCGGTGGGATCGGGCTTGCCGTCTTGGTCCACGGCCACTTTGTCCATGGCCACGAACCATTGGTCGGTCAGCAGCGGTTCGATCACGGTGCCGGTGCGGTCGCCGCGCGGCACCATCAGTTTGTGCGGCTTGGTCTCCAGCAGATAGCCCTGGGCTTGCAGGTCCGCCAGCATGGCTTTGCGCGCGTCCTGGGTGCTGAGGCCGGCGTAGGCGGCCGGCAGTTCTATCGTGCCCTGGGCGCTGCCGTCGAAGCCGAAGATCTGGGCTTTGGCCAGGATTTTGGCTTCCAGGCTCATCACGTTGATCAGCTGGGTGCTGTGGCGCTTGCCCACCTGGTAGTCGTTGAAGTCGTGCGCCGGGGTGATCTTGACGAAGCCGGTGCCGAACTCCTTGTCCACGTATTCGTCGGCGATCACCGGGATCTGGCGGCCGGTGAGCGGCAGTTCCAGCTGCTTGCCCAGCAGGTGCTGATAGCGCTCGTCGTCCGGGGCGATGGCCACGGCCACGTCTCCCAGCAGGGTTTCCGGACGGGTGGTGGCGACGGTGACGAATTCGTCGCTGCCCACCACCGGGTATTTGATGTGCCACATGTGGCCGTCTTCTTCCTCGGAAACCACTTCGAGGTCGGAGATGGCGGTGCCCAGCTTGGAGTCCCAGTTGGACAGGCGCTTGCCGCGGTAGATCAGACCTTGTTCAAACAGGCGGACGAAGACTTCGGTGACGACTTCGGCGCGGGTGTCGTCCATGGTGAAGTATTCGCGGTCCCAGTCCACGGAGCAGCCGACGCGGCGCATCTGGCTGGTGATGGTGCCGCCGGATTGCTCTTTCCACTCCCACACTTTGGAGGTGAAGGCGTCGCGGCCCAGGTCGTGGCGGTTGACGCCCTGCTCGGCCAGTTGGCGCTCCACCACGATCTGGGTGGCGATGCCGGCGTGGTCGGTGCCGGGCACCCACAGGGTGTTGTCGCCCTTCATCCGGTAATACCGGGTCAGACCGTCCATAATAGTCTGATTGAAGGCGTGACCCATGTGCAGGGTGCCGGTGACGTTGGGCGGCGGCAGCTGGATGGCGAAGGACGGTTTGGCGGTGTCCATGCTGGGTTTGAAGTAGCCGGCCTGTTCCCACTGATCGTACCAGCGACGTTCGATGTCGCCGGGTTCAAAGCTTTTGGCAAGTTCCATGGTGATGAATCGTAGTTCTTCTAGAATGGAAAAAATGGGTCGATTATACCCGGTTTTGGAGCGTTCTCCGAGAGCCGGCGCGGGCGGATCAGGCAGTAGGCATGGGATAAGCGGACGATGAGCGAAGAAACGCGCGTTTTGGTGATTGAAGACAGCATGGTGTTGATCCGTCCCTTGTGCCGCATGGTGGAGGAAATCGGTCTTTCGCCGCTGCCGGTGTGCTCGCTGATCGAGGTGCGCGAGGCGCTGGCGACCGGCCAGCGCTTTTTGGCGGCGGTGGCGGATTACAATCTGCCGGATTCGCCCGACGGCGAGCACTTGCCGCTGCTGTTTCAGCTGGCGATTCCCACCATTGTGCTGACCTCTCGCTCGGACGGCGAGGTGCGCGACCGCATTTTGCAGCTGCCGGTGGTGGACTACGTCAGCAAGGAGAGCCCGGCGGCTTTCGATTACGTGATGCGGATGTTGACCCGCATCCGCAAGAACCCGGGCATCAAGGTGCTGGTGGTGGACGATTCCGCGTCCTACCGCCAGTTTCTGCGCGAAAATCTGGAGCGCCACCGCTACCAGGTGCTGGAGGCGGAGGACGCCAAGCAGGCGCTGGAGATTTTGCACTCCGACAAGCACATCAAGCTGGTGCTGAGCGACAACGACATGCCGGGCATGGACGGGGTGCGCATGACCAGTACGATACGCCGCTTCCTGGATCACGACCGCCTGGCCATCATCGGCATTTCCGGCAACCAGGACCCCACCATGACCACGCGCTTCATCAAGGCCGGGGCGGACGATTTCCTGCAAAAGCCGTTCAACTTCGAGGAGTTTTTCTGCCGCGTCACCCGCAATGTTGAGTTTGTGGAAAACCTGGAATCGCTGAAGGAAACCGCGGACCGCGACCCGCTGACCGGCCTGTCCAACCGCCGGCATTTTTTTGAGAAGGTGATGCAGCTGAAGAACGGCTACGGGGTGGCGGTGCTGGACATCGATCATTTCAAGCGGGTGAACGACCAATACGGCCACGATGTGGGCGATCAGGTGATCTGCAACACCGCGCGGCTGATGGAGCAGTTTTTCCCGGACGGCATCGTCGCGCGCTTCGGCGGCGAGGAGTTCGTGATGCTCAGCCCCAGCCCCATCGAGCTGGACATGGTGTGCCGGCTGGAAAGCCTGCGTCTGGCGATTGAGGGCTGTATCCTGACCACCGCCAAGGGCGGGCTGCGCTACACGGTGAGCATAGGCGTGGCGGCGTCGGACATGCCGGAGATCAGCCGGCTGCTGAAGCTGGCGGACGAGCGGCTGTATCACGCCAAGCAGCATGGCCGCAATCAGGTGTGCGGCGGCTGAGAACCTGTTTACGATCTGCTGCGCTGCGTGGAGCGTTACACGATGAGTACGCCTTCGAAATGCTCATGTACCACGAGTACATTCCGCTTTTCGCTGGTTTTCGCCTCGTCTCGCCCTTGCTCGCGAGACTTTGAACAGGCTTTAAGACCCCGTTCCCGGCCTGCCGCGCTTCGCGAGGCCTGGTTTCGCTTTTGCTCGCTGAACTTTGAACAGCCTCTGAAGCAGCTCCCCGACCGAATGGCCAGTTCGCCGTTTTTTTGCGCCGGGACGCCGCCTATAATGACATCGCTTTTTCCGTTCCTCGCGCGCGGCCCCGCGCTTCCCTCGGAGCCGGCGTTTCAACCGGACATCCGCCATGAGCCATCATCACCCGCACGGACCAGGCTGCGCCTGCTGCACTCTCCCCCTGTTGGCTCAGTTGCACGATGAGCTGTTTGAGCGCCCGGACTGGCAGGACGAGGCCAAACGGCTGATCCGCCAGCAGGAAAAGCGCCTGCTGCCGCCCTCGCCGCCGCAGACGCTGATCATTTACGGCGGCCCCATCCACACGCTGGCCAGCAGCGGGCGACAGACGGTGGACGCCGTCGGCATCGCCAAGGGCCGCATCGTGGCCGCCGGCTCCCGCGAGGAGGTGCGCCAGGCGATGGCCGCCGCCGGTCATAAAAAGCCGGAGGAGATGTCGCTGGAGGGCGCCACGCTGCTGCCCGGCTTCGTCGATCCCCACATGCATATCCTGCCCAGCGCCTTGTTCTCGTCCTGGCAGTACGTGGGCGCCTTCTCCGGCCAGACGCTGAAGCCGGATTACGGCATCGCCGGGGTGGAGGACACGGTGCGCGCGGCGCTGACGGACCCCAAGAAACAGCAAAAGGCCAAGGACGGCACGGCCTGGGTGCTGGGCTTCGGCCTAGACCCTTCGCTGATGCGGGTGTGGACCGAGCCGGACCTGGACTGGTTCGCCCAGTTTGGCGACAAGCATCCGATTTTCCTGATGAACGCTTCCGGCCACATCGGCTACGCCAACGCGCCGGCGCTGGCCAAGGCCGGCATCAGCCCGGAGTGCAAGGGCGTGCTGGTGGAGGAGCAGGTGCTGCAGATGATGCCGGCGCTGCCCTCCCCGTCCCCGGCCGCGCTGCTCGCCAGCATCAGCCAGGTGCTGCACAACGCAGCCAAGATGGGCAACACCACCTTGTTCGACGCCGGCCTGGGCTCCGGCAAGGGAGTGTTCGAGGTTTTGCTGCTGGACCTGGTGGCCCAGACCGCGCTGAACCCGGTGCGCATCGCCGCCGCGCTGTTCTCCAATGAAACCCGGCAGATGGACGAGTGGACGCGGCTGTTCCGTCCGGACCTGGACGGCATGGAGGACAAGCGCTTCAGCATCAAGGCGCTGAAACTGGTGTCGGACGGCTCCAACCAGGGGCTGACCGGCTATCAGACCGAGGCCTACAAATGCTATCCGCAGCACCAGGTGCCGAACGTGCCGGCCACCGGCCTATTCAATTTCCGCCCGCCCAGCGCCTTTACCCCGCATTTGCGGCAGGCGGTGGAGCACGGCTGGCCAGCCATGGTGCACGCCAACGGCGACCGCGCCATCGACGAGGTGCTGCAGGCTTACGAGCACGCGCTCAACCACCCCGCCGCGCCGCTGCGCCCGGATTGCGCCGGCATGCGGTTGCGCCACCGCATCGAGCACGCCTCGCTGTTGACCGACGAACACATTTCCCAGATGGCGCAGCTGCAGCTGTCGCCCAGTTTTCTGATCGGCCACGTCGGTTATTGGGGCAGCGCCTTCCAGCAAACCATTCTGGGCGAGGCGCGCGCCAAGCTGCTGGACCGCTGCCTGTCCGCCAAGCGCGCCGGCCTGCGCATCAGCCTGCATTCCGATCACTTCGTCACTCCGCTGGGCGGCCTGCGCATGATGGAGCAGGCGATTTTCCGCGTGATGGAGGCGGCGCCGGAACAGGCCGGCGGCAAGCCGGCGCTGAACCCGGCGGAACGGCTGGACCGGCTCAGCGCCTTGCGCGCGGTGACGCTGGACGCGGCCTGGCAATGCCATATGGACCACATCGTCGGCTCGCTGGAGCCGGGCAAGCTGGCGGACCTGGTGGTGCTGGAGCAGGACCCGCTGGACCCGGCGGTGAGCAATCTGCGCGACATCGCGGTGCTGCAGACCTGGCGTTCCGGCGCGCCGGTGTATCTGCACGCCAAGCTGGGTTGCGCGACGGAGTCGGCGCCGCCGGCCTGAGAACCTGTTCAAAGTCCGCTGCGCTTCGTGAAGCCTTGCACGGCGAGTACCAGCTCAAAATGCTCATGTACCCCTCGTACATTCCGCTTTTTCGCTAGTTTTCGCCTTGTCTCGCTCTTGCTCGCGAGACTTTAAACAGGCTCTGCGCCGCCGTTGACCCCGGCGCGCGCCGGCCTTTTGTTCAGCTTTTGTCAGCTCCGCCATATTGCCAACGGCATATAATTCGCTCTGTGCGCGGCGTCGCCGCGCCGTCCGACGCCATGCACAGGAGCGCCCCATGTCCCTCCCCCATCAGCCCGGCTGCGCGTGCTGCACGCTGCCCAGCCTGTCCTCGCAACTGAATGAACTGCAACACCATAACTGGACCGAAAGCCTGGCCAGCCTGATCCGCACCGCCGCCGAGCGCGCCAAGCTGGCGCTGCATCAGGACGCGGCCATCTTCCACGGCGGGCCGATCTACACGCTGCAAGGCGGCCAGCCCGGCCGGGTGGAGGCCTTGGGCATCGTGCACGGCAAAGTGATGTCGGTGGGCAGCCTGCGGCAGGTGGAGACCGATATGCAGGCCCACCCTCGCGCCGAGCGCATCGACCTGCACGGCAAGACCTTGCTGCCGGGCATGATAGATCCGCACATGCACATCCTGCCCAGCGCGCTGTACCGCAACTGGATCAATCTGTGCCCGTTCGAGGGCCAGACCCTGCGCCCGGGCTACAATCTGGGCTGGATTGCCGGACAGTTGCGCGAGCAGCTGCCCAGCCATAGCGGCCACACGCTGAACGGCGCTCAACGCTGGCTGACCGGCTTCGGCGTGGACCCGTCGCTGATGACGGAATGGCAGGAACCGGACCTGGACTTCCTCGACAGCATCAGTTCAGAGGTGCCGATTTTCCTGATCAACGCCTCCGGCCACCTGGGCTACGCCAACTCCGCGGCGGTGAAACTGGCCGGGCTGGACCCCAAGGGCAAGGGCGTGACCACCGAGTCCGACGTCGCCAAGGTGCTGACGGTGATCCCCGGCCTGGCCGCGCCGCACATACTGGCCAAGATTCAGGAGATCCTGCACGACGCCGCCGCCAACGGCATCACCACGCTGTTCGACGCCGGCCTGGGCGCCGGCCTGGGGCCGCTGGAAATCACCCTGCTGCGCGCCTTCGCGCAAAGCCCGCTGGCGCCGGTGCGCATCGGCGCCGCGCTGTACTGCAACCAGGACTGGATGCAGGAGCAGTGGCTGCAAACCTATCAGCTCAACCACAACAAGCACGACGACGACCGCTTCAGCGTCCGCGCGCTCAAGCTGATCGCCGACGGCTCCAATCAGGGCCTGACCGGCTACCAGTCGCAGGATTATTGCTGCGCGGGTGAGCACCATGTGCCCGGCGTCTCGCCGCGCGGCCTGTTCAACTTCGAGCCGCCGATCACCTTCGCCGCCCAGCTGCAACGCGCGCTGAACGCCGGCTGGCCGGTGCTGGTGCACGCCAACGGCGACCAGGCGGTGGATTACGTGCTGGCCGGCTTCGAGCTGGCGCTGTACGACGAACACGCCAAGGACGGCGCGCCCAACCCCAAACTGGCGCTGCGCTCGCGCATCGAGCATTGCTCGCTGTTGAGCGACGCCAGCATCGCCGCCATGGCGCGGCTGAAGCTGTCGCCCAGCTTCCTGATCGGCCATGTCGGCTATTGGGGCCAGGTGTTCAAGACCACCATTCTGGGCCGCGAACGCGCCCAAATGCTGGACCGCTGTCAGTCCGCGCTCAAGGCCGGCCTGCGCATCAGCCTGCATTCGGACCACTTCGTGTCGCCGCTGGGCACCTTGCGGATGATGGAACAGGCGGTGACGCGGGTGATGGAGGCGGACCCGGAGCGCCAGCCGCTGAACCCGGCGGAATGCCTGGAGCGCATCGCCGCGCTGCGCGCGGTGACGCTGGACGCCGCCTGGCAATGCCATATGGACCACATCGTCGGCTCGCTGGAGCCGGGCAAGCTGGCGGACCTGGCCATCCTGGAGCAGGACCCGCTGGACCCGGCGGTGCCGGTGGGCACGCTGCGCGACATCCGCGTGCATCAAACCTGGCTGGCCGGCAAACCGGTCTATCAAAACCCCAAGACCCACTAAGAACCTGTTTACGATCTGCTGCGCGTCAGTAGAGACATTGTGCGATGAGTGCCCGCTTCGAAATGCTCATGTACCACTTGTACATTCCGCTTTCTCAGCGGTTTTCGCCTTGTCTCGCCTTAGCTCGCGAGATCGTAAACACGTTCTAAGACCCGCTAACAAAACCCCTGATCCTGCGTTGCGCCTCCTTGTCGTACTACGGGTACTGCCTGCATCGGCGCGCCTTGGCTCAGGTTCTCTGCGTGGTTTTGTTCGCGGCTCTAAGCGGCGGCGCCGCGCAAAACAAAACCGGCCGGGGAATCCCGGCCGGTTTTTGCGTCTGCCCCTCTTCCGCGCGGCGGATAGAGCCGAAGCGCCGATTCAGTGCGCCACCGATTTGGACATCAGATTCATCACCAACACCCCGGCCACGATCAGGCCCATGCCTATCATCGCCGGCGCGTCCAGCTTCTGGCCGTACATGACCCAGCCGACGATGGAAACCAGCACGATGCCGACGCCGGACCACAGCGCGTAAGCCACGCCCACCGGAATCTGGCGCAGGGTCAGCGACAGCATGTAGAAGGCCAGCATGTAGCCGGCGGCGGTCAGCAAGGACGGCCCCAGGCGGGTGAAGCCCTCGGACGCTTTCAGCGAGGAGGTGGCGATCACCTCGCTGACGATGGCCACGGCCAGAAACAACCAGGTTTTCATTCAAGACTCCAGTTCGGCGCACGGCTTGCCGCCGCGCTCGCGCAGCCTGGCGCGCAAGGCGTCGTACAGCCAGTTGAAGATATAAGTGTAAGGCAGGAAGAAGGCGAAGAAGCCCAAATCCAGCAGGAAGGCCTGCCAGTAGCTGACGTCCAGCCACCACGCCGCCAGCGGCACCAGCAGAATCACCAGGCCGCCCTCGAACATCAGCGCGTGCAGGCAGCGCACCGCGGTGGTGCGGGTCCAGCCCATCAAGGCCTCCAGGCGGTCGAACAGCATATTGAACACCACGTTCCAAGACATGGCCGCCGTCGACATCATGAAGGCCAGCGCGCCCATATGCAGCAGGCTTTGTTCCATCAGCAATGAGGCGATAGGCACCAGCAAGGCCATCGCGCACAGTTCGTACAGCACGGCGTGGAAGCCGCGCTCCAGCCAGGATTTTTGTTTGTTCATGTTATTTCCCAATCATGACCGTTTAAAGAATGCCTTATTCTGATTGGTTTTTCGGATGGGTAAAAAATAATTACCATCGGAAAATCCGATAAATTAAATCAAGCCCGCCCGCGCGCGGTTCAAGCGGTTCAACAAGCTGGCGCGCAAGCCGTCGTACAGCCAGTTGAAGACGAAGGTGTAAGGCAGGAAGAACAGGAAGAAGCCGATGTCCAGCAGGAAGGCCTGCCAGTAGCTGACTTCCAGCCACCACGCCACCAGCGGCACCAACAGCACCACCAGCCCGCCTTCGAACAACAAGGCGTGCGCCACGCGCAGCGCCGGGGTACGCACCCAGCCGCGCAGCCGCTCCAGCCGCTCGAACAAGGCGTTGAACACGATGTTCCAGCTCATCGCCACCGTGGTCATCATCAGGGCCAGCACGCCGATCTGCGCGGTGTCCTGGCTCAGCAGCCAGCTGGCCATCAGCATCAGCAGCATGACGGCGCACAGTTCGTAGACAATGGCGTAGAAGGCGCGCTCCGGCCAGGATTTCTTCACTTGCATCGATTCTCCTTAAAAATCTGCTGCGCTTCGGCGGAATGGATATGAAAACCAGCTCGAAACGCTCATGTCCCGCATGTGCATTCCGCTTTCCCAGCTGTTTTCGCCCTGGCTCGCCAGACTTTGAACACCAGGTTTGCAGGGCAATGACGCGATTTTTATTGGTTTTTCGGATAGGATAAAGATAGGTTTAATCGGAGAAACCGATATGAGTATGTCGCTGGACGCGCTGGCGGCCTTCGCCAACGCCGCCGAACTGGGTTCGTTTTCCGCCGCGGCGCGGCGGCTGGGCAAGAGCCAGTCCACCATCAGCGAGGCCATCGCCAATCTGGAGATCGACCTGGCGGTGCAGCTGTTCGACCGCGGCAGCCGCCAGCCGGCGCTGACCCAGGCCGGCCGCCACCTGCTGGGCTATGCGCGGCAGATGCTGGCCATCGGCGATGAGTTGAACCAGCAGGCGCGATTGATGACCGCCGGGCTGGAGCCGCGGCTGACCCTGGTGCTGTCGGACACTTACCAGTCTTCGCGTTTTCAGGAAGTGACGCAGCAATTGGAGCAGAACTTCGAGGCGCTGGAGCTGGAATGCCTGGTGGGCGAGCAGGACGATGTGCTGGACTTGATCCAGACCGGACGCGCGCATCTGGGCTGCATGGCGGCGCAGAAGCAGTACCCGGCCGATATCGGCCACGCCACGCTGGGCGAGGTCAGCGAGGTGGCGCTGTACGTGGCGCGCAACCACCCGCTGGCGACTTTGGAACAGGTGGACCGGCAGGCGCTGAGCCGCTACCGCGAGCTGCGGCTGAACACCTATACCGAGAGCAAGCCGGAGACGCTGAGCCGGCGCTGCTGGTTTGCGCCCAGCTATCTGATGCTGCTGGAAATGGCGATTCTGGGCGCCGGCTGGGCCGAGCTGCCGCGCTGGCTGGCGGATTCCTTCGGCGCGGAGCGGCTGCGGGAGCTGCGCGCGCCGGGCTGGCCCAAGGCGCGCCACATCGACCTGGTGTGGTCGCGGCGGCGGCCGCTGGGCCTGGCCGCGGTCTGGGTGCGCGAGCAGTTGCTGCGCTCTTGAAAACGCCGCCGCGCCATGGCGCCAGGCGCGGCGGATGACGAGGACTCAGCCGCCGGGCACGGTCATCGGCCGCAGAATCCACATCGGCGGCCGGCCGGGGTGCAGCTTGCGCAGCCGCAAGGTCGGCGGAAAGATTTTTTCCATGCCGAAACCAAAGGCCAGGGCGCGGTCCGCCAGGCAGACGATGTCGCCCGGCTGGGAGAACACATCCCAGCGCTGATTGGGCAGCGCGGGTTCCGGCAGCAGGTCCAGTTGCAGCGGCGAGCCGTCGGCCACTTCATTGGCGGCGATCACCAATTGATTGCCGCTGGTGGCCAGCGCGAACAAGCCCCGGTCGAAATCGATATTGAACAAGGCGGCGAAATTGTTCTGGAACGGCTGCAGGCTGAGCCGCGCGCCCCTGATCGAGTCGTCGGCCACAATGGCGTAATCCGGAAAATAGGCCGAGGTGATGAAGTACGAAGTGCTGCTGAAGCCCATCTCTTGCTCCTTCCGTAAACCCAAAAAAACGGCGGCGGGCCATGCCGCCCGCCGCCGCGATTTTTGCCTTGCGCTTATTCAGCGGTTTCCAGCACCAGTTCCGAACGTTGCGCCGAGGTCAGCGGCTTGAGCGCCCATTGCTGCGCCGGCGAAGCGTTGAACTCGTACAGCCAGATCAGGCTGCCCACGCCGCCGCGGCTCTGGTTGTCGATCACCAGATTGGGGTTTTGACGGCTGGAGATAAAGCCCGGACGGGAGAACAGATCCCATTGCTGGCTGAGCGAGGACGGGTTGTACGGACGCAGCACCAGCGGCTTGCCGCTGGACAGGTCGGAAATGTCGATCACCAGTTGGTTGCCGCTGGTGGACAGCGCCAGCACGCCGCTGGCGAAGTCGATGTTGAACAGCGAGAGGAAGTTGCCCTGAATGGGCTGCAGGTACAGCTGGGAACCGCTCATCGAATCTTTGGCGGTAATGCCCAACGCGGTGTTTTGGCTATAGGTGAGGAAGTAAGGAACGCTAGAGAAAGACATATGGCAACCCCCATGTTTATGCCAATCAATTATTGGCTTTCTCAAACTAGCAAGCTTTTCCCGCATTGCAAGCGCCCGCTCGAAACCGGCAGCGCCCGGCGTAAAATTCACGCAAAAATCCTAGAAAAAACACAAACTTAGGCAGCCATAGGTGAAATTGCTTAATTTCGTCCAGCACAGGATGGTCTGTCCGCGCACAGACGACGACGCCAATGAAAACAGCCGGGCGTCGCCCGGCTGTCTTGTTAGCGCTTGCTGAGTCGAATCAGACCGACAGGTAAGACGACTGCTTCAGGCCGCGGCAGAACTCGGCGAAGAACAGGCTGCGTTCTTCGCTGCTGAGGTCCGCGGCGCGGGACTTGGCTTCGTAGCGGTTGAGGATGTCCTCCGGCGACAGGTGCACATAGCGCAGCATGTCTTCGATGGTGTCGTGCTCTTCCACGCCGGAGAACTCCAGTTCGCCGCCGTCGCGCACATAGACGTTGACCGAGTCGGTGTCGCCGAACAGATTGTGCATATCGCCCAGGATTTCCTGGTAAGCGCCCACCAGGAACACGGCGATCAGATACTCATCGCCCTGCTTCACCTCGTGCACGGACAGGCTGGACTCGATGCTCTGCTGGTCCACGTACTGCTTGAGCTTGCCGTCGGAATCGCAGGTCAGGTCTTGCAGCACCGCGCGGCGCGTCGGCTGCTCGTTCAGACGGTGCAGCGGGGTGATCGGCAGGATCTGATCGATGGCCCAAGTGTCCGGCAGGCTCTGGAACACCGAGAAGTTGCAGAAGTACTTGTCGGCCAGGCGGTCGGTCAGCTCGTCGTACACCTGGCGCTGCGAACGCTGGCTGGCTTGCAGCTGGCTGTGCAGGCGGCGGCACAGCGCGGCGTGCACGTCTTCGGCCAGCGCCTTTTCCTTCAGCGACAGGCGGCCGGCGGCGTACAGATCGGTGACTTCCGACACGTAGTGGCTTGCGCGGTAGTAGATTTCAGTGACCAGGTCGTCGTCGTTGAGCTGCACCAGCTCAAACAGCTTGCGCACCGGCTGCGACAACGCGGCGATGTCGTCCACCTGCGGCACTTCGTCCGGCAGGCGCTCGACATCGGTCACGTTCATGATCAGCACCGCGTGGTGGGCGGTCATCGCGCGGCCGGATTCGGACAGGATGCGCGGATGCGGAATGCCGTTCTCGCCGCAGAACTCGGACAGCATGGAGACGATCACGTGCGCGTACTCGTCCATGTCGTAGTTGATCGAGCTGTCGTTGCGCGAATGGGTGCCGTCGTAATCCACGCCCAGGCCGCCGCCCACGTCCACGTGATCAATGGGCAGGCCCAGCGCGCGCAGTTCGGCGAAATAGCGAATGGCTTCGCCGAAACCGCTGCGGTAATCGCCGATGTGGGCGATCTGCGACCCCATGTGGAAGTGCATCAGGCGCACGCAGTCGGCCAGGCCGGCTTCGGTCAGCTTGTCCGCGGCGGAAATCAGTTGGCCGGCGGACAGGCCGAATTTGCCCTTCTCGCCGCCGGTGTCCGCCCATTTGCTGGACGCCAGCGAGGACAAACGCACGCGCATGCCGATATTGGGACGAATGCCCAGCTTGCGGGATTCGTCGATCACCAATTCGACTTCCGACTCTTTCTCGATGACGATGAACACCTGGTGGCCCAGACGCTCGCCCATCAGGGCCAGACGGATGTAGTCGCGGTCCTTGTAGCCGTTGCAGACGATGGTGCAGCCCTTGGGCGCCAGCGCCAGCACCGCCATCAGTTCCGGCTTGGAGCCGGCTTCCAGGCCGATGGACACGTCAGGCGTGGCGATGATGCTCTTCACCA
Source organism: Chromobacterium sp. LK11 (assembly GCF_001043705.1). Lineage (NCBI taxonomy): Bacteria > Pseudomonadati > Pseudomonadota > Betaproteobacteria > Neisseriales > Chromobacteriaceae > Chromobacterium > Chromobacterium sp. LK11. The sequence continues at coordinate 165,897 of NZ_LDUR01000024.1, forward strand.
CCGCTTCTTGCTGGTTGACCTTGATCGGATAGATGGCGGTATAACGGTTGCCGTAGCCTTGTTCGGCGATGGCCTTGTCGAAGGCCGCGCACAGACGGGTAACGCGGTCTTGCAGAATATCCGGAAAACGAACCAGCAGCGGCAGGTCCAGGCCCTTGCCGGACAGCTCGCCCACCAGGCGGTGCAGGTCGATTTCCTTATTTTGGCGCACATTCGGACGCACGACGATATTGCCGTTGGCGCCCATGTCGAAGTACCCCGCTCCCCAATGCCGGATGCCGTACAACGCCCGGCTATCAGCCACAGACCAAGCCATGAGTTTTCCCCTCAAGAACTGACGGAAAGCCCTGAACCCCGCGCAATGGGTGGACACAGGGATTTCCAAAGGACGCGCCCAGGCCGCCGCAGAAAAAGCGATAAGCCAGCCGCAAGAGCATCCTTATGATGGATAACCCCGCTCCTTAGTGCGCGGCTTTCGGGCTGAACAGCTTTTATGTGGGCCTGGGATGTCGGAGCGAAACAATTGAATTGTAGGTTTGCAAAGCTGCAAACGAGCGCGGATTGTAACAACATCACGCGGCTTGACAAGTAAAAAAATGTATAAAAATCCGCATGTCCAATTTAATCGACAAGCCCGCGCCAAGCGGCCCGGCGAGCCTTGCCCGGCAAGGCTTGAGCAAAAACAGCCCCCTATATTTTCCTCATGCCGGCAAGCGGCCGATTCTCCGGCCGGAGTCGCCGCGTTTCAGGCAATGGACTTGTCCAAAATATTCAACAAGGTCGCGCTTGGTCCCCCTGCGCCGCAGCCCGAAAAAACCACAATGCGGCCTGGCGCGCCAAGCCCCGCCGGACAAGGCTTTTAGCCCAAATACGGCATGTTTTTTCAAATCTGCGCCACGCGCCGCCACTAGCCGCGCCGGCTCTGGTTACAATGCCCCGGTCATCACTAGCCGCAAGCACGAGCCAGCCCATGCGCGAGCATCACCACGATTTTCTGTCCTGGACCATGAACCCCGCCTCCTCCGCCGCCACGGAATGGCAGCTGCCCTCCGGCGTGCGGGCGCGCTGGCTGGATTACGGCGTCGTCGAGCTGGAGCCGGTCGCCGCGGCCGGCGATTCCCTGCTGCTGTCCAGCGGCGTGCACGGCAATGAAACCGCGCCGATCGAAGTGCTCAACGCCATCCTGGCCGACATCGCCGGCGGCAAGCTGGCGCTGCGTTGCCGGCTGCTGGTGATCTTCGGCAACCTGGACGCGATGCGGCTGGGCAAGCGTTATCTGGATTACGATATGAACCGGCTGTTCAACGGCGCGCACGCGCGCCAGCCGGAAGCTCGCGAAGCGGCGCGCGCCGCGCGGCTGGAACAGGCGGCGGCGGACTTCTTCGCCTCCGCCCGCGGCCGCCGCTGGCATTACGATCTGCACACCGCGATCCGCGGCTCGGTGTTTGAGAAGTTCGCCATCTACCCTTATCTCCACGAGCGTCCGCACAACCGCGCGCAACTGGCCTGGCTGAAAAGCTGCCAGGTGGAAACCGTGCTGCTGCACAGCCAGCCGGCCAATACCTTCAGCTACTTCACCAGCCGCCACTGCCAGGCGGACGCCTTCACGCTGGAATTGGGCAAGGCGCGGCCCTTCGGTCAAAACGATCTGTCCCGCTTCGCCGGCATCGACCAGGCGCTGCGCCGGCTGATCGCCGAACCGGAGCAAGAGCTGCCCGGCTACCGCGACGGCGACCTGCCGCTGTTCCAGGCCAAGTACGACATCGTCAAACACAGCGAGGCCTTCCGCCTGCACCTGGCCGACGACGTGGAAAACTTCACCGCGCTGCCGGACGGTTTCCTGATCGCCGAGGACGGCGAGCACCGCTATGTGGCCGTCGGCGGCGAGGAGCGCATCCTGTTCCCCAATCCTACGGTCAAGCCCGGCCTGCGCGCCGGCATCGTGGTGACGCCGGCGCGCCTGCCCTGAGAACCGGCTCAAAGTCTGCTGCGCTTCGCGAAGCCTTGCGCGGTGAGTACCCGCTCAAAATGCTCACGCAGCCCTCGCGCATTCCGCTTTTTCGCTGATATTCGCCTTGTCTCGCTCTTGCTCGCGAGACTTTGAAACAGGCTCCAGGCCTGGCGCGACAACGCCGCAGCTTTGGCTGCGGCGTTGTTGATTCCGGCAGAACCCGCCCGCCGCGCAAGATTTTCAGCGCGCGGCCTCCTACTTAAATAAACTCGGCGGCCGCCACCCGCGCCACCGCGGCGATCACCGCGTTGCGCTCGTCCATCATCGCCGACGATCCCCAGTAATACACCGACAGCAGCAACGGCGACTTGCCCGGCCGCCAGGCCACGGCCACGTCGTTGGCGGCGCCGTGGCCGCCGCTGCCGGTCTTGTCCCCCACTCGCCATTCCGCCGGCAAGCCGGCGCGGATGCGCAGATTGCCGGTGGTGTTGCCCAGCAGCCAGTCGTTCAACAACCCGCGCTGCCGCTCCGGCAACAAGGGGGAAAACAGCAGCGCATGCAGATTGGCCGTCATCGCCGCCGGCGTGGTGGTGTCGCGCGGATCGTCCGGTTCGGCCAGGTTCAATTCCGGTTCGATCCGGTCCAGGCGGCTCTGGCCGTCTCCCAGCGAACGGGCGAAGCGAGTCACTTCCTGCGGCCCGCCCAACTGCTCCAGCAGCAGATTGGCGGCGGTGTTGTCGCTGAAGCGCATCGCCGCATCGCACAAATCCTTCACCGACATGCCCTGCTCCACATGCTGCTCGGAGATAGGCGAATAGTCGATCAATTGATCGCGCCGGTAGTCGACATGGCGGTACAGCAGGTCCGGCTGCGCCACGCTGCGTTGCAGCAAGGCGCCCACCAGCAGCAGCTTGAAGGTGCTGCACATCGGGAAACGCTCATCGGCGCGATAGGCCAGGCTCCGCCCGCTGTCCACCTCCTGCGCGAACACGCCGATGCGGCCGCCGGCGTTGCGCTCCAGCTCCGCCAGCTGTCGCGCCGCCGGCGCCTCGCCCGGCGCCCGCAACGGCGGGCGGGCACAACCCAAGATCAACGGCGAGGCGGCCAAGGCCGCCAGCAAAACGCGCCGCTGCGCGAAATAATCCATAGTTCCATCCCCAGATCGGTGTGACGACGCGGCCCATGGCGGGGCCGGCCATCGCGGTTTAGTTCCCCCGATGCGCATTGCCGCTACCCGTGACAATGACAATGAACTAAAATGCGATACATATTCTTTTGCGCTTGAACTCATCTAAATGGCCCGTAAGGAATCATAGACAGATTCAAGCTTTTTAAATGAATCATTAAACAATCGAATGACATGGAAAAGCTCACGCAGTTCCGTACGCCGGCTTGGCGGCGCGTCGTCGCCCTCCTCGGCCTGGGCCTGGCCCTGCTGGCCGCGCCGGTTCAGGCCAAAGCGCCGCCCACCCATCGCCACGCCAGCGCGCCAGCGCAAGAACAGTTGCTGGAACACGGCAGCTACACCAACTCCGACGGCGTAGAGGTCCACAGCCCGGCCCACACCCGCTCCGGCAAGCCGCCGGCCGGCGCCAGCGCGCGCTGCCGCGACGGCAGCTACAGCTTCAGCCAGCATCGGCGCGGCACTTGCTCGCATCACGGCGGCGTGGCGGCCTGGCTCTGAGCCCGTCTCAGAGCCTGTTTACGATCTCGCGAGCCGAAAACCGCTGAGAAAGCGGAATGTACATACGGTACATAAGCATTTCGAAGCGGGTTTCAACGCCCTTATCTAAACTACCCCGCCGACGCGCAGCAGATCGTAAACAAGTATTCAGAACATGCTTACGATCTCGCGAGCTAAGGCGAAACAAGGCGAAACCGGCTGAGAAAGCGGAATGTACATGCGGTACATGAGCATTTCGAAGCGGGTTTCAACGCCCTTATCTAAACTATCCCGCCGACGCGCAGCAGATCGTAAACAAGTATTCAGAACATGCTTACGATCTCGCGAGCTAAGGCGAGACAAGGCGAAACCGGCTGAGAAAGCGGAATGTACATGCGGTACATGAGCATTTCGAAGCGGGTTTCAACGCTGTATCGCCGACGCGCAGCAGATCGTAAACAAATTCTCACACCAGACAGCCGGCAAACACCAAGTACACCGCGCCCGCGCCCAGCAACCAGCGGCCGTCCACGCTGCCGCGGCGGAACAACAGCCACAGTCCGACAATCGCCGCCATTGTGGCCAGTCCGGACCACAGCAGGACGCCGTCGAACATCCACGGGGTGAAGAACAGGCCGAAGGCGCTGGGAATCGTCGCCTGAATCATCATCGCGCCGGAAATATTGGCCAGCGCCAAACGCTCCTTGCCCTGACGCAGCCAGATCAGCGCGTTCATGATTTCCGGCAGCTCGGTGGCCACCGGGCTCAACAGCAAGGCCACCAGATGCGGCGCCATGCCCCAGTGCCCGGCCAGCGCCTCCAGCTGCGCGACGAAACCGTGCGCGGCCGCCGCGATCACCACCAGGGCCAGCAAGGCCTGCGTCGCCGCCCAGCCCAGGCCGCCGCCGGCGCGCAGCTTCAAGGGGTCCAGCTCCTCCTCTTCCGGCGCGGTGTCCGCGCTGCGGATCTCGCGCCAGACATAGGCGGCGTAAGCGGCCAGGAACAGCACGCCCAGCCAGGGCTTGATGGCGAAGGCCACCAGACCCAAGACCACCTTCAAGGCGAAGACCAGCAGGAAGGCCAGTTGATCGCCGGCCAGCCGGCGGTGATCGACGCGCAGCAGATAATCTCCGCGCCCCAGCCGGCTGCGGTTGCGCCACAGCGCGAAACCCACCACCGCGTAGGCCAGCGTGGCCAGCACCAGCGGCCCGCCCAGAGCGGCGCCGACACCGATATCCTTATGTTGCGGCGTATCGCCGAAGGCCATCGCGGTCAAGGTCACCGCGCTTTCCGGCAAGGCGGTGCCGAAAGCGGCGAGCACGGTGCCGACGGCGCTGGCGCCCAAGTTCAGATGGCGGCCGCACCATTCGATGGCGTTGACGAAATATTGACAGGAAAGATAGATCAGGACGGCGAGTCCGAGCAGAAAAAACAGGGTCAACAGCATGGATAGTCTTGGGCCGGGCAAGCGAATGGACAATGGCGCAACGACGCGGCTTGCCCGGCGGCAAACGCATCGTGGCCAAAGGTCTCGCTTGGCGGCGCCGGCAATGCCGGCCGCTGACCGCGCCATGAGGAAAGCTCCTCAAGTTTGTTGACGCGGCCTCTTCGGCGGGGCCGAAGATGGCTACTCCCCAATGACAACGGCGCCATTGTGCCAGCCCGGGCGCGATGGCGCAAACCTAGGCGCCCGTCATGCGCGCCGCCGCTTAAGCCCAGCCTAATCCTCGCTTCGCCAAATGCGAATTGTCGATGTGGGTCAGATCATCGAGTCTATTCCTGAATTCCGGATTTAAGAGTGGCTAACAAAAATCAGTTTCACGTCTGAGGCAAGGCGCGCCGACGCAGGCAGTACTTGAGTACGGCAAGTCGGCGCAACGCAGCATCAGGAGTTTTGTTAGCCGCGCTAAATAGAGAACGATGGAGGCCGGACATGGATCAAGACCTATTGGCCCAGCTGCGCGACAGCGCCCGCGACTTGCTGAGCCGCGACAATCACGCCACCCGCGTCAGAGACGGACGCGGTCGCCTGCCCAGCGGCCATGAGGCCGCGTCTTGGCGCGACCTCGCCGCCGCCGGCTGGCTGGCGATCTTGCTGGCGGAACGCGACGGCGGGCTGGGACTGGACCTGGCCGCCGTCGCCGCCGTCGCCGAGGAGATAGGCCGCAGCCTGCTGCCGGAACCGTTCACCGCGGTGGCGGTGCAGGCGGCGCAGGCGCTCAGCGCTTGTCCAGACAGCCCGCTGCGCGCGCAATTGCTGGAACGGCTGGCCGGCGGCCGGCTGCTGGCGGCGCTGGCCTGGCAGGAACGCGCCGGCCAGCAGGACGACGACCCCATAGACACCCGGGCCGAAGCCGACGGCGAGCATTACCGCCTTCACGGCCACAAAACCTTCGCCTTGCCGGCTGCCGCGGACCTGGACGGCTGGCTGCTGAGCGCGCGCGGCGACGCCGGCTGGCTATTGTTCTGGCTGCCGGCCGGCCTGCCCGGCCTGACGCCCAGCTACAGCCCCGGCATAGACGGCAGCATGATGGCCAGCCTGCGACTGGAGCAAGTGACCGTGCCGCGCGCCCACGCGCTGGCCGACGGCGACGCCGCGCGGGACGCGGTGCGCCAGGCCAACGACGCCTCCCGGCTGGCGCAAAGCGCCGAACTGCTTGGCGTGGCGCGGCAGGCGCTGGCGTTGACCCTGCCCTATCTGGCCTCCCGCCAGCAGTTCGGCAGGCCCATCGGCAGCTTTCAGGCTTTGCAGCACCGGCTGGCGGACGCCCACATCCAGCTGGAACTGGCCGCGGCCGGCCTCGACGAAGCGCTGGAGGAACAAGCGGATCCGGCGCGGCTGGACAGCGCCCGCGTCAGCCGGCTGAAAGCCCGCTGCGCCGACGCCGCCATCGGCATGTGCCGGCTGGCGATCCAGCTTCACGGCGCCATCGGCTACACCGACGAGTGCGACATAGGCCTTTACTTCAAGCGCGCGCTGCACCTGAACGCCTGGCTGGGCAATGCCGAGCACCAGCGCCGCCGCTACCGGAAACTGCGCCCGCAGATAGCGGACGCTGAGCCGGAAGCAGCGGCGACGGCGGACTATCCCCGCGACGCCGACTGGGAAGCCATGCCGGAGGACGACTTCCGCCGCATGCTGCGCGGCTTCTTTTCAAGCCGCTATCCGCCGGCGCTGCGCCATCCGCCGCGCCGGCTGCGCTGGCACGAAATCCACGACTGGTATCTGACCCTGTCCCGCCAGGGCTGGATCGCGCCGGCCTGGCCCAAGGCCTTCGGCGGCATGGGACTGTCGCCGGCCCGCCACCTGGCCTTCATCGAGGAGCAGGAACGTCACGGCGTGGCGCGGGCGCCGGACCAGGGCATCGTCATGGTGGGCCCGCTGCTGATCCGGCACGGCAGTCCGGAGCAACAGCAGCGCTTCCTGCCCAGCATCCTGTCCGGCGAGCATATCTGGTGCCAGGGCTATTCCGAGCCCAACGCCGGCTCCGACCTGGCTTCGCTGCGCACCGAGGCGGTGGCTGACGGCGAGGAATTCGTCGTCAACGGCCAGAAGACCTGGACCACACTGGCCCAGGACGCCACCCACATCTTCACCCTGGTGCGCACCGATCCGCGCGCCCGGCAGCAAACCGGCATCAGCTTCCTGCTGATAGATCTGGCCACGCCCGGCATCACCATCCGCCCCATCGCCACCCTGGCCGGCCACGAGGAATTCTGCGAAGTCTTCTTCGACCAGGCGCGGGTGCCGGCAGCCAATCTGGTGGGCGGTCTGAATCAGGGCTGGAACATCGCCAAGGCGCTGCTGGGCTTCGAACGCATTTTCCTGGGCAGTCCCCAGCAAGCGCAGCAGGCGCTGGCGCAACTGGCGGCGCAAGCGCGGGCTCAGGGCGACTTCGACGATCCGGTGTTCGCCGACCGCTACACGCGGCTGGAACTGGACGTGGCCGACCTGGGCGCGCTGTACAAGCGCTTCGCCGCCATCGTCCGGCGCGGCGAAGCGCTGCCGCCGGCGGTGTCCGCGCTGAAAATCTGGGCCACCGAGACCTATCAGCGCATCAGCCTGGAGCTGATGGACCTGGCCGGGGAATACGGCAGTTGGGCCGACGCCGACCCGCACGCCGGCCAGGCGCCGGCGCTGTTGTTCAACGCCACCCCAGCCAGCATTTACGGCGGCAGCAACGAAATCCAGCGCAACATCCTGGCCCGGCACGTGCTGCAACTGCCGGCCTGAAGACCCGCGCCGTGTTCCGCGGCGCTTCCCCCATGCTAGAAAGGAGAGTCCGCTTATGCGCAGCGCTTTGTCCCATCTCCGGGTACTGGACCTGTCCAGGATTCTGGCCGGCCCCTGGTGCACTCAAAACCTGGCCGACCTGGGCGCGGACGTGATCAAGGTGGAGCGGCCCGGCAGCGGCGACGACACCCGCCACTGGGGACCGCCCTGGCTGCCGCGCCGCGAAGGCGAGCGGCCGGACTCGGTGTATTACGCGTCCACTAACCGCAACAAGCGCTCCATCGCCATCGACATCGCCTGCGCCGCCGGCCAGCAACTGGTGCGCGAGCTGGCCGCCCGCAGCGACGTGCTGATTGAAAACTACAAAGCCGGCGATCTGGCGCGCTACGGCCTGGCTTACGCCGACCTGCGCGCCGTCAATCCGCGCCTGGTCTACTGCTCGATCACCGGCTACGGTCACAGCGGCCCCTATGCCGGCAAACCGGGCTATGACTTCATCTTCCAGGGTCAGGGCGGCCTGATGAGCGTGACCGGCGAGCGCGACGAACTGCCCGGCGGCGGGCCGCAGAAAGCGGGTTTCGCCGTGGCCGACGTGCTCACCGGCATGTACGCCGGCGTCGCCATCCTGGCCGCGCTGCAGGCGCGCGAGCGCAGCGGCGCCGGCCAGCATATCGACATGGCCTTGCTGGACTGCGTGGTGGCGCTGGGCGGCAACCACGCCACCAGCTATCTGCACACCGGGGAGGTTCCCCGCCGCTGGGGCAACGCCCATCCCAATATGGTGCCCTATCAGGTGTTCGCCACCGCCGACGGCCACATCGTGGTCGCCGCCGGCAACGACGGCCAGTGGCAGCGCTTCTGCCAGGCGATAGAACGCCCGGAGCTGGCCGAGGACGCGCGCTACGCCAGCGCCAGCGGCCGCATCGTCCACCGTCCGGACCTGGTGCCGAAGCTGGAGCGCGCCTTGCTGCTGCGCGACAGCGCCGACTGGCTGCAACGGCTGGAGGCCGCCGCCATCCCGTCCGGGCCGATCAACGACTATCGGCAAGTGTTCGCCGACCCGCAAGTGCGCCACCGCGGCCTGCACGCCAACATTCCGCTGCCGGACGACGAGGCCGGCTGCGCCACCGTGGCCAGCCCGCTGCGGCTCTGCGACACCCCGCCGCGCTACCGGCTGCCGCCGCCGCGCCTGGGCCAGCATACCGGGGAGATTCTGAGCGGACTGCTCGAAAAAACACCGGAAGACATCGCGCGGCTGCGCGCCGAAGCCGTCATTGGCTGAAGCCGCCGCGCTTAATAAGAGCCTGCAAGGAGGAGAACAAAAATGAAGCAAACCCGTCTGAACGCGGCGCTGGCCGCGGTGCTGGCCAGCGCCGGCATGAGCGTTGCCGCCGCCGACTTCAAAGTGGGCGTGCAGCTGTCGCTGACCGGCCCGCTGGCCCTGGCCGGCAATGAGATGTACCACGGCGTCCAGACCGCCGCCGACGTGTTCGCCCGCCGTTATCCGCAGCATAAAATCCAACTGGTGGTGGTGGACGATGAATCCACGCCGGCCAAGGCGGTGGCGGCGGTGGAAAAGCTGGCGGAACAGAAAGTGACGGCGATGGTGGGCGGCGTGATCTCCAATATCACCGGCCCGGCGTCGGAAGCCGCCAACAAGGCCGGCATCCCCTTCGTCACCTCCGGCGGCACCAGCGACGATATGGTGGGACGCGGCCTGAAAAGCTTTTTCCGCATCAGCAACACCCCGGGCTACGCCCGCGGCATGAGCGGGCTGCTCGGCAGCCTGGGCGTCAAGTCCGCGTCCATCGTCTACTCCTCCCGCGACGCCACCAGCGACCTGGCCGCCAAACTCAAGGCCAAGCTGGCCGCCGCCGGCATCGCCACCGTCATGCATCCGTTCGACCCGGCGGTGAAGGACTTCAAGCCCATCGTCAACAAGATCAAGCTGCGCGACCGCAGCGAGGCCATGGTGATGATCGCCTACGAAAACGACTACGTCGGCATCCTGCGCGCCGCCCGCGTGCTCAAGCCGCCGCTCAAGGCGGTGGTGGGCGCCTGGGCGCTGGCCACGCCCAAGATGGCGGCGGCCTTCCCTGATTTGACGCCCAATGTCTTCGGCGCCACCGTGCTGCCCACTCAGATCGGCAACAACCCGCAGGCGCAGGAGTTCGAGCAAGCCTATCGCCAGCGTTACAAGAGCAGCGCCTCCTACCACGCCCAGACCAGCTACGCGATCTCCCGCCTGCTGTTCGACGCGTTGGCCAGGACCGAGCAGGCCGGAACGCTGAGCAAAAACGGCGCGCTGGCCGCCGAGCTGCACCGCGCCGGCGCCGAGGCCACCCTGCTGGGGCCGGTGCGCTTCGATGAACGCGGCGACAACCCCAACTACACCGCCCACATGGGGCAGTTCCGCGCCAACGGCGACATCGACATCGTCTGGCCGGCCGCTTACGCCACCGCCAAGCCAAGCTACCCGGCCCTGCCCTGGTAAGCGGGCCCGCGCGGAAAACAAGGGAACGACTCATGACGGAACTGATTCTGCAGGCGCTGTACTCCGGCGTGCTGGTGGGCGGCGCCTACGCGCTGGTGGCGCTGGGCCTGGCCCTGGTGTTCGGCACCATGAAAATCATCAATCTGGCGCACGGCGAACTGGTGCTGCTGGCCGCCTACATCGCCTACGCCGCCGAGAGCCGGCTGGAGCTCAATCCGCTGCTGGCCATTCCGCTGGCGCTGGCGGTGGTGTGTGTCAGTTCGGCGCTGGTCTACCTGCTGGTGGAACGGATCCGCCAGGATCGCGAACTGAACTCGCTGATTCTGACCTACGGCATCGGCATCATTCTGACCAATGCCATCCTGCTGGTATGGAAGGCCGACATCCGTTCCACCGCCAGCACCTGGTTCCAGGAGCCGCTGATCCTGGGCGCGCTGTACAGTATGAACAGCGAGGCGCTGTTCTTCTGCGTCAGCCTGGCGCTGATAGGCGCGGCGGGGCTGTGGCTAAGCCGCAGCTGGCATGGCCGCGCGCTGCGCGCCGTCGCCGGCAACCGCGAAGCGGCCAAGCTGATGGGGGTCAATCCGCGCAAGATAGAAATGGTCTCCTTCATCCTGGCCGGCATCCTGGCCACCTTCGCCGGCGTCGCCATTTACAGCTCCGGCGTGATCCAGCCGGCGATGGGCCATTCGCTGACGGTGAAGGCCTTCATCATCGCCGTGCTGGCCGGCACCGGCTCCATTCCCGGCGTGCTGCTGGGCGCGCTGTTGCTGGGCATCGCGGAGTCGTTGACCGTCACCCTGTTCAGCTCCGCGCTGCAGGAGCTGGCCGGCATGCTCTTGTTCCTGCTGGTCTTGTTCATCATGCCCAACGGCCTGTTCGGCGTGAAAGGGAGGCGCGGATGAAAACTTCAACCTGGGCCACCGCCCTGCTGCTGGCCGCGCTTTACCTGCTGGTGCCGCTGTTCTTGGGCGAGCGCCTCTACCTGATGAGCCTGATCGTCTCCGCCTTGACGCTGGGCGGCATCGCGCTGGCTTGGGCGCTGCTGGGCAATCTGGGCGGCATGGTCAGTTTCGGGCACGCCGCCTTCTTCGGCGTCGGCTCTTATGTGTCGGCGCTGCTGACGCTGAAACTGGGCTGGCCGGTGCTGCCGTCCATGCTGCTGGGCGGCGTGGGCGCCGCCGTGGCCTCGTTGGCGATGCTGCCGGCGCTGCGGCTGCAAGGCCCCTACTTCGCGCTGGCCATTCTCGCCTACGCCCAGATCTTCCGCATCCTGGCCACCGAGTGGCGCGGGCTGACCGGCGGCGCCGGCGGTCTGTCCAGCATTCCGTCGCTGCCGCGCATCGCCGGCGTGGACCTGTCCAGCAAAACCGGCGCCTATCTGGTGATCCTGACCCTGGTGCTGCTGTTCGTCGCGGTTTACCGCCGGCTGCGCGCCAGCGATTACGGCCTGGCGTTGAAGGCGATGCACGATTCAGAGGACGCCACGCGCGTAGTCGGCGTCAACAGCACCGGGCTCAAGGCCGCCATGCTGCTGGTGTCCGCCGGCATGACCGGCGTCATCGGCGCCTTCAACGCCCACATCATCAACTTCCTGGAGCCCGACTACGCCTTCGACGGCTCCTGGACCATCATTCCGGTGATCGCGGCCATCTTCGGGGGCTACCGCACCATCGCCGGTCCGCTGGTCGGCGCGGCGGTGGTCTACCTGGTCAGCCAGTTGCTGTTCAAGAATCTGCTGCCCATAGGCCATGAAATCATGCTGGGCGCGTTGCTGGCGCTGATGATCATCGTCAGTCCAAACGGGCTGTTGCCGCTGTTGGAGCGCGCACTGCGCCGCCGCCGAACCGAGGAACCATCGCATGCTGAAACTTGAAGACATATCGGTGCGCTTTGGCGGGCTCGCCGCGCTCAAGGGCGTCAGCCTGGAGATCGGCGACGATGAGATCGTCGGCCTGGTCGGCCCCAACGGCGCCGGCAAGACCACGCTGTTCAACACCATCTCCGGCCTGGTCAGGCCCAGCGGCGGCCGCATTTTATTCCAGTCCCGCGACATCCTGTCCTTGCCGCTCTACCAGCGCGCGCGGCTGGGCATAGGCCGCTCCTTCCAGATTCCTCAGCCCATGCACCAACTGACGGTGCGGGAAAACCTGCAAGTGGCGCAACGCTTCGGCGCCGGCCAGCGCGACCCGGAGGACATCGAGCGCATCCTGGACCTGCTGGCCCTGAGCGCCAAGGCCGAGCGCCAGGCGGCCGGCGAGCTGAGCCTGAGCGAACTGAAGGCGCTGGAAGTGGGCAAGGCCTTGGCCACCCGCCCCAAGATCCTGCTGCTGGACGAAGTGCTGGCCGGCTTGGAAACCAGCAGCAAGCGCCGTTTCATGACCATGCTGCAAGGCCTGCAGCAACGCTATGCGCTGACCATTCTGCTGATAGAGCACGATATCGAAACCATACACCGGCTGTGCCGCCGCGTTTGCGTGCTCGATTTCGGCGAGTTGATCGCCGACGGCGAGCCGGAGGCGGTGTTCCGCGATCCGCGCGTCGTCAGCAGCTACACCGGAGAGAACCATGCTTGAAATCCAGCGTCTGCGCGCCGGTTACGGCGGCATCACCATCTTGTGGGACGTGGATCTACGCTTCGCCGCCGGCCAGCTCACCGCCATCATCGGCCCCAACGGCGCCGGCAAAACCACGCTGCTGCGCACCATCAGCGGCCTGCTGCCGATACAGGGCGGCGACATCCGCCTGCGCGGGAAGTCCTTGCGCAATGTGCCCGCCTGGGACATGCCCGGCCACGGCATGGTTCTGGTGCCGGAGGGCCGGCTGGTGTTCAAGGACATGACGGTGGAGGAGAACCTGAGGATGGGGGCCTTTGTTCCCGCGGCCCGGTCGTGGGCGGCCGACGGCCTGGAGCGCGCTTACACGCTGTTTCCCAAACTGGCCCAGCGCCGCCGCCAGCTCGCCGGCTCGCTGTCCGGCGGCGAGGCGCAGATGCTGGCGCTGGGGCGCGGCCTGATGGCGGAGCCGCAGCTGCTGCTGATAGACGAACCCTCGCTGGGCCTGGCGCCGGTGATCAGCCAGGAACTGTTTGCCTGCCTGGAGGCGCTGAAACGGGAGGGCAAGACCATCGTACTGGTGGAGCAAAGCACCCGCAGCGCGCTGGCGGTGGCCGACCATGTCTACCTGATGCAAAGCGGCAAGGTGCTGCTGTCGCAGCCCGCCGCCAGCGTGGAGTTGGAAGCGCTGCACGATTTGTACTTCAGCCGTGAAGCGGCGGAGGCCGGCGCGCCTAGCCCAAGCCCAGCCTAGCCAGCCCTCGAACAGGTTCTTAGAACCTGTTTACGATCTTTCCGAGTGATGGCTCCAAAACATGGAATCCGCTGTGCGGATGATGATTTTCATTGCCGGGGCTGCCCGGCGAGCAGGGAGGAGATATTTGCTTGGCCAAATATCCCCTCCACCCCTAAAGGCCACCCTGCAAGCCTGGCCTGCGGCTTCCCGCCGGGTCCCGTCAGGTCCGAGGCGCGGCTGAACTCTCTACGTGCGAATCTTTGATTCGCTCAGTGATGGCGCGCTACCGTCGCGCTGCTCGAACAAGCAGCCGCTTAAGACCTCGGACCTGCCACCCGACGGCAGGCTTGAAGGGACCCAGGGCGCGTCGAATACGCGACTTCCTGTGTACCAAACCGTGTTTCAAGTACTGACAAAAGATCGTAAACAGGTTCTTAGTCCGGCGCGGCCAAAGCCACCACCGCCTCACCCTGCAGCCGGGTCTCGCCGTGCTGGTTGACCGCCCGCAGTTGCAGGCGCACGCGCCGCTCGCCGTCCTGCTCGAATAGCTGCGACACCGTCGCCTCGCAACGCAGGCAGTCGCCCAGGCGGGTGATCGAGACAAAGCGGGCGCGGCAGCTGCGCAGCGCGGCCTGCGGCGCCCAGCGCGTCAGCAGCTGCGCCAGGTAGGCCATGCCCAGCATGCCGTGGGCGAACACATCGTCCTGACCAGCCGCGCGGGCGAAATCGCTGTCGATGTGCATGGGGTTGTGGTCGCCGGACGCGCCGGCGTACAAGGCCAGCGCGGCGCGGCTGATCGCCGGCGCGGTGAAGGCCGGCAATTCGTCGCCGACTTGCGGCTCGCTCCAATCTGCGGTGTTCATTTCTCTCTCCCTCCAGCCAGGCTCAGGCCGGCTTGACCACCGTGACCCGGCGCAACTCCGCCACCACTTGCCGCTCGGCGTTGCTGACCGTGGTCTCGATCTCGATAAAGCCCAACTCGCCGCCGGAGCGGCTCCGCTTGACGTAGATGTTGGCGATGCGGCCGGCGTAATCGAGGCGATCGCCGGCGAACACCTGCCGTCGGTAGGCGAAACTCTGCTCGCCGTGCAGGATGCGCGCGATATCGATGTCCAGCAGCCGGTACAACTCGCCCCGCTGCGGCGACTCGAACTCCAGGCAGAACAGAAAAGTCGGCGGCGCCAGCAGCGCCGGGTAGCCGGCGGCCTCGGCCGTGGCTGGATCAAAGTAGACCGGATCGCTTTGCGCGGTGGCCAGGGCGAAAAACCTCAACCGTCCCGCCTCCACCAGCACCGAATACGGCGTCAGCGCCCGGCCGATATGGCTGTGATCCAGCATGCGAACTCCTTTCCTTAGAACCTGTTTACGATCTGCTGCGCGTCGGTGATACGGCGTTGAAAACACCTTCGAAATGCTCATGTACCACGCGTACATTCCGCTTTCTCAGCCATTTTCGCCTTGTCTCGCCTTAGCTCGCGAGATCGTAAACACGTTCTTAGAGCGGCTAACAAAACTCCTGATGCTGCGTTGCGCCGACTTGCCTCAGACATAAAACTGACTTTTTTAGCCGCTCTTTGCTCGCCCAGCCATCTTCACACCGGGTCCCAGCTGAACACGTCGGCCGAGCGCTCCAGGCCGACGAAAGAGCCTTGCAGCGCCGGCATCGCATGCTCGGCTATGGTTTGCGGCGTCCAGCCCTGATCACGCTGCACCGAGCGCAGTGGCCGCGGCTGGCTCATCAGGAAGATCTCGTTGTTGCGCACGCAAAACACCTGGCCGTTGACCGCGCCGGCGGCGTCGCTGGCCAGGAACACCGCCAGCGGCGCGATCTTGGCCGGCGTCATCTGTTTGATCTTGTCCACCCGCTGCCGCTCGGCCTCGGTCTGCGACGGGATGGACCCTATCATCCGGCTCCAGGCGAATGGCGCGATGCAGTTGGAACGCACGGCGAAGCGCTGCATGTCCAGCGCGATGGACTTGGACAGCGCCACCACCGCCAGCTTGGCCGCCGCGTAATTGGCTTGGCCCAAATTGCCGATCAGCCCGGAAGTCGAGGTCATGTGCACCAGGCTGCCCGAGCCCTGCTCCTTGAAATGCGGCGCCGCGGCGCGGCTCATGTGGTAGGCGCCGTAAAGATGGACCTTGAGCACCGCGTCCCATTCCTCCTCGCTCATCTTGTGGAAGATGCGGTCGCGCAAGATGCCGGCGTTGTTGACCACGCAATCCACCCGGCCAAACGCTTCGATCGCGGCGGCGATGATCCCGGCCGCGCCTTCCGCGCTGGCCACGCTGTCGCTATTGTCCTGCGCCAGCCCGCCCCGCTCGCGGATCTCCGTCGCCACCCGCTGCGCCGGCCCGGCGTCGCGGCCCTCGCCGCTGAGCGCGGCGCCGATGTCGTTGACCACCACCCGCGCGCCTTCGGCCGCCATCGCCAGCGCGATATCGCGCCCGATGCCGCCGCCGGCCCCGGTCACCACCACCACCTTGCCCGCCAACATGGCTTGCTTTTCCATTGTCTGCCTCCTTGTTCCCAATAGCTGTTCAAAGTCTCGCGAGCCGGGGCGAGACAAGGCGTGGGGGCTGAAGAAGCGAAGAGTGCATACGGTATCTTCCAAAGCCGGTTGCAACGCCGTCTCGCCGACGCTCAGCAGATATTGCGCAGGTTTTCAAAGCGCTGCGGCGCCGCCCAACACCGCGGTGACCTGCGACGACAGCGTGCCGCCGTTGCCGTGCACCAGCGCGGTAGTCGCGCCGGCCACCTGGCGCGCGCCGCAATCGCCGCGCAACTGCCTCACCGCCTCTATCACCTGGAACACGCCGTACATGCCGGGGTGCGCGCAGGACAGGCCGCCGCCGTTGGTGTTGACCGGCAGCCGGCCGCCCGGCGCGATGGCGCCGTCTGCGACGAAGGGCCCGCCCTCTCCCTTGGCGCAGAAGCCCAGGTCTTCCAGAAACAACAAGGTGTTGATGGTGAAGGCGTCGTAGAGCTGGACCACGTCGATGTCGGCCGGGCGCATGCCGGCCATCGCCAGCGCCCGCGCGCCGGATTCGCGCGCCGCGGTCACGGTCAGGTCCGGCATCGCCGAAATCTGCCGGTGCCAGGTGGCGCCGGCGACGCCCAACATATAGGCCGGCGGCCGCGGCAGGTCGCGCGCGCGCTCGGCGCGCACCATCACGTAGGCGCCGGCGCCGTCGGTCACCAGGCAGCAATCGCGCACCGACAGCGGGTCCGCCACCATGCGCGCGTCCAGCGCCTGCTCCAGGCTCAGCGGCTCGCGCGCATAGGCCTCCGGGTTGAGCTGGGCCCAACGCCGGGCCGCCACCGCCACCTCGGCCAGGTGCTCGCGGCGGGTGCCGTACTGGTGCATGTGCCGCGCCGCGGCCAGCGCGTAGGCGGTGACCGGCAGCGCCGGTTGGTATGGATGTTCATGCGGCATCGGGTCGAGGAAGCGCCGCGCCTGATTGCTTTCCTTGCGGCCGAAGGTCGCCGTGCGCTGGGTGCTGCCGTAGCAGACCAGCACCGCGTCGCACACCCCGGCCTGTAGCGCCAGCGCCGCCGGCAGCATATGGGCGACAAAGCTGGAGCCGCCCAGCATGGTGCTGTCCAGGAAGCGCGGGCGGATGCCCAGGTACTCCGCCACCGGCAGCCCCCACATGCTGGCGTTGACGCTGGCGGTGGTCAGACCGTCGATCTCGCCCAGCGTCAGGCCGGCGTCGGCGATCGCGATGCCGGCGGCTTCGGCCAGGATTTCCATCTCGCTGCGGCCATGGGCCTCGCCCAGGCCGGCCTGGCCGACGCCGACGATGGCCACCGCGCCGCGCAACCCTTGCGCCCGGCTCATGTCCGCCCCCCTTCCGGCACGAAGACCAGCAAGGCCTGGCCTTGCTCGCTGACGATGGACGCCCGCACCGCCATGCCGATGCGCACCGCATCCGGCGCCACGCCTTCCACCCGGCTCATCAGCCGTACGCCCTCGGCCAGATCCACCAGCGCGATGTTCAAATCGCCGCCCTGCTCCGGTTTGCGGCGCACCACCGAACTGGAATAGACGGTGCCGGCGCCGCTGGGCCGCACCCAGATCAGCGCCGCCGCGCCGCAATGCGGGCAGGCCACCCGCGGATAGAACACATGGTGCTCGCACGCCGCGCAGCGCTGTATCTGAAACACGCCGGCCCGCAGCGCCTGTTGGTAGATCCGTTCCGGCCCGGCGGCCTCTGATGTAGTCATGCCTATGCTCCTGGGGGAATGAGTCAGAAAGGAAACGCTGGGCGACAGGCCGCAGAAGCCTTGCGTGAACACCGACCACAAGCCGGGCCGCCGCGCGATGGAAGTGACGGGGTCGGCCGTCGATTGGCGCGCCATGTTCAGAACTCCTCCGCCAGAATCCGCTCGGCGCGCAACAACACCGGCCGGTCTATCATCCTGCCGTCCAGCAAGGTGGCGCCGCCGCCGGCCCGCGCCGCCGCCTCCCGCACCCGCAGCGCCCAGGCCAGCTGCAGCTCGCTGGGGCGGAAGGCGGTATTGACCGCGGCGATCTGGCCTGGGTGAATGCACAGCTTGCCGCCGAAGCCCAGCCGCCGCGCTCGCTGCGCGTCGCGGTGCAATTGCGCTTCATCCAGCGCGGTGGTGACCCCGTCCACCGGTGGCGGCAGCTCGGCCAGCCGCGAATTCAGCACCAACCGGGAACGGAAATACAACAAGGCCTCGCCGTCGTCGTCGTCGATATCCAGATCCAGGTCCAATTGAAAATCCAGCGCGCCGAACACCAAGCGCGCCACCCGCGGATGGGCGGCGATGGCGGCGACCTGGTCGAAGCCGCGCGCGGTTTCGATCAGCGGCAGCAAGGGCGGGCCGGCACGGCCGGCGGTCAACGCGTCCAGTTGCTCCACGCTCTCGGCCTTGGACAGCACCACACCGTCCAGGGACAGCTCCCGGCATAGCTGGGCATCGGCGGCGAAGTCGGGGCTGTCGGCGGCGTTGACGCGCAACAGCCGCGCCGGGCCGGCGCCGGCGGGCAGCTCCAACCAATTCGCCGCCGCCCCTCGCGCCAATGCCTTGTCCGCCGCCGGCACCGCGTCCTCCAGGTCCAGAATCAGCGCATGGGCGCCGGAAGCGGCGGCCTTGGCGAAACGCTCCGGCCGGTTGCCAGGCACGAACAGATAGCTGTGCCATGCGGCAAGCGGCCTCATGTCCGCGCTCCCGGCAACAGGCTGCCCACCACCGCCGCCCCGCGGATCTTCCACAGATTGGCCAAGGCCAGCCTGGCCTCCTCCGGACCCGCCGCGCCGCCGAAGGCCGCCAGCCGCAAGGCCTTGGCTTCCAGTTCGGCGCGGCTCAAGGTATTGCCGGGGTCGCCCTTGGGCTGTTCCACCTTGCATGTCAACCGGCGGCCATCGCGAGTATTCACCTCCACCTTGCCTATCCAGCGCTGCGGATAGGCGGCCTCCACTTCGGCGTCCGCCTCCATCGTCACTTTGGCGGCAAAGTCGCCAACGGCGGGATCGTCCAGCGCCCGCTCGAATTCGGTGATGCCGGCGGCGCCGTGGCAGGCGATCAGTCCCAGCACCGTGCCCATGGAAAACTTGGCCTGATGCACGCTCTGCGGCCGCCCCACCACGCCCAGCACCTCCAGCGCGGCGACGTGCACCCGCGCGTTGACGCGGACGATATCGTCCGCGCCGAGGCCATGCTCGCGCATCAATTGCAACAAGGCGTCCGCCGCAGGGTGGGTGTGGCGGCAGGAGGCGTGGAACTTGAACGAGGTTTCCAGCAGCGCCCAGCGCTCGCCCAGGCGATCGCACAGCCGGCCGGCGTCGGCGTCGCTGGACATGCCGGCCGCCATGCCTTGCGGGCCTTCCAGTATCTGCGTCGCGCCGCGGAAGCCGTCGCGCGCCAGATAGGCCGCGCTCAAGCCGCTGGCGGCGGCATGGGCGGCGTGCAGGGGCTTGGAGTCGGCGGCGGTGCGCAAGAACTCCCACAGGCCGGCGGCCTGGGTGCCGGCGCTGCCGATGGCGTGGTTCATCTGCTCCGGGTTCAGCCGCAGCAAACGCCCCACCGCCACCGCCGCGGCGATGCCGCCGACGGTGCCGGTGGTGTGGAACACCCGGTAATGGGAACGGCCCAGGCTTTCGCCGGCGCGGATGCCGGCCTCGTAGCCGGCGATGGCGGCCAGCAGCAGTTCGGCGCCGGAACGGCGCAAGGCCTGCGCCGCCGCCAGCGCCGCCGGAAACACCACGGTGCCGGGATGGAACACCGCGCCGTTGTGCACGTCGTCCTGCTCCGCCACGTGGGAGGCGGCGGCGTTGACCATGGCTGCGAACAGCGGCGAGCTGCGCCGCCGCGAAATCAGCAGTTCCGCCGCGCCGCCGGCCGGCCCCATCGCCTCAGCCAGCGCGGCGATGCTTTTCACCGGCCGCGCGCCCTTGCCGGCCAGCGCGGCGCCGAACCAGTCCAGCAGCAACTCCTCGGCCCGGCGCCATACCGGCTCCGGCACCTGTTCCGGCCGCAGCTCGGCGGCAAAGGCCGCCAGGCCGGCGCTGCCGCTGGCCGGTGTCGACGTTATCGCTGTCATCCTTGTCCTCCCGTTTCAGGTTTCAGATCGCCCGCTGTTCGCGCAGGCGGTGAATATCGGCGGCGGCGTAGCCCAAGTCCCGCAAAATCGCCTCGGTGTGCTGGCCCAGCGCCGGAATCGCGTCCATCCGGTAGTCGAAGCCGTCGTTGTCGCCCGGCGGCAGCAGCGCCGGAATCGGCCCCGCCGGGGACTCCACTTGCCTCCAGCGCCGCCGCGCCGCCAGCTGCGGATGGCGCCAGACATCGGCCATGTCGTTGATGCGGCCGTTGCCGATGCCGGCCCGCTCCAGCCGTTCCAGCAACTGGGCCGAATCCAGGCCGGCGAACACCTGATCGATGATGGCTTGCAGCGCCTCCCGCCCTTGATGGCGCTGCGGATTGGACGCGAAGCGCGGATCGTCGGCCAGCGCCGGCGTCTCCAGCACCTGATCGCAGAAGCGCCGCCACTCGCGCTCGTTCTGTAGACCGAACAGCAGCCACTGGCCGTCGCCGGCCTGGAACGGGCCATAGGGGTAGATGCTGGGATGGCTGGCGCCGCTGCGCCGCGCCTGCGGCTGCCCCTGGAAGGCGAAATACAGCGGATTGCCCATCCATTCGGCCAAGGCCTCCAGCATCGACACTTCGATATGGCTGCCCTCCCCGCTGCGGCCGCGCTGGATCAGCGCCGCCAGGATGTGGCTGTAGCCGTACATGCCGGCGGCGATGTCGGCGATGGAAATGCCGGCGCGCGCCGGCCCGTCGGCGCCGCCGGTGATGGAGAGCAGGCCGGCCTCGGCCTGGATCAGCAAGTCGTAGGCTTTCTTGCCGGCGTAGGGGCCGTCGCTGCCGTAGCCGGAAATGTCACAGACGATCAGCCGCGGCAGCCGCGCGCGCAGCGCGGCGGCGCCCAGTCCCAGCCGTTCCGCCGCGCCCGGCCCCAGGTTCTGCACCAGCACGTCGGCGCGCTCCAGCAACGCCGTCAACACGGCGGCGGCGGCTGGCTGTTTCAGGTCCAGGGTCAGGCTTTCCTTTGAACGGTTGATCCAGGCGAAATAGGAGGACAAGCCGCCCACCCGCTCGTCGTAGCGGCGGGCGAAGTCGCCGTCGCCGGGGCGTTCCACCTTGATCACCCGCGCGCCCAGGTCCGCCAGTTGCCGGGTGGCGAAGGGCGCGGCGACGGCGTGTTCCAGCGAAACGACGGTAATGCCTTGCAAGGGTCCCATTCGGGTCTCCACGAGACTGCCGTGCTCAGAACCTGTTTACGATCTGCTGCGCGTTGGCGATACGGCGTTGAAAACACCTTCGAAATGCTCATGTACCGTGTGTACATTCCGCTTTCTCAGCCGTTTTCGCCTTGTCTCGCCTTAGCTCGCGAGATCGTAAACAGGTTCTCAAAACGAGCGCGGCAGGCCCAGCACGTGTTCGGCCACGTAGGCCAGGATCAGATTGGTGGAAATCGGCGCCACTTGGTACAAGCGGGTTTCGCGGAATTTGCGCTCGACGTCGTATTCGCAGGCGAAGCCGAAGCCGCCGTGGAATTGCAGGCAGACATTGGCCGCCTCCCAGGAGGCGTCGGCGGCCAGCAACTTGGCCATATTGGCTTCGGCGCCGCAGCTTTGCCGCGCGTCGAAACGCGCGCAGGCTTCGAAGCGCATCAGGCTGGCGGCTTCCAGATTGACGTGGGCGCGGGCGATGGGAAATTGCACGCCCTGGTTCTGGGCGATGGGCCGGCCGAACACCTGGCGCTCGCGGCCGTACTCGGCGACGCGCTCGATGAACCAGCGGCCGTCGCCTATGCACTCGGCGGCGATCAGCGCCCGTTCGGCGTTGAGCCCGTCCAGCAAGTAGCGGAAACCCTGGCCCTCCTCGCCGATCAGGTTCTCCGCCGGCACTTCCAGTTCGTCGAAGAACAGCTCGTTGGTCTCGTGATTGACCATATTGGCGATGGGCTGCACGCTCAGGCCGCGGCCCACGGCTTCGCGCAGGTCGATCAGGAACAGCGACATGCCTTCCGAGCGCCGGCTCGTCTGCTCCAGCGGGGTGGTGCGCGCCAGCAGTATCATCAGATCGGAATGCTGGACCCGGGAAATCCACACTTTCTGGCCGCTGACGCGGTAATGGTCGCCGCGGCGGACGGCGCGGGTCTTGATGCGGGTAGTGTCGCTGCCGGTGGTCGGCTCGGTGACCGCCATGGACTGCAAGCGCAATTCGCCGCTGGCGATGCGCGGCAGGTAGTCGCGCTTTTGCCGCTCGGAGCCGTGGCGCAGCAAGGTGCCCATATTGTACATCTGGCCATGGCAGGCGCCGGAGTTGCCGCCGCAACGGTTGATCTCCTCCATGATCACCGAAGCCTCGGTCAGGCCCAGGCCGGAACCGCCGTATTCCTCAGGAATCAGCGCAGCCAGCCAGCCGGCCTCGGTCAGCGCGGAGACGAAGGCCTCCGGATAGCCGCGCTGCTGATCGATCTCGCGGAAATAGGCGTCCGGAAACTGCGCGCACAGCGCGCGCACCGCTTCGCGCAGCGTCTGGTAATCATCCTTGCTTTGCCGCATCGCATCCTCCCTTAACGATTCAGGCGCCGTCGTCCGGCGCCCATTGCAGGCGGGCCTCCATCGCCGGCTGCCCGGCCGCGTTCCAGGCCCACAGGGCCACCATGCGGTCGGCCGGGTCCGGCAGGCCGCCCAAAGCGATCTCGGTGTTTTCGAACAAGGGCCGCAACGAGCGGAAGCGGAAACCGCCGGGGCGGAAGCCCGGCGCGCTCCGGCCGCACAGCTCCAGCAACAGGGTGGCGAGCAAGGGCCCGTGCACCACAAGGCCCGGGTAGCCTTCGCTGCCGGTCGCGTAATCGCGGTTGTAATGGATGCGGTGGGTGTTCAGCGTCAAGGCCGAATAGCCGAACAACAGGACGTCGTCGGCGCGCAGCGCGCGCCGCCACGGCGTGGCCGGAATCGGCGCCGGCGGCGCGGCGGCCTGGTCCGCGGCCGGCGGCCGGCAATAGACCAGATCCTGCTCCTCCACCAGCGCCAGGCCGTTCTCGCCGCTGATTTCGTGACGCAGCGTCAGAAACAGCAAGGGCCCGCTGCGGCCGCTCTTGTCCTGGATGGCGGCGATGCGGGAGTCCCGGCTGGCCCGCTCCCCCAGCCGCAGCGGCTGCAGCCATTCCACGCGGCCGCCGGCCCACATCCGCCGCGGCAGCTCCACCGGCGGCAGGAAGCCGCCGCGGCGCGGATGGCCGTCCGCGCCCAGCGCCTCCGGCGGCGCCAGGCGGTTGAAGTACAGCCAGTGCCACAGTGGCGGCAAGGCCTCGCCCGGCTCCGGCGGCGGACCGGCCTGCCCCAGCAAGGATGCCAGCGCCGCGGCCGGCGCCGGCGCCAGCCAGTCGTCGCGCCGCTCGCGCTTCCCCAACCATTGATTCACATGTTTAATGTCAAACACTGCGCCCGCCCTCTTTCTCATGCCCATCGGCAATTGCTCGAACCGGAGTGGAGACTGCGGGCTCAGCATGAAGAGGCCGGCCGCGACTGGCAATTCGCATTTGCCGAAGCGGGATTTAGGCATGGCTTAAGAGCCACTGACAAAACCTCGCCGAGAATTGAACCCAGGCGCGCCGACGCAGGCAGTAGCTGCGGCGCGGAAGGCTCAAGGCGGGATCAGGGGTTTTGTTAGCAGACCTGAGAACTGTTTACGATCTCGCGAGACAAGGCGAAAACCGCTGAGAAAGCGGAATGCACGAGGGGTACATGAGCATTTTGAGCTGGCACTCGCCGTGT
>NZ_LDUR01000025.1:0-81598 GCF_001043705.1 Chromobacterium sp. LK11
AGAGCCTGTTCAAAGTCTTGCGAGCAAGGGCGGGACAAGGCGAAAACTAGCGAAAAAGCGGAATGTACATGCGGTACATGAGCATTTTGAGCTGGTACTCACCGTGCAACGCTTCACGAAGCGCAGCGGACCTTGTACAGGTTCTTAAGCCCGCGGCCGGTCAAACCGGATTTGGCGGCTGCTTTCTATCAGCTGGCCGGCGTGCAACACCGTGCGCTCGTCGTAAGGCCGGCCTATCAGCTGCGCGCCAAACGGCAGCCCGGCCCGATCCAGCCCCACCGGCACCGTCAGCGCCGGCAGGCCCAGCACATTGGCGGGCGTGCTCAGGCGGATGTAGGCCGACGCCACGCTCTCCTCGCTTCCGTCCGGCCAGACGAAGCTGTCCTGCCCGTGCAGCGGCGCGGTGTGCGGCACCGTGGGGACCAGCAGCAGATCGATGTCGGCGAACATCCGCCGCCAGGCGGCCTGCAGCGCGACCCGGGCGCGCCGGGCCTGGGCGTAGTCGCTGTCCGGCACCAGCATGCAGGCTTCCAGCAGCGTGCGCACCTCCTCGCCGTACAGCTGCGGCGCGCGGAGCAGGTCGTCCCGGTGATAGGCGGCGGCCTCCGGCGCTATCAAGCCCCATTGGGTGGGCAGGATGAGATCGGCCAGCGGGATCTCGACTTCCACCAGCACCGCGCCGGCGGCGGCCAGCTCGGCCTGCTGCTCCCGCAGCGCGGCCAGGATCTCCGGCGCGACGCGCTCGTGGAAATAATTACCGGGCACGCCGACGCGCAGGCCGGCCACCCCCTGGTCCAGGCCCTGGCGGTAGCTCTCGGCCGGCGCGGCCGGCCGGGCGGCGATGGCGTCCAAGATCGCCGCGGCGTCCGCCACGGTGCGGGCGATGGGGCCGACATGGTCCAGCGAGCCGGACAGCGGCACCACGCCCTGGCGGGACACCAGATCGTAAGTGGGTTTGAGGCCCACCAGCCCGCACAGCGCCGCCGGCACCCGGATCGAGCCGCCGGTGTCGGTGCCCAGCGCCGCCAGCGCGCCGCCGTAGGCGACCGCGGCGGCGGAACCGCCGCTGGAGCCGCCCGGAGAGCGCTCCGGCGCCCAGGGATTGTTGCTTTGCGGCGTGGTCAGGCCAAACGCGAACTCATGGGTATGGGTTTTGCCGGTCAGTATCATGCCGGCCTGTCTGAGCCGGGCCGCCACCGCGCTGTCGGCGGCGGCGAGGTGATGCCGGCGCACCCGCGAACTGGCGGTGGTGGGCAGGCCGGCCGCGTCTATCAGGTCTTTCAGCGTGTAGGGGATGCCGTGCAAGACGCCGCGGTAGTCGCCGCGGCGTATTTCCGCCTCGGCCTGGCGCGCGTCGGCCATGGCCTGGTCCGCGGCGAGCGCGACATAGGCGGATATCCGGTCTTCCTGCTGCCGCGCCCGTTCCAGCACCGAGCGGGTCAGCTCCACCGGCGACAGTTGGCCGGCCTCAATCAGCCGGGCGGCGTCCAGGATGTTCAATTGATAAGCTTGCACGGCGTTTACCTCCAGTCCGGGTCGAAGTGTTGGGCAAGGCGGGCGTCGGCCAGGCAGGGCTGGTTCAGTCTAGCGGTTTCCGCGCGGATAGCGGCCAGGACGGCGGCAACCGCCGCCTGGCGTTCGGGGCCAAGGGTCAAGCCGGCGGCCCGGGCCAGGGCGGCGACTGTCCGAGGGGTAAGGGCCTGAGCGGTGAGAGCGGGAAGGGGCATGAGGGGCTCCTGGGCTTGGGAATCAAAGGAATTGCCAGTCGAAACCGCCGTCCCTGCGCGTCACCCGGCCGGCCGAGGTGTCGGAGAAGTGGGCGCTGAACACGGCGGCGCGGTTTTCCGCGGCGAAATCCAGCAGCCAGCGCCGCGACTCCCGCGCCGCGTCCTGCTCCCGACAGAACACCGAATTCCATTCCGGCCGGTACACCTGCATCGGCGTGTGCATCACATCGCCGCAGAACAGCGCCGTCTCGCCGCGCGAAGTCAGCGAAATCGACATATGGCCGGCGCAATGGCCGGGCGTGGGGTGGAAGCGGAAACCGTCCTGGTAGTCGCCGCCGTCCAGGCCGATGACAAGGGCCTGGCCGGCGGCGATCACCGGCGCCACGCTGTCGTCGAACACCATGCGCCGGCTGTCCGCCTCCGGCGTGGCGAAGAAGTCCAGATCGCCCTGCGGCAAGGCATAGCGGGCGCGGGGAAAGGTGGGCGTCCACCGGCCGTCGATCAGCCGCGTGTTCCAGCCCACGTGGTCCGCGTGCAAATGGGTCAGCAGCACGTGGTCGACGTCCGCCGGCTGGATGCCCAGCTCGGCCAGGCGCTGCAGAAAAGGGGTTTGCAGCCGGTGGAACAGCGGGTTGAACGCGCGCTCCTTGTCGTTGCCGATGCCGGTGTCGATCAGGAAGACCTGGCCGGCCCATTCCACCGCCCAGCTGTGCACGCTGAGGGTGAGGCTCTCGCCCGCGGCGTCCAGCAGGCCGCGCAAACCCGGTTGCCGCGTCAGCAAGGCGTCGTCCCAGTCGCGGTAGAGAAAGGAGGGCGCCAGGCCGCGCAACAGCGTGTCCGTCACGCGGGTGATCTTGGCGTCGCCAAGTTGATAAGTGTTGGTGGTGTTCATTTGGGTCTCTGCGGCTAGGGTGCGCGCCGGAGTCGCCGGCTGCCTGAGCGCCACTATCGCGGAAATCTGTCATGCTTTCCAATGCCGAATTATTAATTCGTGATAACTTTAAGGCATAGACAAGCCGAAAGACCCCGCATGGAATTGCGTCATCTCCGTTACTTCATCGCCGTGGCCGAGCACCAAAGCGTGCGCCTGGCCTCCGAACGCCTGCACATCACCCAGCCGGCGGTGTCGCGCCAGATCCAGGATCTGGAGCAAGAGTTGGGCCTGTCGCTGTTTGAGCGCTCGTCGCGCGGCCTCAGGCTGACCGCGGCCGGCGCAAGCTATCTGCGCGAAGTGCGCAAGGCGATGGCCGCGCTGGACGACGCGGCCGACGGCGCGCGGCGCGTGGCCGCCGGCCTTTTGGGCCGGCTGCGGCTGGGCTGCGTGGAGAACGCCGGCTGGGACGGACTGGTGCCCAAGGCGTTCAGCCGCTTTCAGGCGGACGCGCCGGAGGTGGCGCTGGAGCTGAGCGTGCTGAACACGCCGCAGCAGCTGAGCGCTTTGGCGGAGGGCGCGCTGGACGGCGGCTTCGTCTACCAATACGAGCCCTTGCCGGAAGGCGTCGCCGGCCTTCCTCTGCTGGAGCACGATGTGGTGCTGGCGCTGCCGCGCTGCTGGGACACCGGCCACGACGAGAGCCGCCCCGTCGCGCTGCGCAGCCTGGCGGACCGGCCCTTCGTGACCCTGCCGCGCGACGCCTATCCCGGCTATTACGACCGCCTGATCGGCGCCTGCCGACAACTGGGGGTGCAGCTCAAGGTGGCGCAGGAGGCCGGCACCGAGACGGCGATCTTGTCGCTGGTCTGCGCCGGCATCGGCGCCGCCATCGTCAACTCGGCCAATCTGGGGAGGCCGCCGGCCCAGGCGCGTTTCTTCCGGCTGCAGGATCTGTCCTTGCCGATGCCGCTGAGCTTCGTGAGCCGCCAGGACGCCGCCAATCCGGCGCTGACGCGCTTTCTGGCGGCGTTGCGGGACGTTTGAGGCGGCCGGTTCAGCGCTGCGCCGCCCAGCGCCGATAACGTCGGGCGCGGCAGGCGTCGGCCAGCTGCTGCTGGAGCAGCGCCCGCAGCGGCGACACTCGGGGATTGGTCGTTTTGCCCTGGCTGAGCTGGCGCAGCTGGAACTTCACCGCGGCCATATTGGCGAGCGACGCCAAGGGCTTGTTGCGCCAGCCGATGGGCGGCAGCGCCGGGGCGGTGTCCTTGCCCTGGCGCCAGTCGCTGGGCAGCGCGGGGGCGATGGCCAGCGCGGTGGCGATGCCCACCATGTCCACTCCGCCGGCCACCGCCTGCTCGGCCACCGGCCGGCGGCGGATGCCGCCGGTCACCATCACCGGCATGGCGGCCACGGTCCGGAGATCGCGGGCGAACTCCAGGAAATAGGCCTCGCGGGCCAGGGTGCGCCCGTCGCGGGCCTTGCCCTGCATCGCTGGCGCTTCGTAGCTGCCGCCGGACAGTTCGACCAAGTCCACCGCCAGCTCATTGAGCCAGACCACTACCCGGCGGGCGTCGTCGGCGCTGAAGCCGCCGCGCTGGAAGTCGGCGGAATTGAGCTTGACCGCCACGGCGAATCCCGGCGAGGTCTCCGCGCGCACCGCCTTGACGATCTCCAGCAGCAGCCGGGCCCGGTTTTCCAGCGGGCCGCCCCAGGCGTCCGTTCTGCGGTTGGACAGCGGGGACAGGAACTGACTCAGCAGATAACCGTGGGCCGCGTGGATCTCCACGCCGCTGAAGCCGGCCTGCTCGGCCAGGCGCGCGGTGCGGGCGAAACGCCGTATCACATCGGCGATCACCTCCGGCGTCATCGCCTGCGGCGGGTCGAAATGCTTGGACATCTTGCCCAGCGCCAGCGGCACCGCGGACGGCGCCCAGGTGGTCTGGCCCAGGCTGGCCGGCATCTGGCGGCCGGGATGGTTGATCTGCAGCCAGAACTGCGCGCCCCGGGAACGGCCGATCCGGGCCCAGCGCCGGAAGCGCTCCAGCTGGCGCTCGTCCTCCAGCACCACGCCGCCAGGTCCGGTCATCGCGCGGCCGTCCACCATCACGTTGCCGCTGATCAGCAGGCCGGCGCCGCCGTCCGCCCAGGCCTGGTAAAGCCGCATCAAGGCGTCGGACGGCGCCTGGTCCGCGTCCGCCATGTTTTCCTCCATCGCCGCCTTGGCGATGCGGTTGGGCAGGCTGGAGCCGTTGGGAAGGGTCAATGGGGTGAATAGCGTCATCAGCGAGCGCTCCGGTTTGATCTTGGCTCAAGCTTAGGTTTAAAGTTAACTTTAATGTCAAGCCACGATCGAGAGCGCGGATGAAAATTGGAGAATTGGCGAAGCGCTGCGGCATGACCGCCTCCCGCATTCGCTTTTACGAAGCCAGCGGCCTGATCCGCGCGGTGGCGCGCGGGGCCAACGGCTACCGCGATTACGGCCCGGAGACGCTGCGGCTGCTGGAAGTCATTTCCAGCGCCCAGAACGCCGGTTTTTCGCTGGACGAGATCCGCCGGCTGTTGCCGACGGCGCCCAACGCCTGGCGGCATGAGGAGCTGCTGGCCGGGCTGAAGCGGAAAGTGGACGAGATCGAACTGCTGCAACAGCGGCTGGAGCAGAACAAGGCCCAGCTGCGGCTGGTGATCGCCAGCATGGAAAACGGGCCGGAAGAGCTGGCTTGCGAGGAGCGCGCCCAATGGGTGTTGAACCGCCTGCGCGAAGACGACGACGCGGCGGGCTGAGCGCCGCGGACGGCTTCACGGCTTGGGCAAAAACGCCTTGACCCTCAACTTGACTTGAAACTTATGGTGAGACTGGGCCGCCGCCGGCAGCGGCCGAACCATGCCGGTTCACCCCCCCGCCGCGCGGCGTGAGCCGCTTCCGCGCCCTGCGGCGCTTCGACAAGGATAAGCCGTGATGAGCAAGCGCATTCTGCATGTGGTGAGCAATGTCGCGCACTACGCCGACCCGTCCGAAGCCACCGGTTTGTGGCTGTCGGAACTGAGCCATGCCTACGAGGTGTTCGCCGAGAAAGGCTGGGAGCAGCAATTGATCAGCCCGCTGGGCGGCGTTTCCCCATTGGAGCCGCGCTCGCTGAAATGGCCGAACGCCGACGCCTCCGCGCGGGCCTGGCTGGCCAGCGCCGACAAGCGGGCCTTGCTGGCGGAAACCGCCAGGCCGGACGAAGTCGACCCGACGAGCTTCGACGCGATCTACTTCACCGGCGGCCACGCGGTGATGTGGGATTTCCCCGACGACGCCGGACTGCAGCGGATCACCCGCGAGATCTACGAGCACGGCGGCGTGGTCTCCTCGGTGTGCCACGGCTATTGCGGCCTGCTGAACACCCGGCTGTCCGACGGCGCGCTGCTGGTGGCCGGACGCCGGCTCACCGGCTTTTCCTGGCGGGAGGAGGCGCTGGCCGGCGTGGCCGGCAAGGTGCCCTACAACGCCGAGGAGGAGATGAGGCGGCGCGGCGCGCTGTACGAGAAGGCCTGGCTGCCCTTCATCTCCAAAGTGGTGGTGGACGGCCGGCTGGTGACCGGGCAAAACCCGCAGTCGGCCAAGGCCACCGCCAGGCAAGTGGCCTCCTTGCTGTCGCGCTGAGGCCGGGAGCGCCGGCTAGGCGCTTCATCATGCGCCGATGTCGGCGAGCGCGCCGACGGCGAGGCCCAAAGCCTCCTCGAACGCCTGGAACAGCTCCTCCGCCGCGGCGTCGCCGCAATGGGCGGGATCGCCGCTCAGCCGGAATTCGGCGATTTCCGAGCCGTCGTCCAGATGGACGGCGATATTGACCGGGTAGTGGAATCTGTCCACGCCGTCCCAGTTGCGCAAGTCCGCGGCTTGCGCGTCCAGCGCCCGGAAGTTGGTGAAGTTGAAGGTGTGGGAAAACTCGCGGCCGGGGCTGCGCGCATCGAAAATCGCGCTGTGCGGGTAGAGCGCGTACTTCTCCTGTTGCAACAGGCGCTGGTGGATTTCGCCAGCCGTTTGCAGCGCGCATCCCGAGGCCTGAAACGACAAGGGTTGCAAGTTCCAGAACAGGCCCACCGCTTCCAGCGGATCGCTCAGTTCCGGCACCCTGCCGTTGACCACCACCCCCATCAATACCTGGGGGTCTTGGGTCGTTTGCGCGATCGCATGCCCGACGGCGGCCAAATACAAGGAGCGCGGCTGGATCCGCCGCTCACGCGCGCAGCGGCCTGCGCTGGCCACCAGCTGGGGGGCGATGCGCTTTTTGTGTTCCATCATCGCTGTCGGGGGCTCTCTCCATCGCTCAACCGTCTGTTTTCCGGCAAACGGAGCCTGCCGCCAGTATTCAATCGCCGCCGGGTCCCGGGCCATCTGTTGCTGGAGGGCCACGTATTCGGAAAACACGTCCGCGCAGGCCGGCGCCGCGACGGCGGCATGGCGTTGATAGCGCTGGAACGCCGCGTCGAAGAAGCGTTGCTGGCCCCAGCCGTCGTCGATGGCGTGGTGGATGCTGAGGAACACGACGCAGCGGCGGTCCGCGGTGTGGAAGAAGCGCAGCCGCACCATTTCGCCTGCCGCCTCGAAGGGGGTGAACGGCGCATGCAGGTCGGCGCGCGCGTAGTCGGCGATCAGCGCCTGCTGCCGCGGCGGGGCGTCGCGGCGGAGGTCGACGACGTCCAGGCGCACGCGCAGCGTTTCCGCGTCGACGCGGCGAATCGCATCGCCGTTGCGGACGAAGAGGGTGCGGAAGACGGGGTGCCGGGAAAACTCCAAGCGGAAAGCCTGCGTCAACCGCTCGATGTCGAGCGCCGCGTCTTCGCAGTCGAACCACTGTTGCACGTGATAGACGCCCAGGCCCGCCGGAGCCGCCTGGTACTGCTCCAGCATCAGGCCTTGCATATCGGACACAGCGTTTGCCCGTTTCGCCGGCGCCGGCGGCAAACCGGTTTCTCCCCGCTGGCTGCGGTCGTTCAGGTCGCGGACGTTAGGCGAGTGAAACACGTCCTCCACCGTTGCCGACCAGCCGGCGCGCTTCAGCGCCATGATCAGCTCCACCGCGCGGATCGAATCTCCGCCCAAGGCGAAGAAGTCGTCTTGCGGGCCAAGGCGGTCCACGCCGAGTATCCGGCTCCAGATCGCTGTCATGTCGGCTTCGTCGGCCGAGGCCGGCGCGTCCGGCGGGCGTTCGTCGCTCAGGGGGCGCGCCATGTGCGGCAGCTTGCTGCGATCGATCTTGCCGTGCGCGGTCAGCGGCAAGCTGTCGATGCAATGGAAATGGTGGGGCATCATGAAGCCCGGTATTTTTTCCGCCAGCGCCTGGCGCAGAGCCGGCAAGCTCATCGGCGCGGCGGCGAAGCGGAGATAGGCCGACATCAGGTCGCGGCCGTCCTCGGCCGCGGCCAGCACCACCGCGTTGGCGACGCCGTCCAGCTCGCACAGCGCGGATTCGATCTCGGCCAGCGAGACCCGGAAGCCGCGGATCTTCAGGTAGCCGCCCTTGCGCGACTCGTAAACCAGCTCGCCGTGCTGATCGATCTTCGCCAGATCCTTGGTCTTGTACATCCGCGCGCCTTCGTGGCCGGGGAAGGGGCAGGGGATGAAGGCCTCGGCGGTCAGGCCCGGCCGTCCCAGGTAGCCGCGCGCCAGCCCCGGGCCGGCGACGTAGAGCTCGCCGATTTCGCCGGCCGCCACCGGCCGCAAGGCGTCGTCGAGCAGGAACAGCGACAAGTCCGGCAAGGCCGCGCCGATGCCGGCTGACTTCCTGCGCTTGGACTCGTCGGCCTCGACCACATGCAAGGTGACGTGGACGGTGGTTTCGGTGATGCCGTACATATTGACCAGCACCGGGCCGTCGTCGCCCATGGTCTTGAACCAGGGCTTGAGCTGCGTCAGGTCCAGCCGCTCACCGCCAAACACCACGAAGGCCAGCGACGCCACGGCCTCGCGTTTTTCCGGATGTTCGTTCAGATACAGGGCGAGCTGATAGAAAAAGGACGGCGTTTGATTGAGCACCGTCACGCGGTGCCGCTGCAAATAAGCCAGCAGCGCCGAGGGATCTCGAATGGTGGCCAGCTCGGGGACCAGCAGCGTGCCGCCATGCAAGAGCGCGCCGAAAATTTCCCAAACCGAGAAATCGAAGGCGTAGGAGTGCAGCAGGGGCCAGACGTCCTCCGGTCCGAAGTCGTAGTAAGGCTGGGACTCGCTAAACAGACGCAGCACATTGCGGTGGGTGATCTGGCTGCCTTTGGGGCCGCCGGTGGAGCCCGAGGTATAGATGACATAGGCCAGGCCGTCTCGATTCGGCGAGTCGGCGGCGGCGGACATCGCGGCGGGGTCGCCGGACGTCGGCGCCAAGGCGTCAAGATCGAGCAGCGGGATGCCGTTGGCGGACGCCGCGCTTGCCGTCCGTTCCAGCGATTCCTGGTCCACGATGATCATCTTGGGCCGGGCGTCGCCGATGAGGTAGTTCAGCCGCTCGGCCGGATACTCCGGGTCCAGCGGCACATAGGCGCCGCCGGCCTTGAGGATGGCCAGCATGGCGACAATCAGATCGGACGATCTGCGTACGGACAAGCCCACCAGGGTTTCCGCGCCCACGCCCTGGGCGCGGAGCCGGCCGGCCAGGGCGTTCGCCCGTTGATCCAGTTGTCGGTAGCTGAGCGAAGCCGCCGCGCATCGCACGGCGACTCTATCGGGAAACATCTGGACCGAGCGGGAGAAGGCCTCGGCAAGCGTTCGGCAGGCGCCGAGTTCTGTTGGATGAGTCATTGGTTTTTCATGTCCTGTCGGCACAGGCTCTTCGAGCCTGTTCAAAGTCCGCTGCGCGTCGCGAGCGCTTGGCATCGGTTCAAGTCGCGTCCGCCGCGCAGCCGGCGTCCCCGGCGCTGGCCGGCTTCGGTTTCCTCAGCAGCTTGGGCGCGGCGCGCGGCACCTCCGCGGCTACCGGCGCGCCGGCCGCTTGCCGCAGCGGCGCATCGAAGCCCCGCACGCATTGGGACAGCAGGGCCGCTAGTTCCGCGCCCATGTCTGCAATCGACGCCGGATCGAACATATCGGTGGCGTACTCGATGCGGACGCAGCTGCGGGCCAGATTGAAGCCGAAGGCCAGATCGAACTTGGCGATGGGGTTGGTGCCCGGCAGCAAGGTCACGCTCAGGCCCCGTTCGGTCCAGCCCTTGAAGTCCTGATCCACGGTAACAACGACTTGGAAGATCGGGTGTTGGCCGGGAATGCGTTCCACGCCAAGGCGCTCGACGAGGGAGGAGAACGGCACCCGGTAGCCGGCGTAACTGGCCTGGGCGGTTTGGCGCGTTTTTTCGATGAGCTTGCGCGGGGTGTCGGCGGCCTCGATCCGCAGCGGCAAGGCCAGCAAATTGACGAAATTGCCTATCATTTCCTCGGTTGCGCCGTCGCCGCGCCCGCCATGGGGGAAGCCCATGCAGACGTCGGCCTGATGGCTACGCGCGGACAGATAGCCGGCGAGCAGGGCGGCGACGGCCATGAACGGCGAGGCGCCAAGCTGGGCGGCGCGCTGGATGTGTTCGCCCAGCAGCGCCTGGGGCAAGGCGCACTCCAGGAAGGCGCCGGCGTAGTCGCGCCGCATCGGACGCGGGCGGTCCGGTCTGAGATTGAGCGGGGTCGCGGTTCCGGTCAGGCGGCCGAGCCAGCGGTTCAGCTCAGTTTGATAATCGCGGCTGCGTTGCCAGGCCCGCTCTTCGGCGGCGGCTTCCCTCACTGTCGTCGCCGGGCCGGCCGCGGGTAAGGCGCCGTCCCGCAGCAGGGCGCGCAGATCGCGCAGCCATAGTTGGGCGGAATGGCCGTCAAACACCATGTGGTGAAACACCATCAACAAGGCCCAGTGCTCGCGGTCGCGGCGCACCAGGCAAAAGCGGCACAGCCGGCCGGCGGCGAGATCGAAGCTCGTTGAGCTGACATCCCGTTCCAGGCTGGCGAAGCCGGCGTCGCGGCTCTCCTGAGGCAGTTGGCTGAGGTCCGCTGTCTCGAGAACAAGGGTGGGCGGCGCGCCGATTTCCTGGCGCAGGCCGGACGGGGTTTCCACAAAGCGCGTGCATAAGGCTTGATGGCGGCTTAGCAACTGCTCCAGGGCCGCTTCCAGGCGGGCTGGGTCCAGCTGGCCGCGCATCTCCAGATGCAGCGGGACATTGTACAAGGCGCGGTCCGGGGCCAGTTTCTCGAAGAAGTACAGACTTTGCTGGTTGCTGGACAGTTGGCCGAGCCAGGCCTTGGCCTGGCTTAGGCCCGGCTCGGCGGCCTCGCCGCTGTCCCGCCATGGTCGGCTTAAGGTCAGGTCTAGCGGATCGGCCGCCGGCAATTCGTCAAGCCGGCGGGAAGGCTCGGCCAAGCATGGCGCGGCGAACTGGATCAGCCCGTGCAACAGCTGTTGGGCGCTGGCGGCGTCGAACACGGCGCTGGCGTACTCGAGCGCCAGCCACAGGCCGTCGTCGCGTTGGTCCAGGACAAAGCTCAAATCGCACTTCGCTGTTTCGGCATGCGCCGCGAGTTCGGCCAGCTGTAGTCCGGCGAGACGCCAGCGCGGTCTTTGCCGCACCCGCGCGGCGACTTGAAACCATGGCGTCGAGACGCCGGATGTTTCAAGCGCCATGTCCCTGTTCCCGAATCCTTGCATGGCCTGCGAGCGGACCTGGCCCAGCATCTCCCGCAGATTAGGCTTGGCGTCCAGCCTCAAGCGCAGCGGGAGCGGGTGTTCGAACAGGCCGATGATTTCATGGTCTTCCGCATGGCTCCGTCCCGGGACGAAGGCGTCGATCAGGGCCTCATCCCGGCCGCTTTGCGCGCCCAGGAAAAGACCGAGCAAGGACGAGAACACGGCCAACAAGGTCTCTCCCGTTTCCTGCTGGAGCCGGCGCAGCGCTTGTTCCAGCTCGGAAGGAAGCTTGAGCGCCAACTCGGCGCCGTCTGTCCGTATCTTGTCCGCGTTCGATGGCGGCCGTTGGTACGCGCCGGCGCGCGACGGCTCGCGCTGCCAATGAGCGAAATCCGCGTAATCGAGCGCATTCGGCGCGAGCTCGGCGTCGCCGCCGCTCAAGGCGGTGGCATAGGCCGTTTCGAGGTCCGCCGCCAGGATGCCGCTTGACCAGGCGTCGAAAACGGCCTGGTGGAACACCATGAGCAGACGCGCCTCCGTCTCCGCCTGCTGAAGGAGAACGAAGCGAAACAAGGGCCCGGTCGCCAGATCGAAGGGGCGGCGGACGATGTCCCGGACGGCCGCGTCCAGCTCGGCCTTGTTACCGCTGTCCGGCTCCAGGCGCGTCAGCTGGAGCAAGGGACCGGGCCAGGCATGCCGCGTCCAGCAACGCAGTTCGTCGCCGTCGCAGGCCAGCGTGCTGCGCAAGGCCTCATGTTTGGCCACGACCGCGGCCAGGGCCGTTTCCAATGCCGCGACATCCAGCGCGCCGCTGATCTGCAGCGCGATGGGAAACGAGCATGAGGGCGTGTCCGGCGTCAGTTGGTCAAGGCGGAACAGCCCTTGCTGCTGAAAGGACGCAAGCCAGCCGTAGCCGGCATCGAGTGAAAATTTCATAAGCGAATAACCTTGAAGCGGCGATGAGTCGACAAGAAAAAGCCTCCGCGCGGCTTGGGGCGCATCGGCTTCCCCGACGTCGGCGGAAACCGTGCGCGCCCGCTTGCCGGATGCCTTCCGTCATCCGGTCCGCCGCGCGGCGTGGCGATCATTCCGGCCTAGCGCAGCAGACATTGAACAGGCTCTTAGAGCGTGTTTACGATCTCGCGAGCTAAGGCGAGACAAGGCTTTAACGCCGTATCGCCGACGCACAGCAGATCGTAAACAGGTTCTTAGCAGCTGAAGCTGCTGCAGCCGTACAGCCGTTCCGCGCTCAGGCCCGCGGCGCGGCAGCGCTCGAGGAACTTGTTCGATTCGACGATCTGTTTGCTGTCGGCCGAATACTCCAGGCCGGTGACGAAGCGCATCCAGGGCTCTTGCCCCATCGCGTAGACGTAGATCTTCTTGCAGTCGAATTCCTCGACGATGCTCCAGGCGTGCTCGCAGTCGGAACCGGACAAGGTGCGGGATTCGTCGTCGCGCCGGCTGAGCGGGCTGCCGGTGTAGGGGCCGTACAGCCAGCTGAGCGGCGCGCCGTCGCATTCCATGCCGATGAACAGGGTGTCCGCCTTGCCCAGGCGCTCCACGATGCGGCGGTACAGCGCGCGGTCCTTGCAGTCCGAGTCCGCCAGGAACAGGAAGCGCCGGTTTTTCAGCCGCAGAAACATGCCGTGCTTGCTTTCAATGTCCAGGTCGGCGTGCTCGCCGTAAAACGGTAGGCTGACGATTTCGCCGTCGTCGAAGCGCACGCTTTCCATCGGCTCGAGTTCGGACACATTGCGGAAGCCGAGCGCGCGCAGCGTGAGTTTCATCGACGGATCGGCCAGGCTGCGGCTATTGTGGCGCGGAACCAGGATGCGGCCGATGCGGCCGCGCAGTTGCAGCAGCAATTCCGGGCTGAAATGGTCCTGGTGGTTGTGGGTGATGAACACGTAGTCGATATGGTCGGGCAGGTCGTCGAAAGTCAGCCGCTGCGGTTCGCCGTCCCGGTCCCAGGTGACGAAGGGATCGATCAGCACCGAGGTGGACGCCGTTTGCAGCAGGACGCAGGCATGGCCGAAATAACGGATGCGCACGTCGCCGCCGTGGTACTCCGGCTGCTCGCGCCGCGGCGCTTCGGCGTCGAAGAAGCCGCGGAAGCGGGCTTCCTGTTCCGCCGGCACCTTCAGCGCCTGCTTCAGTTCCGCGTAAGGGACGGCGCGTATCCGGCTGGCGGCGAGCGCTTCGTGATTGGGGTCGGCGAAGGGCAGCGGGAGCACCAGCCTGGCGTCTCCGTCCAGCCGGGGCGTGTTCAGGAAGAAATGGCGCTGTTCGTCGCGCTCGGTGCTGAAGGCCAGCGTCTGATGGTCCGCGCCCGCGGCGGCCGGGTAGCTCAGCAATTGGTCCAGCACGCGGAGGCCGGGATGGTGGTTGAGGTCGTAGCTGACTTCGACCAGGCCGGCCAGGGTGGGCGGCAATTCGGCGTAGACCGAGTCCAGGCTGTGGCCGTTGGCGGTTTGCTGCAGCTGGCGATTGAGCTTTTGCAGGTCTTCGGCGAAGCGGAGCAGCGGCTCCGCGTCCTTCAGCGTGTCTTGCAGCAGGCGGCGCACCGCGGGCAGGTCGCTGGCCGCCAGCTCCAGGAAGGGGCCGCCCAGCATCTGGGGGTTCTTGGACGCGGCGATGTGCACGCTGGGATTGGCGATGAAGGAACGCAGCAGCGGAATCTGGCGGAAGGCCAGATTGATCGCCTGCTGGACCGGCGACACCAGATGGCTCCAGGCGTACCAGCGGTGGAACAGGGGTTCCAGTTTGACGCCGCTTTTCAGATAGACGGCGTCGTCGGGACGAGGTGTGCTCATGCTTGCTCCAATGTCGGGGAAGAAGGGGTGGAAGGGGACGAAGCCGGCGCCGTCGCTTCGCTGAATCCTGCGCGCGACGAGGCGTAGGCCGCGTAGTCAGCGTATGGCCGCGGCAGCGGCGTCCAAGCGGGTTCGCCGCCGCCGGCGCGGGCGGCGTAGGCCTGGGCCAGTTCCTGCAGCAGCGGCGCGATCGGCGCGCCGGCATCGCTGTCGGCGGCCTGACGCAGCGCGGCGGGCAAGGCGGAGCCGCCGGCGGTTTCCAGCGCCGCGGCCGGCTCGGCCGGCGCGTTCAGCGCGGCGTGCCGGCGGCCCAGCTCGCGCAAGGCTTGCCGCAAGGCCGGCAAGTCCAGTTCCCCCTCGTAACGCAGCGAGACCGGCGCGCCGTCTTGGCGGCGGACGGCCAGCCGGAGTTGGCGCGGTTCATGCCGGCCAAGCGCCAACCGCCGCGCCAACTCGGCGACGCTGGGGGCGAGGAAGAGCTGTTCGATAGACAGCTTGACCCCCAGCTGGCCGCGGATGCGGGCGGCCAGCCGCATCGCCAGCAGCGAATCGCCGCCCAGCTCGAGGAAGCCGGCGTCCAGGTCCACCGCCGGCAGCCGCAGCGTCTCCGCGAACAGCTCGGCCAGCGCCTGCTCGGCCGGCGTGGCGGGCAAGCGCTGCGGCGCGGCCGAAAACGCCGGCGCCGGCAGCGCGCCGCGGTCCAGCTTGCCGTGGGTGTTCAGCGGCAGCGCGGGCAACACCATCACCGCGGCGGGCAACATGTAGTCGGGCAGGCTGGCGGCCAGCCCGGCGCGCAGCCGCGCGCCGTCCAGGCCGGCGCCCGCGCGCGGCACGGCGTAGGCGATCAGGCGCTTGCGGCCGTCGTCGTCGACAGGCAGAACCACGGCCTGGGCCACGCCGGCTTGCGCGAGCAGCGCGGCCTCGATCTCTCCGGGCTCGATGCGATAGCCGCGCAGCTTGATCTGCTGATCAAGGCGGCCGAGGAACTCCAGTTGGCCGTCGGCCAGGCGGCGCGCCTTGTCGCCGCTGCGGTAGAGCCGGCTGCCGGGCGCGCCGAAGGGGTTGGCGACGAAACGCTCGGCGCTGAGCGCGGGGCGGCCCAGATAGCCGCGCGCCAGGCCGGCGCCGGCCACGTAGAGCTCGCCGGCGATGCCGACGGGCACCGGCTGCAAGGCCTCGTCCAGCAGATAGACCTGGCTGTTGAGCACCGGCCGGCCGATGGGCGGCGAGCCGCCGGCCAGGCGGTCGCTCAAGGTGGCGCAGATGGTGGATTCGGTGGGGCCGTAGGCGTTGATCATCCGGCGGCCGGGCGCCCATTTGGCCACCACCTCGGCGGGGCAGGCGTCGGCGCCGACCAGCAGCGCGCCGGGCAGCAGATCCGGCGCCGGCTCCAGCAAGGCCAACAGCGCCGGCGGCAGCAGCGCGTGGCTGATGCGCGCGGCGCGCAGCGTGCCCAGCAGGCTGTCGGCGTCCAGCTGTCTGGCGTTGGCCGGCACCAGGCAGCCGCCGCCGGCGAAGGCCATCAGCATTTCCAGCACCGAGGCGTCGAAGCCCGGCGAGGAGAACTGCAGCACGCGTGCGGACGCGTCCAGCGCGCAGCGCTCCTTCAGGTCCTGCGCCAGGCTGGCCAGCCCGGCGTGGCTGACCGCGACGCCTTTTGGCCGGCCGGTGGAGCCGGAGGTGTAGATCACGTAGGCCAGATCGTCCGCCGTCAGCGGCCGCAGTCTTTCTTGCCGGCCGATGTCGCCGTCCGCGAAGCTATCGTCGGCCTCTGGCGCCAGCACCGGCCCGGCGGTTTGCGGCAGGCGGGCGGCGGAGCCGGCGTCGCTCAGCACCAGGGCGGGGCGGGCGTCGTCCAGCATCAGCGCCAGCCGCTCCGCCGGATAGTTCAGGTCCAGCGGCAGATAGGCGGCGCCGGCTTTCAGCACCGCCAGTTGCGCGACGAGCAGCGCCGCCGATTTGGGCAGCGCGACCGCCACCAGCCGGCCGGGGCCGACGCCGGCGGCGATCAGCCGCCGGCCCAGCCGGTTGGCGCGGCGGTTGAGTTCGGCGTAGCTCAAGGTTTCGCCGCCGCTGTCCAGCGCCGGCGCGTCCGGCGCGCGGCGGACCTGGCGCTCGAACAGCTCGCACAGCGGCAGCGGCGCGATGTCGCGGGCGCTGGCCCGGCCGTCCAGCAGCAGGCGGCGCTCGTCCTCGTCCAGCAGGTCTTGGCGGCGCACCGGGCCGTCGGGCTCTGCGGCCAGTTGCGCGAGCACGGCGGCGTAGCAGCCGGCGTAGCGCCGCAGCGCGTCGGCGTCGTGGGCGTCGCGGTGGGCGCTCAGGCTGCCGACGATGCGCGCGCCGTCGGGGCGGAAGTTGACTTGCAGCGCGAAGCTGTTGTCCATCGCGCTGTCTTGCTGGCGCCAGTCGGCCAGCGCTTCCAGCGCCTGAAAATGGGTGTAGTTGAAGATGGCTTCGCCGACGTCGCGCAGGCCGGCGTCGCGCAGCATGGTGGCCAGCGGATAGCGCCGGTGCGGCAGCAGCGCCCGTTCCGCGTCTATCACGCGGCCTATCAACCGGGTCCAGGATTCGCGCCGGATCTCCATGCGCAGCGGCACCGAGTTCAGGAACAGGCCCTCCATGTGCTCCGCGTCGGCGGTTTCCGGCCGGCCGTTGGTGACCAGCGCGGTGCAGGCGCCGCTCTTGCCCGTCAGCATGGCCAGCGCGGCCAGGTGGGCGGCCAGCAACACCGATTTCAGCGGCGCGTTCAAGCGGCGCGCCAGCGCGCTCAGCGCCGCCGAAACCGGGTCGGCTATGGCGATGTCGGCGTTGATCTGCAGCGGGCCGTCGGCCGCCGCGGCGGCGTTCTCTTCGCGGGCGAGCAGCGCGGGGGCGGCTTCGTAGCCGCGCAGCTGTTCCCGCCAGAAGTCCCGGCTGGCCGGCGAGGCCATCGCCTGGCGCTCCAGCGCGATGTAGTCGCGGTAGCGGCTGGACAGAGCCGGCAGCCGGCACGGCTGGCCGGCCAGCTCGGCCTGGTAGAGCTGGGCCAGTTCGACGATGAAGACCGAGTCGCTCCAGCCGTCGAGGATGGCGTGGTGGATGCGCAGCGTCAGGTGGAAGCGCCGCTCGCCCAAGCGGTGGGCGTGGGCGTGCAGCAGCGGCGCGGCGGCGGGATCGAAGGCTTGTTTGGACCAGGCGGCGATGAAGGCGGCCAGGCTTTCTTGCTGCGCGGCGGGCGGCAAGTGGCCGAGGTCGCCTTCGCCCAGCGGAATGGCGGCCGCGGCCAACACCAGTTGCAAGGGCTCCAGATAGCCGTCCAGCGCGAAGCGGGTGCGCAGCAACTCGTGCCGCCGGCACAGCGCGTCCAGCGCGCGGCGCAGCGCCGCCGCGTCGTAAGGCTGGGACACCGCCAGCCCGACGATATTGTGGTACAGCGTCGAGTCGTCGCGGAAGGCGCTGTGGAACAGCATGCCCTGCTGCAGCTGGCTGAGCGGGTAGGCGTCCACCGCGTCCGGCGGCAGCCGCCGGCGGTCGGCGGGGTCCAGCAGCGCGAACGGTTCGGCCGGCGCGGCGGCGG
This sequence comes from Chromobacterium sp. LK11, assembly GCF_001043705.1. NCBI lineage: Bacteria > Pseudomonadati > Pseudomonadota > Betaproteobacteria > Neisseriales > Chromobacteriaceae > Chromobacterium > Chromobacterium sp. LK11. Next base: position 17,607 of record NZ_LDUR01000025.1, read on the forward strand.
CGTCCGCGCCCGCCTGTTCGGCATGGGCGGCCAGCAGCGCCACGCTGTGGTGTTCGAACAGGCTGGCCAGCTCGAAGGAGATGCCGGCTTTGAGCGCCAGGCCCTTCAAGCGCAGCGCCAGCAGCGAATCGCCGCCGAGGTTGAAGAAGCTGTCGTCCAGGCCGACGCGCTCCAGTCCCAGGGTTTGGGCGAAGGCCTCGGCCAGCAGTTTCTCTTTCTCGGTGGCCGGTTCGCGGTGTTCGGCCAGCGTCAGCTCCGGCGCCGGCAGGGCGCGGCGGTCCAGCTTGCCGTTGGGGGTCAGCGGCAGCGCGTCCAGCGCCACCCAGGCGGCGGGCACCATATAGTCGGGCAGGCGGGCGGCCAGCGCGTCGCGCCAGCGGGCGACGTCGGCTTCGGCGCCGGCTGCGGGCACCGCGTAGGCGACCAGCCGGCGCTGTTCGGGCGCGTCCTCGCGGATCAGGACTACGGCCTGGGCGACGCCGGGCTGGTCCAGCAGCGCGGCTTCGATCTCGCCCAGCTCGATGCGCAGGCCGCGCAGCTTGACCTGGTGATCGAGGCGGCCCAGGTATTCCAGCGCGCCGTCGTCGCGGCGGACGACGCGGTCGCCGGTGCGGTACAGCCGCTGGCCGACGGCGAAGGGATGGGCGACGAAGCGCTCGGCGGTGAGTCCCGGACGGCGCAGATAGCCGCGGGCCAGGCCGACGCCGGCGAGGTAAAGCTCGCCGGGGATGCCGGGCGGCAGCGGCCGCAGCATGGAATCGAGCACGAAGAGCTGGGTGTTCCAGATCGGGTGGCCGATGGGCACCGAACGGCTGTCGCGGGCCGGGTCGCAGGTCCAGGCGGTGACGTCGACGGCGGCCTCGGTGGGGCCGTAGAGATTGTGCAGCGGACAGGGCAGCGTTTGGGCGGCGCGGGCCAGCAGCGGCGCGGACAGCGCTTCGCCGCTGCACAGCACGCGGCGCAGGCTGGCGCAGCCGGCGCTGGCGGGCTCCAGCAGGAAGGCGTCCAGCATGGACGGCACGAAATGCAGGGTGGTGACGCCGCGGCGGCGGATCAACTCGGCCAGATAGGCGGGATCGCGATGGCCGTCGGGGCGGGCCAGCAGCAGCGAGGCGCCGGCGAGCAGCGGCCAGAAGAATTCCCATACCGAGACGTCGAAGCTGGACGGGGTTTTTTGCAGCACCACGTCGTCGTCGGCCAGCGGGTAGGCGTGCTGCATCCACAGCAGGCGGTTGACGATGGCGCGGTGGCTGTTGACGGCGCCTTTGGGGCGGCCGGTGGAGCCGGAGGTGTAGATGACGTAGGCCGGATGCCTATCGTCGCCGGCGAGTTCCAGCGGCGCGTCGGACAGCGCGTCGTCCAGCTGATCCAGACACAAGGCGCGTTCGATTGGCAGGCCGGCCAGCAGCTCGGAGCGGGACAGGACCACGGCGGGCTGGGCGTCGTCCAGCATGAAGGCGATGCGCTCGGCCGGATAGTCGAGATCGAGCGGCAGATAAGAGCCGCCGGCCTTGAGCACGGCGAGCAGGGCCACCACCAGGTCGATGGAGCGGGGCAGCGCGACGGCGACCAGGGTCTCGGGTCCGACGCCGTCAGCGCGTAGGCGGCGGGCGAGGCGGTTGGCGCGCTGATGCAGCTGGCGGTAGCTGAGGGCGATGTCGTCGAAGCGCAGCGCCTCGGCGTCGGGGCTGAGTTCAGCCTGGTCTTCCAGCAACTGGGTCAGGGTGGCGGCGGGTAGCGGGGCGTCGGTGCGGTTCCAGGCGGCCAGCGCGTCTTGCTGGGCCGGGGTGGTTGGCGCGATGCGGGCGAGCGGCAGCTCGGGCTGTTCGGCGATCAGGCGCAGCAGTTCCAGCAGTTGCCGGGCGATGCCGTCGACGGCGTCGGCGGAGAAGAGATCGGGCCGGTAGCCGAAGCGCAGTTCGAGCTCGGGCCCGGGAACGGCGCACAGGCTGAGCGGATAGTGCGAGGTGTCGGCGCCGTCGCCGCCGAGCGGTATCAACTCCAGGCCGTCGGCCACCTTGCCGTCGGCCGCGCCGGGCAGCGCCGGATAGCTTTCGAAAACCAGCAGGGTGTCGAACAGATCCGATCTTCCCGCCGCCTGCTGAATCTCGGCGAGGCTCAGGTGTTGATGCTCGATCAGCGCGGCCTGCTGGGCCTGCAGGCGTTGCAGCAGGGCGGCGAGCGTTTCCTCGGGGCGCAGGCGCAGGCGCAGCGGAACGGTGTTGATCAGCAGGCCGACCATGCGTTCGACGCCGGGCAGTTCCGGCGGGCGTCCGGAGACGGTGACGCCGAAGACGACGTCGTCGGCGGCGCTGAGGCGGGCGAGCAGGATGGCCCAGGCCGCTTGCAGCAAGGTGTTGAGGGTGACGCCCAGCTGGCGCGCCCGCGCCTGCAGCGGGGCGGTTTCGGTCTGCCGGGACAGGATCCGTTGGCGTTCCCCCGCGACGGCGCCCAGTTTGGCCGGCTCGTCCAGCGCGTCCAGGCTGGCGGCCCAGGCGCGGGCGGCGGCTGCCTTGTCCTGTTGTTGCAGCCAGGCCAGATAATCGCGGTAGGGCGGCGCAGGCGGCAGCGCGGCCGATTCTCCCTGGCGGTAGAGCGCGAACAACTCGTCCATCAGGATGGGCATGGACCAGCCGTCGAACAGCAGGTGGTGGAAGCTCCACAGCAGTTGGTGGCGCTCGGCGTCCAGCTTGACCAGGATGAAGCGCAGCAGCGGCGGCTTGCCCGGATCGAAGCGGCGGCGCAGGTCCGCCTCCAGCAGCGCGTCCAGCGCGACGGCGTCCCGGCCGGACAGGTCTTCCTCGCGCCAATCCAGTTCAAACTCGCGGGGCACCACCTGACGCGGCTGCGCCAGCCCCTTGTAGACGAAGGCGGAGCGCAGATTGGGGTGGCGACGCAGCAGCGCCTCGGCCGCGCGCCTGAGCCGGCCGGCGTCCAGAACGCCGCGCAGTTCGAAGCGGTTGCGGACATGGTAGGCGTCCGCCTCGCGTTCGTCGTACAGCGCGTGAAACAGCAATCCTTGCTGCAATGGCGACAGCGGCAGGATTTCGGCGATCTTCGACATCGTGAACCTCGCAATGGGCGGTCGCCGTTGGCGGCCGCCCGGAAAGTATTTGGAACCGGTTCTTAAGAGCGTATTTACGATCTCGCGAGCAAGAGCGAGACAAGTCTTAGAGGCCGGCTTCGATCAGGTCTATCTCCTCCTGCGACAACCCGCCGGCCAGAGGATGGTCGGACGGCGTGCTGCCGCCGATGTCCGGCGCGTGGCCCAACTTGGCCAAGGCGCGCAGCGCGTCGAACCAGTCCTCCGCCAGCCTTGCTATCTCCTGCCGGTCGAACAGGCGGCCGGCCCACAGCCAGGTGGCCACCAGTTCCGGGCCGTCCGGGCCGTCGTGGGTGGCGGCGTTGAGCTCGATGGCGTGGGACTGCGGCGCCGAAGGATCGCTGTTCCCGTCCAGTCCGGCGGCTTCCGGCGCCGGCATCCAGTCGCCGCGCGCCGGCGTGGCGAAGCGTCCCAGGTAGTTGAAGCCGAGCTGCGCCGGCGCGGCGCCGCTCAGCCGGGCGGCGGTCTCCGGATTGAGGTAGCGCAGCAGGCCGTATCCCAGGCCCCGGTCCGGCAGCGCGCGCAACTGCTCCTTGACCCGCTTCAGCGCGTCGCCGAGCACGGCGGCGTCGTCCAGGGCCGCGGCGGCGGAGACGCCGGGATCGAGGCGGACCGGGAACAGGCTGGTGAACCAGCCCACGGTGCGGGAGAGGTCGCAATGTTCGCCCAGCTCCTCGCGGCCATGGCCTTCCAGCTCCAGGCGCACCGCCGCGCCGCCGTCGCGTCCCTGGTCTTGCCGCCAGCGCGCCACCGCCAGCGCGAAGCCGGTGAGCAGCACGTCGTTGATGCCGGCGTGGAACAGCGCCGGCACCCGGGTCAGCAGCTCGGTGGTGACGGAGGCGGGCAGCGCGACGCTCAGGCGCCGGCTGGCACCGGCCGTGTCCAGTGCCGGGTCCAGCGGGCAGGGCGACAACAGCGGATCGGGCTGGCTCTGGATGTTCGCCCACATCGGCGCTTCGGCCGCGCGGGCGGCGCGGACGGCGTCCTCGTTCAGCAGCAGCGCCCAGCGGCGGAAGGAGGTGGCCACCGGATCGAGCTGGATGGGCCGGCCGGCCTGGACGTCGCGCCAGGCGGAGGCCAGGTCCGGCAGCAGAATGCGCCAGGAGACGCCGTCCACCGCCAGGTGATGGATGCCGAGCCACAGCCGGCCCGGCGCGTCCGGGCCGGCGTCCAGCCACAGCGCCCGCAGCATGGCGCCGGCGGCGGGGTCCAACTGCCGCGCCGCGGCGGCGATGTCGGCCGACGGGATCTCCAGATGCGCGTCCGCCGCGATGCGGCGCAGGCAATCTTGCGCCGATGTCGAGCCGACCGGAGGCACGCTCAGGCCGCCGTCGGCGTCCAGCCGCATCCGCAGCGCGTCGTGTTTATCCAGCAAGGCTTGCAGCGCCTGCGCCAGATGGGCTTGTTCCAGTCCGGCGGGGGTTTGCAGCAGCATGGATTGGTAAAAGCCGCTTTGCGGGCCGCCGCGCTCCAGCCACCAGCGGATGATGGGCGTCGCCGGCAGCGGGCCTTCCGCGGCGTCCTCGGTCGCGACGGAGGCGACCGGCCGGGCGACGGCGGCCAGCGCCTCCACCCGGGGATGGAGGAAAACCTCGCGCGGGCTCAGCAGCAAGCCTTGCCGCCGCGCGCGGCTGACCAGCAGGATGGAGGCGATGCTGTCGCCGCCGAGATCGAAGAAGCCGTCGTCCAGGCCGACTTCGTCCAGGCCCAGCAGCTCGGCGTACAGCCCGGCCAGGATGCGTTCGGCGTCGCTGCGGGGCGGCCGCCGATCGCCGCCGGCCTGGAGCTCGGGAGCCGGCAGCGCGCGGTGGTCCAGCTTGCCGTTGGGGGTCAGCGGCAGCGCGTCCAGCGCGACGACGGCGGCCGGCACCATATAGTCGGGCAGTTGCGCCGCCAGGACTTGTCTGAGCGCGGAGGGCGAGACATCGGCGCCGGGATGGAGCGCGACATAGGCGAGCAGCTGGCGCGGCGCGCCGTCCGTTTCGCGCAGCACCGCCCGCGCCTGGGACACGGCCGGGTGTTCGCGCAGCCTGGCCTCGATTTCGCCTAGTTCGATGCGGAAGCCGCGCAGTTTGATCTGTTGATCGGCGCGGCCGAGGAATTCCAGCTGGCCGTCGGCGCGCCAGCGCGCCCGGTCGCCGCTGCGGTAGAGCCGGCTGCCGGCGGGGCCGAAGGGGTTGGCCACGAAGCGCTCGGCGCTGAGCGCCGGCTGATCCAGATAGCCGCGCGCCAGACCGCTGCCGGCCAGGTAGAGTTCGCCGGGCGCGCCGGCGGGCAGCGGGCGCAGCGCGGCATCGAGCACATAGGCGCGGGTATTGTCCATCGGCGCGCCTATCGGCAGCGGCGCAGCCAGCGCCTGGTCGCGCGGCAGCGGATGGCAGGTGGCGAAGGTGGTGGTCTCGGTGGGGCCGTAGACGTGGACCAGTTCCAGTTGCGGATGGCGTTCCCGCACTCGCTGGAAGGCGCGCAGCGAGGCGGCTTCGCCGCCGGTCCACAGCGTGCGCAGGCTGGCGAAGCAGTCCGGCCGCTCCTCGGCCAGCAGGTTGAACAGCGCGGTGGTCAGGAAGGCCGCGCTGACGTTTTCCCGCTGCAGGGTGTCCGCCAGCGAGTCGATGTCGTTGTCTCCCGGCGGCGCCAGCGTCGCCTGGCCGCCGTGAAGCAAGGGCGCCCATAGCTCGTAGGTGGCGGCGTCGAAGGCATGCGGAGAGTGCAGCAGCACCTTGCTCTGGGACGCGCCCTCCCAACGGCGGTCCAGCGCCAGATCCCGGACGTTGGCGTGGCTGACGGCGATGCCCTTGGGCACGCCGGTGGAGCCGGAGGTGTACATCACATGGGCCAGCGCGTCGGGCGACAGGGCCAGGCGCGGCGGGTGCTCGGCGCTGTCCGACCAATCGTCTATCCGCAGCACCGGCAAGCCCGGCGGCAGCATCGCCGGCGCCGGGGCCTCGTCGGCCAGCAGCAGCGCGGCGCGCGACTGGGCCAGGGTCCAGGCTCGCCGTTCTTCCGGCTGGGCGGTGTGCAGCGGGACATAGCAGCCGCCGGCCTTGAGCACGCCCAGGATGGCCACCGGCAGCAGCGGGCCGCGTTGCAGCCACAGCGCCACCGGCGTTTCCGCGGCCACGCCGGCCGCGCGCAGCCGGTGGGCCAGCGCGTTGGACTGCAGATCCAGCTGGCGGTAGCTCAGGCGAACGTCGCCGGCGCAGACCGCGACGGCGTCCGGCGTCAGCTCGGCCTGTCGGCGGAACAACTCGGGTAGCGTCGCCGATGGCGTGGCGTGCGCGGTGGCGTTCCAGCCGTCCAACTGGCGGCTCTCGGCCTCGTCCAGCCAGCATAGGCGGGACAGCGGCAGGTCGAGGTCGCCGGCCAAGGCCTGGAACAGGCGCGACAGGCTGGCGAGGAGGCGCTCGGCCGCCGCCGGCGGGAAGGCGTCGGCGCGGCAGCCCAGCCGGAGTTCCAGCCTTTCCCCCGGCACCACGCACAGGCCCAGCGGGTAATGCGACACGTCGCCGCCCAAGCCGTCGACGGGGCGCACGCTCAGGCCGTCGCCGGCGCGGCTTTGGCGCAGCGCGTCGAGTTGCGGATAGTTTTCGAACACCATCAGGGTGTCGAACAATTCCTCCATGTCCGTCAGCTGTTGGATGTCGCCGAGTCCGAGATGCTGGTGCTCCATCATCGCCGCCTGGCGCGCTTGCAGATCGTCCAGGCAGTCGGCCAAGGTGGCCGACGGCTCCAGCTTCAGGCGCAGCGGCACGGTATTGATCAGCAGGCCCGGCAGCCGCGCGATGTCTTCCAGCGGCGCGGTCCGCCCGGACACGGTGATGCCGAACACCAGATCGTCGCGGCCGGTCAGGCCGGCCAGCAGCAGGCCCCATGCGGCCTGGGCCAGGGTATTGAGGGTCAGCCCGCGACGCCGAGCCTGGGCGGCCAGCGCGGCGCTGAGCTCCGGCGTCAGCGCGGCGGTGTGCAGATCCGGCCGCCGCTCGGCGGCGGGGAGGCCCGGCGCCACCAGGGTGGGCTCGTCCACGCCGCGCAGGTATTCGCTCCAGGCCTGGCGGGCGGCGTCCCGGTCGCGGCCGGATAGCCAGCGCAGATAATCGCGGTAGGCCGGCGCGGGCGGCAGCGCGGCCGCTTCTCCCTGGCGATAGAGCGCGAACAACTCGTCCAGCAGCACGGGAAGGGACCAGCCGTCTAGCAGCAGGTGGTGGAAAGTCCAGAGCAGCAGGTGGCGCTCCGGCGCCAGCCGGATCAGGGTGAAGCGCAGCAGCGGCCCGCGGTCCGGCGGCATGCTCTCTCCATGATCGGCCGTCTGCATGTCTTCCAGCCGCGCGCGCGCGTCGTCGCCGCTCAGCGCCGACAGATCGGCTTCCCGCCATGGCGCGGCGGAGTCCCGGCTCAGCGCCTGCATCGGCTGCAAGGTGTCGTGGTGAATGAAGGAGGCCAGCAGGTGCGGGTGGCGGCGCAGCAGGCCTTCGCCGGCGCGGCGCAAGGCGGCGGCGTCCAGAGTGCCGTCCAGCTCGATGCGCATCTGCACCACATAGGGGTTGGCGGCGGAGTGGTCGTAGAGCGCGTGGAACAGCAGGCCTTGCTGCAGCGGCGTCAGCGGCAGCAGTTCGGCGAGTCCGGGGTGACGGCGGCTCAGGCGCTCGATTTCGGCGGGATCCAGCCGCAGCAGCGGCGCGTCGGCGTGCGCGTTGGCACCCAGGGCCGGGGCCTCGGTTGCGATCTGGGCGAGGCCGCGGACGCTGCGCTGCTCGAACACTTGGCGCGGCGTCAGGCTCAGCCCCCGCTTGCGGGCCAGGCTCACCAGTTGGATGGAACTGATGCTGTCGCCGCCGAGGTTGAAGAAGCTGTCGTCCAGGCCGACGCGTTCCAGGCCCAGGGTTTGGGCGAAGGCTTCGGCCAGCAGTTTCTCTTTCTCGGTGGCCGGTTCGCGGTGCTCGGCCAGCGTCAGCTCCGGCGCCGGCAGGGCGCGGCGGTCCAGCTTGCCGTTGGGCGTCAGCGGCAGCGCGTCCAGCGCCACCCAGGCGGCGGGCACCATATAGTCGGGCAGGCGGGCGGCCAGCGCGTCGCGCCAGCGCGCGACGTCGGCTTCGGCGCCGGCTGCGGGCACCGCGTAGGCGACCAGCCGGCGCTGCCCGGGCGCGTCCTCGCGGATCAGCGCCACGGCCTGGGCGATGCCGGGCTGGTCCAACAGCGCGGCTTCGATTTCGCCCAGCTCGATGCGCAGGCCGCGCAGCTTGACCTGGTGGTCGAGGCGGCCCAGGTATTCCAGCGCGCCGTCGTCGCGGCGGACGACGCGGTCGCCGGTGCGGTACAGCCGCTGGCCGACGGCGAAGGGATGGGCGACGAAGCGCTCGGCGGTGAGTCCCGGACGGCGCAGATAGCCGCGCGCCAGGCCGACGCCGCCCAGATACAGCTCGCCGGGGATGCCGGGCGGCAGCGGCCGCAGCATGGAATCGAGCACGAAGAGCTGGGTGTTCCAGATCGGGTGGCCGATGGGCACCGAGCGGCTGTCGCTTGCCGGGTCGCAGGTCCAGGCGGTGACGTCGACGGCGGCCTCGGTGGGGCCGTAGAGATTGTGCAGCGGACAGGGCAGAGTCTGGGCGGCGCGGGCCAGTAGCGGCGCGGACAGCGCTTCGCCGCTGCACAGCACGCGGCGCAGGCTGGCGCAGCCGGCGCTGGCGGGCTCCAGCAGGAAGGCGTCCAGCATGGACGGCACGAAATGCAGGGTGGTGACGCCGCGGCGGCGGATCAACTCGGCCAGATAGGCGGGATCGCGATGGCCGTCGGGCCGGGCCAGCAGCAGCGAGGCGCCGGCGAGCAGCGGCCAGAAGAACTCCCACACCGAGACGTCGAAGCTGGACGGCGTCTTCTGCAGCACCACGTCGTCGGCGGTCAGCGGGTAGGCGTGCTGCATCCACTGCAGGCGGTTGACGATGGCGCGGTGGCTGTTGACGGCGCCTTTGGGGCGGCCGGTGGAGCCGGAGGTGTAGATGACGTAGGCGGGGTGCCTATCGTCGTCGGCGAGTTCCAGCGGCGCGTCGGACAGCGTCTCGAGCGCGGCGTCTATCTGGTCCAGGCACAGCGCGCGTTCGACCGGCAGGCCGGCCAGCAGCTCGGAGCGGGACAGGACCACGGCGGGCTGGGCGTCGTCCAGCATGAAGGCGATGCGCTCGGCCGGATAGTCGAGATCGAGCGGCAGATAAGCGCCGCCGGCCTTGAGCACGGCGAGCAGGGCCACCACCAGATCGATGGAACGGGGCAGCGCGACGGCGACCAGGGTTTCGGGTCCGACGCCGTCGGCGCGCAGGCGGCGGGCGAGGCGGTTGGCGCGTTGATGCAGCTGGCGGTAGCTGAGGGCGATGTCGTCGAAGCGCAGCGCCTCGGCGTCGGGGCTGAGTTCAGCCTGGCGTTCCAGCAACTGGGTCAGGGTGGCGGCGGGCAGCGGGGCGTCGGTGCGGTTCCAGGCGGCCAGCGCGTCTTGTTGGGCCGGGGTGGTTGGCGCGATGCGGGCGAGCGGCAGCTCGGGCTGTTCGGCGATCAGGCGCAGCAGTTCCAGCAGTTGCCGGGCGATGCCGTCGACGGCGTCGGCGGAGAAGAGATCGGGCCGGTAGCCGAAGCGTAGTTCGAGTTCGGGGCCGGGAACGGCGCACAGGCTGAGCGGGTAGTGCGAGGTGTCCACGCCCTGGCCGCCCAGGTAGCCGATGGACAGCGCGTCGTCGACGCGGCGATCGTCGTCGGCGATCGGGTAGTTTTCAAATACCAGCAGGGTGTCGAACAAATCGCCCAGGCCGGCCGCCTGCTGGATCTCGGCGAGGCTGAGGTGTTGGTGCTCGATCAGCGCGGCCTGCTGGGCCTGCAAGCGCTGCAGCAGGGCGGTCAGGGTTTCCTCGGGGCGCAGGCGCAGGCGCAGCGGAACGGTGTTGATCAGCAGGCCGACCATGCGTTCGACGCCGGGCAGTTCCGGCGGGCGTCCGGAGACGGTGACGCCGAAGACGACGTCGTCGACGGCGCTGAGGCGGGCGAGCAGGATGGCCCAAGCCGCTTGCAGCAGGGTGTTGAGGGTGAGGCCCTGCCGGCGGGCCAGCCGCTCCAGCATGGCGTAGACCGCCGGGTCCGCCGTCACATTGTGGTTGCGCGGCAACTGCCGGCTTTTTTGTCCGCCGGGCGCCAGGCGCGCCGGCTGTTCCAGGTCCGCCAGATGGTTGACCCATTGGCGCTTGGCGGCGTTGCGGTCGCGGACGTGCAGCCAGGCCAGGTAGTCGCGGTAGGGAATAGCGGGCGGCAGCTCGTCGCCGCGGTAGAGGGCGAACAGTTCGCGCAGCAGCACCGGCACCGACCAGCCGTCGAACAGCAGGTGGTGGAAGCTCCACAGTAGTTGGTGGCGCTCCGAGTCCAGCTTGACCAGGGTAAAGCGCAGCAGCGGCGCGCGCGCCGGATCCACGCCGGCGGCGTAGTCGTCCTCGCGCAGCCGTTCCAGGGCGCGCTGCTGCTCATCGGCCCGGTGCGCAGACAGGTCCAGCTCGCGCCACGGCGTTTCCACGCGCTCCAGCACGATTTGCGCCGGCTGTTCCAGGCCGTCCGCGGCGAAGGCCGCGCGCAGGTGCTGATGGCGTTGCAGCAAGCCTTCGGCGGCGGCGCGCAGCCTGGCCGCGTCCAGCGGGCCGTCCAGCTGGAAGCCCATCTGTATCAGGTAGACGTCGCTTTGACCTTCGTCGTACAGCAGGTGGAACAGCAGGCCCCGCTGCAGCGGCGACAGCGGCAGCACCGCGCTGACCGCCGGATAGCGGGCGCGGATGCTTTCCAGATCCGCGGCGCTGGGCGGCGGCAATTCGCCGGCCGCCGCGTCGGCTTCCAGCGGGCGGACCCGGAGCGCCAGGCGCTCGATGCTGGGCTGATCGAAAACGTCCTGCGGGCTGAACTGCAGGCCGTGGGCGCGGGCGCGGCTGACCAGCAGAATGGCGCTGATGCTGTCGCCGCCGAGGTCGAAGAAGCCCTGGCCCAGGCCCACCCTGGGCAGGCCCAGCACTTCCGCGTACAACTTGGCCAGCGTTTTCTCCAGCCAGTCCCGCGCTTCGCCGGCGTCGGCGTCGCCGAAGTCCGGCGCGGGCAGCGCCTGTTTGTCCACCTTGCCGTTGGGCGTCAGCGGCAGACGCTCCAGCGGCACCACCGCCGCCGGCACCATGTAGTCGGGCAGTTGCTCGGCCAGCGCCGCGCGCAAGGCCGCGCCGTCGGCTTGCAGGCCGGCGCGGGAAACGACGTAGGCGACCAGTTGCTTGATGCCGGGCAGGTCTTCGCGCAGGCGGACCACGGCCTGGCTTACGCCGGCCTGCTGCGTCAGCAGGTGTTCGATTTCGCCGGGTTCTATGCGGTAGCCGCGCAGCTTGAGCTGTTCGTCGGCTCGCCCCAGATAATCCAGCGCGCCGTCGGCGCGCAGCCGCGCCAGGTCACCGCTGCGGTAGAGGCGGCTGCCGGCGGGGCCGAAGGGGTTGGCGACGAAGCGCTCGGCGCTCAGCGCCGGCCGGCCCAGATAGCCGCGAGCCAGCCCGTCGCCGGCAAGATACAACTCGCCTTCCACGCCCGGCGGTAGCGGCCGCAGGGCGTCGTCCAGCACGTAAGCCTGGACGCCGGGCAGAGGCGCGCCGATGTCGGCGGGCGCCTCGTCCCGCATCCGGCCGCTCATCGTCGCGCAGACGGTGGCTTCGGTGGGGCCGTAGGCGTTGAGCATGGTTCGGCCGGCGGACCAGCGCCGCACCTGGGCCGCCGGGCAGGCCTCGCCGGCGACGATCAGGCCGCAGTCTTGCGGGATGCCGCCGTCCGGCATGAGGGCCAGCGCGCTGGGCGGCAGCGTCAGGTGGCTGATCTGCTGGCGGGCGAGCAAGTCCGCCAGCGCCGCGCCCGGCGTCACTTCCGCCGCCGGCGCGGTGACCAGGCAGGCGCCGGAGAGCAGGGTCATGGCGATTTCGGAGAAGGCCGCGTCGAAACTGGAGGAGGCGAACTGCAGCACGCGGGCGCCGGGGGAGATGCCGAAGCGCTGGCTCTGAGCGCGCGCCAGCGCGCCGATGCCGCGGTGGGTGACCGCCACGCCCTTGGGCTGGCCGGTGGAGCCCGAGGTGTAGATCACATAGGCCAGCTGGTCCGGCGAGTCATGCCGCAGAGGCGGGTGGTCCGGTTGCGCCTGCCAGGCCGCTTGCTCGGTATCCAGTTCCACCACCCGCGCCCAGTGGGCCGGCAGCTGCTCGGTCAGCGCGGCGCGCGTCAGCAAGGCGGCCGGCATGGCGTCGTTGAGGATGTAGGCCAGTCTCTCGCGCGGATAATCGGGGTCCAGCGGCAGATAGACGCCGCCGGCCTTGAAGACGGCCAGCATGGCGATGATCTGCTCGGGCGAGCGGTCCAGGCACAGTCCCACCGGCGTTTCGCGATCTATGCCCAGCTCGCGCAGATAATGGGCCAGGCGGTTGGCCTGGCTGTCCAGTTCGCGGTAGCTGAGCGCGCGCGCGCCGTGCCGCAGCGCAATGGCGTCCGGGTGGTCCGCCGCGCTGCGGGCGAACAGGGCGGCGAAGGTTTCGGCCGACGCGGCCTGGGTATGCGGATCGCGGGAGGGAGAAACGGCGTTGTCGTTCATGTCGCACCTAAAGATGGCTTGCTGCAGGACGTGAAGCCGCAAGCTGTCGCGCATGCGCGGCAGGCCGGCGTTTTTTCGATGTGGAGCGGGACGGCGAAAGGGGGACCGCGGCGAACGCGTCGCAGCGGAATGGGAAGAAAGGCGCCGCGCTTTGTCTTGAAAGCGGACGCAACCCGGCTTCGCCCCTTGAGCCGGGGCGGGGGTCAGCCGGTGGAGAGCATCTCGTCTTGAGCGCGGGCCAGGCTGGCGGGCCGCATGTCTATCCAGTTTTGCTCGATGTGATCGAGACAGGACTGGCGGTCGGAGGGGCCGAAACGGGTTTGCCAGCCCTCGGGAACGGGCGCGAATTCGGGCCACAGCGAGTACTGGCCTTCATCATTGATCAGGGCGAAAAAAACGCCTTCCTTGTTGTCGAACGGGTTCGCCATGACACTTCTCCCTGTGACTCTCATGAATTTTGCCTGCGCAAAAACGCAGGATTATTTGTACAGCATAACAATGAAAGATGAATATGTCATTAAATAAATATGGCTATATCGCAGTGAATGAGCTATGGGGAGGCGCTGGCAAAATCCAAGAGCCTGTTCAAAGTCTCGCGAGCAAGGGCGAGACAAGGCGAAAACTGGCGAAAAAGCGGAATGTGCGAGGGGTGCACGAGCATTTTGAGCTGGTTTTTAACGCTGTATCGCCGACGCGTAGCAGATCGTAAACAGGTTCTAAGGGAGCTCCGTCTGTTTCATCCGCTTGAGCTCCGGCGAACCGCGCAGCCTTGGATGGTTGCAAGGCGGGGGAAAAGCCCAGCCCGCCCGGGAGGGCATGGCCCGGCTGCGGCTCTCGCCCTCGCCGGCTAGCCCGCCAAGCGCTTCATCACGCGTTCGATCTCATCCTGCAGCCGGCCGATGTCTATGGGCTTGGTCATGAAGCCGTCCATGCCGGCGGCCATGGCCGCCTCGCGGTCCTCCTGGAACGCGCCGGCGGTCAAGGCGATGATGGGCGTCGCGCGCTTGTCGCTGTCGGGGTCCACCTGACGGATGAATTTGCAGGCGGTGATGCCGTCCATCACCGGCATCTGAATGTCCATCAGGATGAGGTCGATGTCGTGGTGCTGCCACGCGTTGATCACCTCTTTGCCGTTGGCCGCGGTATAGATCCGGTGCCCGTATTTCTTGAGCAGGATGGAGACGATGTCCAGATTGATCTCGTCGTCGTCAGCCACCAGGATGTTCAAGGGGGACGGCGGTTTGGGCGCGAGCTCCGCGTCGGGCGGCTCCAGGCAGGGCAGGGCGTCCGGCGGCGCCGGGCGCAAGGGCAGGTAAACCTGAAAGACGGAGCCCTTGTTGAGCGCGCTTTGCACCTCGATCCGGCCGCCCATCTTCTGCGCCAGCTGCAAGGCGATGGTGGTGCCGAGGCCGGTGCCGCCAAAGCGGCGGGTGGTCGAGGCGTCCGCCTGGGAGAAGGGCTCGAACAGTTTGGCCAGGGTTTCCTGGCTCATGCCTATGCCGCTGTCCCGGATGATGACGACCACGTTTTCCCGCGCAGACAGCACCGTCAGCCAGACCCCGCCCTGAGCGGTGAACTTGATCGCGTTGCCCACCAGATTCATCAGAATCTGCCGCACCCGGAAGGCGTCGCCGATAAAGGCCTGCTGAATAATGGCCGGGTATTTCAACTGCAGGGTGATGCCCTTTTTGCTGGCGCTCAGCCGCAGGATGTCGATCACATGCTCCGCCACCTCGCGCAAAGAGAAGGGCGCTTCCTCCAGCTCCAGCGCGTTCTGCTCCAGCTTTGCCGTGTCGAGAACGTCGTTGAGCAGGCCCAGCAAGCTTTTGGCCGAGTGGTTGACGGTTTTGAGCATGCCTTTCTGCCTGTCGTCCAGCTCGGTGTCCTGCAGCACATCGGTATAGCCGATGATCGCGTTCATCGGCGTCCTGATTTCATGGCTCATATTGGCCAGGAAGGCGCTTTTGGATTTGACCGCCGACAGCGCGCGGTTCTTGGCCTCGATCAGGGCGAACTCCGCCGCCTTCTTCTCCGAAATGTCCAGGATCACCCCGTCGATCAACAGCGGCGCGCCGTCCTCGTCGTAGACGCCGCGGGCGCTCTCCAATACCCAGCATTCCTGCTGGTTCAGGCAGAGCAGGCGGTACTCGACGACATAGAGCTGCCGCTGTTCCAAGGCGTGGCGGATGGTTCCGCGCACTCTCTCCTTGTCCTCCGGGTGAATGACGTCCAGCAGCTGAATGCGGCCGTCCAGAAAGGATTTTGCGGGCCAGCCGCAGAGCTTCTCGATGTCCTCGCTGATGAAGATGGTCTTCCAGGGCTCCAGGCAGTGGCTGCGAAAGGCGACGCCGGGAATGTTGTCGATCAAGGTGCGGAACTGGCTCTCGCGCTCTTCCAGCTCCCGCTGGATGCGGTGGCGTTCGCTGATGTCGCCGATGAAGCCGACGTAAATCACCTGCTCGGGCAGCTGCACCTTGCCTATAGACAAGCGGATGGGGAACTGGGCGCCGTCCTTTTTGAGCGCCATCTCCTCGCGTTCCCGGCCTATCAGCTTCGCGATCTGGGTCTCCTTGTAGTCGGAAAGGAAACGATCGTGTTTGGAATGGTGGGGCTCCGGCATCAGCAGATTGATGTTCTTGCCCAGCAACTCGTCCACCTTCCAGCCAAACAGCCGCTCCACCGCGGGGTTGGCGCTTAAGATGCAGCCCTTTTCGTCAATGGTGATGATGCCGTCCAGCGAGGTGTTGAAGGCGGCTTGCAGCTTCAGCTCATTGCTCAGCGTTCTTTGATACAAAGGTCGGTAACGCAGCAACACATTGCCGACGAAGACGATGTTGCCGAGCACCAGCACGGTGACGGCGATGGCGACGGCCAGATTCGCGTTGTCGGCAAAGGCGTTGCGGAAGGCCGGGTCCGGCGTGCCGATGAAACGGGCGGCCTCCATGCCGAAATAATGCATGCCGGCAATGGCGACCCCCATGACCGCGCCGCTGAGCAAGGTCATCTTTCCCTTGCCGATTTTCTTATTGTCCAGCCCAAAGCGGATCCAGAGCGACAGAGTGCTCAGCAAGACGGCGAGCAAGATAGAGACGGCGAACCACGCGGGGTCGTAGCGCAGCAGCGGCGTCATGCGCATCGCCGCCATGCCGGAGTAGTGCATGGTGCCGATGCCGCCGCCCACCAGCGCGCCGCTGATCAGCAACTGCTTGCCGTCAACCTTGGCTTGAGACAGCAAGTGCAAGGCGATCAGGGAGGCGGCGACGGCGGGCAGCATGGACAGGAGGGTGGGCAGCAGCGCGTATTCGACCGTGCTGCAAACGCTGAAGGCCAGCATGCCGACGAAATGCATCGCCCAGATGCCGCCGCCCATCGCGCAAGAGCCGGTGGCGAGGGCGACCCGGCGCAGCCAGCGGTCGCTGGCCTCGCGGGCCAGGCCGGCGATCTGCAGCGCCAGACAAGAGGTGAAAACGGCCACCAGCAGGGACAGCGCCACCAGCCACAGATTGTATTGGGTCGGTAGAAATAAATAGGACTGGTAAGCGTCAATGAAAAACGAACTGAGCATGGACTCCCCATTTTCAATGGCTTCTTAAGGCTGCGCCAACTTAAGCGCGGGCGCTCACCCTTGGTATAGACAATGGCGGCGCCGGCGACGGGATCGGGCCGGCTTCCCGGCTTCTTCGCGCGTTTTGTGCGTGAAGCCCTGTCCCGCCAGCGGCGCCCCGCAAGGCCTGGCTGACCGCTTTCAAGCGGCTTCAGGGCTTGCCATTGCGCATATCCTATTGAATTCACAAACTTAATGGAATATGTGCTGCCGGTGGTCTATGCTCTTCTGATCAGTCTCTAGCGCCCAACCGACGCGTTAACTCCTTTCCAAGAAAGGAAGTTATGATGGTTACCGAACTTGCGCTCGTGGATTTGTTCCGCCCCTATCTGCTCAAGGGCGAGAACACGGATTGGCATGCCGTGCTGTCGGTGCTCTATGTGGAGAGCTTCGAGACGGCGTTTGGCTCCGAAGGCACGGTCATCCGCGGCGTGGCGCGGTTCTCCGGCGATGTGGAGATCAGCTTCGATCCGTCCAGCGGCACCTTGCGCGCGGCGGCGTCCAACACCGAGGGGCATCCCCGCTCCCAGCCCGGCCGGCGCGATCCCTGGTTCGACATCACCGACACCCACGTGGACTTCGCCCTGTCCGCGCCGCGGGCGGCGGGCGCCATCATCGCCAACGGCGTGGGCGGCATTCCCGGCGGCGACGCCGCTTTCGCGCCGGTGCGCGCGGTGCTCAACGCCTGGGACCCGATTCCCGGCGACGCGCCGCCGTCGGATTATCCCGGCACCGGCTTCACGCTGGACCTGGTGCTGGCCGGCATCGTGCTGCGGCCGCCTTTCCTCAAGCCGGCCAAGATGGAGAGCGACGGCCTGCTGGTGCCGGACACCTCGCGCAGCGACGTCTTCTTCACCCTGCCCAAGATCAAGCTGCGCCTGGCGCAGGGCAGCGACGCCGCCACCGTGCTGGACGTGTCCATCGCCTCGCTGGGCGTCACCGGCATCGACGATCCCGGCGACATCGGCGCCGCGCAGCTGATCACGATGACCCCGCCTTACGCCTTCGTCGGCGACGGGCAGGTGGTGGGCTTCGGCTTCCGCTCCGCCACCCTGGACCTGGCCGACGGCTACACGCCGCCGGAGGTGCTGGACCAGTTCGGCTTCGACGAGAGCTGGACCGGGCTCTATCTGCCGGAAATCCGCCTGTTCGTGGCTCCCAACGGCATGCAGGACTTCGCCGTGGACGCCGGGGTGCGCAATTTCCTGATCGGTTTCGGCCAATCCAGCGGCGTGACCGGCGATTTCGAGCTGATGGTGATCAACCAGGGCGCCGGCCAGCTCAATGTGTCGGCGCGCTTCTTCACGCCGGACGGCGCGGCCATCGGCATCCGCCGCACCGGCGAGCACACCGCCGAGGCGTCCTTGCCGGCGCGCACGCGCATGGTGATAGACATCACCGGAGGGCGCGCGCCCTATGTCGGGCAGGCGAGTTTCGGCGGCGGCGCGCATAACGGCCTGGTGCACGACATCGACCTGTCCGGCGTCGCCGACATGAGCATAGGCGTCACCGCCACCGACGCGTCCAGCCCGCAGAAAAACGCCACCCTCACCATCACCGCGCGGCGCGAACAGGTAGCGCAGAGCCTGCCCGCACCCGGCGCAGCGCCCGGCCAGCCTGCCACGGTGCGCACCACCTCCATCACGCTGGAAGGGCAGCCGCAGACCACGCCCGAGCTGCTGCTCGTGCGGCAGGACGCAAGCTCCGTCACCGTCAGCCTCAACCCGGCCAACCCGGCCACGGCCTGGACCGTGGACGGCGCGGCGCAGAGCCCCGGCGCCACGGTGACGATTCCGGTGGCCGCCGGCCAAACCAAGACGATACGCGCGGAACTGAGCAGCGGCACCGTGACCGGCATTACCTGCTACTACCGCTTCGATCATCCCAAGGACAGCGACCCGGCCGACTACGCGCTGATTCCCGACAACACCAATAGCTCGCCGGCGGTGGACCCCAGCGGCAGCGCCGCATGGACGCCGCCGGCGACGCCTTTCCTGCAGCAGTACCGCGCGGCGCTCAAGCGCATTTCCGCCGCCACGCTCACGCTGACCGGCGCCGCCAGTTATGAGGGCGACGTCGCCAAGGCCAAGTACAACTACCTGCTCTCGCGCCGCCGCGCGCGGGCGCTGCAGCAGATACTGAGCGCGGAGGCGGCCAATCCGGACGCCAATCTGCGCATCCCCAGCTTCACGCTGACGCTGGAGCCGCCCGACATCGGCGCGGCGCCTCCGCCGCCGGCCTGGACCGCGGACTGGCAGACGCACTCCGGCGCGCGCAACCTGTGGTGGAAGGCCAGCATCGGCGGCTTCGGGCCCATCTCCTTGCCGGGCACCGTCACCCAGGGCGACACCACGCGGCCGGCGGCTCCGCCGCCGCCGCCGCCCACCATTCCCACGCGAGATCCCGCGCCCGCCACGCCGCCGCCGCCGGACTGGTTCCGTTCCGCCGCGCTCAAGGTGCGCATCGTGCGCGACCAGTTCGTCGCCATCGAGCTGAGCGGTTCCATAGACTTCGAGACCGCGGCCGAGCAGCGGCTGCGCAACGGCGGCGTCGCCCAGGGCGACATCCCCACCTTTCAGGGCCTGGGCAGCCAGAACCCGTCGGACGGCATCGTCAACTACCAGATCCTCTACCAGCGCGATCCGGCCAGCCAGACCGATGAGGTCAAGCTCTACCTCGGCGCGGATCCCAACGACCGCGACGGCCTGGTGATGACGGGACAACTGGCCGGCCAGCCGCTGCAAGCTCCCAGCACCGGCCGCAACGTGCTGGGCATGACCACGGTGTTCACGCCGCTGCTGGCCGCCACCGCGCCGGCCAATCCGGCCGACGGCGACGTCGGCGCCCTGGTGCTGACCGGGGCCGCGCTCGCGCTGCCCGTCGCGCTGGCGGAGCTGGGCTTGTTCAATGTGGAGCGCGTGGTGCTGTACGGCGGCGAGTTGCACGTGACGACGCGCGCTGGGCAGTGGGTCTCCACGCTGCTGTTCGACGTGGAGACGGCGCTGTCGGCCAATGTGTCCATCGGCGGCTTCCAGCTGCTGGAGATTCCGCGCAACAAGCCGCTGGCGGTGCGCTACAAGGCGATAGGCCTGCAGATGGGCTATCCGCCGGGCTCGGCCAACCGCTTCCAGCTGCGGCCGATGTTCGATTCGTCCAAGGGCTATTCCATCGACCTGTCGGGGCCGGGCGCGGTGCGCGTGCCGGACCCGCTGGGCCAGATCATCCAGGTGCTGGGCGCGCGCATCGCGCGGACCAATCCGCTGACCTTCGAAGCCGACCTGGGCTTCGCGGTCAATCTGGGCGTGATCACCATAGAACGGGCGCGAGTGCGTCTTCCGGTGGACCCCTTGGGCCCGCCGGAACTGACGGCCTTCGCCGCCAGCCTGAAGGTGCCGGGCACCATCGAGGGGCGCGGCTATATGGAGATCAACGCCAACCCGTTCGAGATCAAGGGGCAGATCGACGTCTCGCTGGTGCCGATCAAGCTGCGGCTGGCGGCCGGCATCGCGGTGTCCGACATCCCGGCGGCCTCGGGCGGGCCGGCCACGGCGGTGGCGATCGCGCTGGAGCTGGAGCTGCCGGTGGCGATACCGCTGGCGCAGTCCGGCTTCGGCATCTACGGCTTCCTCGGCCTGTTCGCCATGCACTACACCCGCAATGAGGACGGCATCGCCTCGCTGACGCCGGCGCTCACCTGGCTCAAGGACCGCGCCCAGGGCAACCCGACCAATCTGCAGGCGTGGAAGCCGCAGATAGACCACTGGGCCTTCGGCGTCGGCGCCATCCTGGGCACGATGGAGGGCGGCATCATCTTCAACGTCAAGGGGATGGTTCTGCTGGAACTGCCGGGGCCGCGCCTGCTGCTGGTGGTCAAGGCCAATCTGCTGGCCAAGCTGCCGGACCTCAAGAACAAGAACGCCGAAGGCACCTTTCTGTGCGTGATCGATCTCGACTTCGGCCGCGGCACGCTGACCATAGGGCTGTCCATCGATTTCAAGATTACCCCCATCGTGCAGATCACCATCCCGATCGAGGCGTATTTCAACCTCAATCACGGCGGCGACTGGCACGTCTACCTGGGCACCTTCCCGGGCAGCGACACTCTGGGCCGGCCGCTGCCGGGCCCCATCCACGCCAACATCCTCAAAGTGTTCGACGGCCAGGGCTATGTGATGGTGTCCGGGCACGGCATCCCCGCGTACAAGGGCTTGTCGGCGGTATCGGGCGTGGGCTTGGCGGTGGGGCTGGAGGTGTCCATCACCTGGGGCAACACCTCGATCAACCTCTACCTGCGCGCCACCGCCGGCTTCAACGCGGTGCTCGGCTTCGACCCGTTCTACGTGGGCGGCCTGCTCTACGTCCGCGGCGACCTGCACCTGTTCATCATCAGCATCAGCGCGTCGGCGGATCTGACGGTGCAGATAGGCACCAAGTCCGACGGCTCGCAGATCTCGCGCATAGACGGCGAGATCTGCGGCGAGATCGACCTGTTCTTCTTCAGCATCAAGGGTTGCGTCGATTTCCACATCGGCGAGCAGAACCCCATCATTCCGGCCGCGCCCGAGCTGATCCGGGCGGTGAGCCTGGTCAGCCGCTCGCCGGCGCTGGTGGTGGGCACCGGCGTGGACCGCGGCATCGATTCGAAAATAGGCGACGCGGTGCGCCAGGGCGCGCAGCCGGCCGCCAACGACCCGGCCCTGCCGGTGGTGCCGATAGACGCCATTCCGGTGATCACGATGTCGGCCACCCCGGTGGACGACGCGCTGACGATATTGGGCCAGACGCCGGGCGGGTCGCCGGGCGCGCCGGCTGACGGCTTCGTCAAGCGCGGCGACTACGCCTACCGCTACGACGTGACCGCCGTGGAGCTGACGCGCGCCGACGGCGGCGTCGTGGTCGGCCCGGGGCCGACGCCGTCGACCTGGTGGACGCTGAACGACCCCACCGAAGGCAACCTCGTCGCCAATCTGTCCCTGCTGAACTGGGTGCCCAACCCCACGCCCAAGGCGCTGGAGCGCAGCCAGTTCCTGGAAGAAAACATCACCGAGCGCTGGGGCACCGTCTGCCACGACGCCGCGCCCGCCGCCGCCGTGCTGTGGACCTTCGAGCACGAGCCCACCGGCCCGTCGGAAACCGGCTGGCAGGTGGACGGCGTCGCCTGGCCGGACCCGGACAAGACCAAGCGCTCGGAAGCGCCGGATCTGGAGCTGGACGTGAGTGAACGCTGGCGCACCGGCAAGCGCCAGCTGGACCGCCAGCGCGGCATCGTGCCGGCCGTCATCGTGGGCGCGCAAGTGCCGTGCCGCCAGAAGCCCGGGTTGCCGCCGGTCACCGCGCCCGCTGGCGCGGCCGCGACGCTCAATCTGTCGGGGTTCGCCAGCCGTCTCGCCGCCGGGCGCGCGGTGCTGGAAGCCGCCACTGCGCCGTCCATCGCGCTGCGCCGGACCGACCGCATCGACGTCGCCCCGGTCGCGTTCGCCGACACCGTGCGCCAACTGGCGAGCAGCACCGTCATCAACCGCGCGGCGCTGACGCAGATCAGCGCCGGCCTGGCCACGCTGGGGCCGACCGCCGCCGCGCCCGGCGCCTCCACCGTGCCGCCGCGCCGCTGCGATAGCCGCCTGCTGGCGTCCCCGCTGTACGACATCGGCCTGCCGGTGGTGTTTGGCGACAAGCGCCGCGCGGGCGAGGTGGCCGCGCAGCTGGAGCAGGCCGGCTTCAAGCAAGGCCCGCTGGACGACGTGATCGTGGTTCACAGCGGCGCCATCGTCGATGGCCGCATCCTGCTGCTGGCCCGGCGCGAACTGCCGCCCAATCCCACGCCGGCGCGCGGCCTGGTGCTGCGCCTGCTGGACGTGAACGGCGCCGAGATCGGCCGCCGGGTGGTGAGCAACGCCGACGCGCTCGGCCTGGTCGGCCTGCCGCCGCGCTGGACCGACGCCAACGGACCCTGGGTCGACCCGGTGTCGCACGTGGTGCTGCAGGCCCAACTGATGCAGGCGCAGGGCTATCTGCCGTATCTGATCAAGCTGGACAAGGCGGAGAAGCTGGACCGCATCGAGATAGGCGTGCCGCACGCCAAGGACCCGGCCGCCGCCAAGAAGCGCGAGGTGAGCGGGCGTCCGTACTACGTGGCCGCGCTGGAATTCACCCGCTGGGGCGAAGTCGTGCGCGAAGACTGGGATCAACGCCAGACCCAGCGCAACCGCGGCGTGCTTGAGCAATTGCTGGGCGGCGCCAGCGGCGACGTGGCCTTGCTCGCGCCGGACGAGCTGTACCACCTGAGAACCACGGTTCATATCCGCGCCCGCGACAAAGCCGGCAATGAAACCGACGGCGGCGCGCAGACGCAGGACTTCTGGTTCCGCACCGACGCCCACAGTCCCAAATCGCTGGAACCGTGGATGCTGTGCACGCTGCCGGCCGCCGACGAAGCGCATTACTTTGGCGAGGAACACGTGCGCCTGGTGTTCGGGACCAACGATGTCGACAAATTGTGGGGCGCCTACGGCAAGGAATTGCGCGTGCGCCTGAAGGCGGCCTCGTTCGCCCAGGTTAACGTGCCGGGCATCGAGCATCCCGTGCCCATCGTGCATCCGGCGGGCGACGAGGGCGGCATCCAGCCCAAGCTGGGCGATGTGAAGGCGAGCGTGATGTCGCCGTTCGAAGGCGCGCTGGTGGACAAACTGGCCGAGTTCGGGCCGTGCATCCCGGTCAATGTCGACCGCTCGCGCCACAGCGAGCTGACCCTGCCTATCCCGCTCGACCCCTACACCGACTACGTGCTGGACATCGAAGCCGTGCCCATCGGCGCGCCCAAGAACGCCGTGGGCGAGCGCGTGCTGCGCCGGCATTTCTCCACCGGCGCCTTCGGCACCTTCGACGCTTTCGCCGCCGCCTTCCAGGGCGTGCTGACCGAGCACCGCTACGCGCCGGTGGGCGCGATGCAGGGCGTCTTCGCCACCGCCGCCTTCGCCAGCCGAGACCCGCAGGGGCCTGAGCTGGACCAAGCGATGATGGCCGCCGGGCTGGAGCCGATGCCGGTGCCCAAGGACCCGCGCATCGTCGTGTTCTGGGAGCAGGCGAATCCCGCGGCCACGCCGCAGCCGGTGGCGGTGATGATAGACGCCCCCGAGCCCATGCACCGCACCCGCCCGCTGCCCAGCGAGGAGTCCAGCGACGATACCCCGCCCAGCAAGCGCTGGAAGATGACCGAGCAGGCCTGGCTGGATTTGACGCCGGCGGACGACAACGCGGCCAGCGTGACCAAGACGCTGTGGGCCCCGGGCGATCAGCGCGCGCTGATCCGGTTGGGCGCCGGCGCGCGCGGCCAGCGGCTGCGCCTGGCGCTGGTGCGCAATGTCTTCAAGGCGGCTTATCTCGATGGGGCGGGCGCCGCGCCCGTCAAATTCGTGATCGTCGACGAACCGCTGGCGCACGCGCCGTGGGAAGAGTTCTGAGGAGCCCCGCGATGGCCACCCGTATCTACGACCCAGCGATCCTGAACGCGCAAGGCGCCCTGGTGGATTTCAGCCTACTCCTGCGCCAGCGCGGCGGGCCCAATCCCAATATCGGCGCGTCGACCATGGTGCCGCCCAAACGGCGCGCCTTGCTGCTGCGCTGGCAGACCAGCCCCGCGGCCGGGCTGCCCAGCGAACCGTTCAAGGTTTGGCGCCGCCCGGCCACGCCGCTGGGCCAGCCGCATCCGGTGGGCTACGAAGAGCTGGCCTTGCCGCCGCTGTTCCGCATCATTCAGTTCGACGCGCCGCTGGCTTCGGCGCGGCTGACCGTGCACTCGAGCGCCGGCGGCATGGTCAGCGTGGCCGTGCTGGCCGGCCCGCCGGTGCTGGAGGCCATCGTGGCCGTGCAGTCCCGCACCCTGGCCGCCGGCGGCGGCGACACGCTGGAGTTTCAGGCGCCGCTGATCACCGGGCTGATGCTGGTCAACGTCTCCAGCTACGATCCGCCCACCGGGCTCAACGCCGACGAACTGGAGAAAGTGGAAGGCTGGCAGCTGGTGGAAACCGTGGGGCTGCCGGTGACGGAGGCGGACTGGGCGGGCCTGGGCCAGCGCCACGGCGTCAAACAGGGCAGGGTGGGGGCGGAAATGCCGGCGCAGGACGCCGCGGTGGACCGCTATCAGCGCGGCGTCAATCCGCTGGGCTGGTGGCCGGCGTTTCCGGACGCCGCGCCGGCGCCGATGTGGCAATTGCCGGACCCGGCCAAACTGGTGGACGAAAGCGCCATCGAACTGCTGCCCATGCTGCATGACGTGGCCTCGCTGCCGCCCAACCAGCAGGCGGCCAAGCGCTTCACCTTCACCATCGATCCGCCGCAGAACCCGGCCGGCGAAACCATGCCCGCCACCGACCCGGGCAAGGCCGATCTCTCGCCGGTGGGCTTGCTGGCGATGGCGGCGTCTACCGATCCGCTGCTGGCCGTGACGCTGGGCTACGGCACCGGCTACGCGGACGAGGACATTCCGCCCATCAATTTCGCCAGCAGCCAGCTGTTCGGCGACTCCAGCCGCAGCGACTGGGACTGGCTGATCACCGGCCTGTGGGACAAGGGGCTGGACGGGGCCTCGGCGCCGGTGGAGTTCGCCGCGCTGGTGCCGCGTCCGGGCATGGTCTTGCCCGCGCCCACGCCGGCGGATTTCGCGGTGGACTTCCAGGCCAATCTGCGGCCGTCGCTGGCGGACCGGGACTGGCTGGCGTCTATCCGGGCAAGCTGGGAGCGCTTCCCGCTGAACCAGCTGAGCGCGGTGGCCAGCTACGCCGCGGCGCGGCGGCGCAACGGCGCGCCCGGCGCGGCCGAGGCTTTGCTGCAGAAACACGCGCAGGCCGGCGGCCATCGCCCCATCGGCAGCGCGCGCAACGACCGCGACCCGGAGCCGACGCGGCAGAGCGCCACCGACGGCGCGCTCGCCGTTCCCAACGACCCGGGCAGCGTGGCCATGACGTATGCGGCGGCCACCCAGAACATCTTCGGCGTCTGGAGCCCGTGGGCGGCGGCGGCCATCACCGTGGGCCAGCCGGAGCTGTCGCCGGTGCAGTTCCTGTCCGCCGATCTGCGCGCGACGGATCCGGGCAGCGGCAGCGTCTGCGCGGCCACCCTGGTGTGCGACATCTCGGTGGACTGGCGCGTGCGCACCCCGTCGCGGATAGATTTGCGCGGCCGCCTGTTCGCGGCGGCCACGCGCAGCAGCGCTCCGCCGGCCGCGCCCGCGCCGGCGGGGCTGCAAAAATCGCTGGGCGGCGCGGCGGCGGCCATGCAGCTGACCTTCGCCGGCGACGCGCCCGCGCTGGCCGGCGGCACGGTGGCCGCGCTGGACGCGGAGGGCACGGCGGTGGTGACGCCCGGCCACGCCGCGCAGGGCAGCAGCCGGCGCTACCGGCTGACGATTCCGGGCTTTTCGCTGGACTTCGGCGCCACGCCGCATATCGGCCTGCTGCTGGAGGCGCGCGCGGTGGAGGCCATCGCGCCGCACCGCAGCGGTCCGTGGTCGCCAACGCCGCGCCTGGCCTACGCCTCGGACCCGCGCGCGCGGCCCACCGCCGTCGACATCGTCCAGCTCGCCAGCCTGCCGGACGCCGCCGGCGAATGCCACGCGCAGCTGAGCTGGGCGGCGGTGGCCGGCGCCGTGGGCTACGCGGTGTACGAAAGCACCGAGACCCGCATCCTGAGCAGCCATCCCGGGCAGCCGGAGCCAACGCCGGAGCGCACGCTCAGCCAGCGGCTGAGCACGATCAAGCAGGCGTTCAAGACCAATCCCATCCGCCGCGACTTCATCCGCCGCAACGCCGAACTGATCACCGTCACCGCCACCGACGTGACGATGCCGCGCGGCTCGCGCGACATCCACGTCTACGTCGTGCTGCCGATGATGGCGGGCGGCCACGAGGCGCCCTGGCCCAGCGGCCCCAACGCGGATCAGGCGCTCATCGCCTATGCCGCGCCGCGCGTGGCCGAGCCCGCGCCGCCGACGATAGAAGTGCAGATGGTGTTCGACAAGCCGCCCGCCGCGCCGGACTACCGGGCGCGCATCCGGGTGGGCACGCGCGGCGAGTCCGGCGCGCGGCCCAAGCGCATAGACCTGTACCGCGTGCGCGTGGACGACGCGGCGCGCGCGCTGGACAGCATGGGCCCGCCGATCGCCAGCGTCACGGCCAGCGGCGGCGGCTGGACGGTGAGCGCGCCGGACGGCGGCGGCGACTGGATCGCTCGCCTGGCCGGCGAGGACCGCCCAAGCGGCTCATGGCGCAATGTCTGGTATCGCGCCGTGGCCTGGAGCGACGACGACGCGCTGCGCGGCGTGCTCAAGGGCCGCTCGCGGCCGTCGCCCGCGGTGTCGGTGCTGATCCCGCCCGCCGGGCCGCCGGATCTGTCCCCGCTGACGATGAGCTGGCCAGGCGGCGACCCCGCCGTGGTGCTGCTGCAGTTCAGCTCCAGCGCGCCGGTGGCGGCCACGCCGGCCGGGCCGCACCTGCTGTCGGTGGAGGCCTCCTTGGCTGGCGGCGCGGCGCTGTTGCGGCGGCAATCCGCGCTGGACAAGCTGGGCCTGGCGCCGCCCGTCACCGGCACGGACGTCTGGCGCATAGACGGCGCTCCCACCCAATACCGGCTGCTGGTGCGCCGCGCCGCCATCGGCGACGCGGTGTCGGTGACGGTGCGGATGACGGATCCGCTGGGGCGCGCCAGCGAGCGCACGCTGGCCATTCCGTCCGGCTCCGTCGTCCCGCTGCCGCTGCTGTCGCCCATCGCCGGCGCGGCGCTGTCGCCGTCCGGCAAGGCCTACACCTTCACCAGCAACGCGCCGGACAGCGACGCGGGCGGGGTTTACCGCCTGCGCATCGAACTGACGCCCGAACCAGCGCTTCCTCCGATCACGCCGATACCGCCGATCCGGCCCTTGCCGCCCATTCCGCCTATCTCGCCGCGGCTGCCGCCCGGGCTGGGCGGCATAGGCGGCATAGGGATACCGCCCATCGTCATCGGCCCGCGCCCGTTGCCGTCCCAGTTCAAGCTGATCAACGGGGTCTATGTGTTCGAGGCGGAGCTGGCCTCGGTGCCCACGGTGTCCGGTAGGCCCGCCCTAGGGGCGTCCGGGCCGGCGGTGGCGCGCCAGGCCGCGCCGGCGCGCGACCATTTCGCCATCGTCACGGCGCTGGCCTTGCGCGGCGTTCTGGTTCGCATCATCACGCCCGACGGCCGCACGGTCGAACAACGGGCTCACGGTTAAGGAGCGCGCCATGGCCACGGTTTTCACGCTGACTCCCACCAGCGCCGCGCAGGCGCTCAAGGACCACGGGCTCGACGCGCTGGGGCTGACCGCGCTGCGGCTGGGGCCCAGCTGGGGCGGGGCCAACCCCGCGTTTGACGGCGCGGCGCTCACGCTCACTTTTGCCGGCGCGCCCAAAGCGCCGTGGCGCGGCATTCTTGAATACCTGGACAGCCTGTCCGCGTTCCGCGCGGCGGACGGCGCGCCCTTGACCGGGGCCGGCGCGGCGCTGCGGCTGCATCCGCAGGCGGCGGCACGGCTGGAGGGTCTGGCCGCTGGCCGCTACGCCGCGCCCGGACAGCCCCAGGTGCGCGCCGTGCCGCATGTGATGGTGATCCGCGGCCTGACGGGCAACGTCTCGCCGCACAGCTACGATCCGGGCGACGCGCTGCCGGCCGGCGCGGCGGGCGCTGCGCTGAGCTTTCACGATGCGCGCGGCCTCATCGTCGACCCGGTCGCGGTGGCCGCGATGCTGGACGATCTGCAAACGGCGTTTCCCGCGCTGGATATCAGCGCCGGCGGGGCATCGCCCGCGGCGGCGGGCGGCGTGCGCAGCATTGCCGGGCTGGCCGGCGGCGTGCTCGCCCAGGTGGTCACGCTGCACGGCCGCGCGTTTGCCGCGGCGGGCGGCGGCCCGGGGGTGGAAAGACAGGCGTCCGGCGGCGGCTCGTCCACGGCCTTGGGCGCCGGAGGGCTGGTGGCCATCAGCGCCGGCCAGCAACTGGCGGGAACCGGCGCCAGCGCGGCGGCCAGGCTGCGCCTGGGCTGGGCCGGCGGCGGCACGATGTCGGCCGGGCCGCTCACCGTGCCCAATCTGCCGGCGGGGGTGACGCTGGCGCGCCAGTTCGTCCGCGCCTTCGCGGTGGATCTGGATTGGCATTTGCGCGGCAACCGCGGCGCAGCCGAGATCAATGGCATCCCCGCGGACGACCAGCGGATACCGGCGGACCTGCAGCCTCAGGTGCGCGACGGCGTGCGCATCGACTACCTGGCGGACGGCCCGGACATGCTGGCCGCGGCGTCGCAAGTGGCGGGGCGCATGATGGGGGCCGGCGCCGGCGCGCTGATGTTCGCGGTGTCGCCCACCTTTGAATCCGGCGTGGGCACCGCCGCCGCGCCGGGCGCGGGCGCGCACTGGCCGGCCTTTCCCGGCCCCAACACCAATGCCGGCTTTGGCGCGGGCATGGCCCCGCCGGCCGGCGTCACCGCCACCTGGTCCGGGAGCAACGACGTGGTGGTGGCGATCCCGGCCGATTTCGCGCCCAGCGGCGCCACCGTGCGCGTCTTCGCGCAGCGCTTCCAGCTGATCCAGGCCATAGGCGAGGAGCAATCCTTCCTGCGCGCCGACGGCGGCGCGGCGATCGCCGCGGCGGGCAGCCCGGTGTCGGTGCTGGTGCGCAACCCGTTTGGCCTGAAGCCTGGCGACCCGCTGCCCAGCCCCGGCACCCTGGTCTACGACCTGGTGATCGTGCCGCGCGCCGGGCGGCGGCGCATGTGGGCGGCGCAGCGCGCGGCGATCGCGGCCGGGCCGGCGGCCGCGCCGGCCGACCCGTTCGCCGCCGGCGACCCGCTGGCGGCCTGGCCGGACAACATCAAATCCATCTGCCAGGTGCCGCTCTTCGGCCTGCCGCGCACCGTCACGCCGCCGGGAGGCTCGCCGGCCACCGCGGCGGACCTGGCGCGCGCGCTGCTGTCCGAGACCCAGCCGCGCCAAGGGCCGCGCATGCCCACCATGGCCCGCTTCGACGCCATGGTGGTCACCGGCATCCCCAGCGCCAACGTCTCGGCCGGGCTGGACTGGGACGCGGTGCTCAGCGGCGGCCGCTGGGCGCGCGAAAGCCGGTCCGCGGACCACGCCAACGCCAATCCCGGCAACCCCGCCGGCCCGGACACCCATGCGCCGGGCGTGCGCGTCACCGGCGCGCTGGCCTACGACCTGGCCCAGCACGCGCTGCGCCGCGCCCAGCCCATTTTCCCGCTGCCGGGGGGCACCACGCCGGGCTGGATCGCCATGTCCGGCGGCAACAACTTCAACCCGCCGACGGCGGCGCCGGCCGCCGTGCCCGGCACCTCTTCCGGCGTGGCGCTGGAAACGGTGTGCGCGGTATGCGAGACGCCGGAACTGTCCTTGCTGCCCGACGGCAATCCGCTGGGGTCTTCCTCGCCCATCACTTTCCAGAACCTGCTCAACCAACTGGCCACCGCCCTGGGGCTGGGCAGCGCGCCGTCCATCACCGTCTCCAACGAAGACCGGCTGATCAACGCGGTGCGGCGCGAGTTCTTCGTCTCCAAGCACGGCAACCGCGATTCGCTCTGGGCGCTGACCCGCGCCATCGGCGAGGCCGACGAGCTGATCTACATTGAAACCGCCGGCTTCGCCCGCACCGCGCGCCCCAGCGGCTCGCCCGCCGCCTACGAGATAGACCTTGCGCAGAAGATTGCGGACCGGATGGCGGCCAACCCCAATCTGAAAGTGATTGTCTGCCTGCCGCGCGAGACGGACTTCGCGCCCGCGTACGCGCCCTTTGTGCGCCGGGCGATCGCCCAGCGCAAGGACGCGGTGGACATCCTGCAAAGCGCCGGCGCGGCGCGCGTGGCGGTGTTCCACCCGCGCGGCTTCCCCGGCCGCTGGGCGCAACTGCGCACCACCACCGTCATCGTCGACGACGTCTGGTGCCTGAGCGGCGCCACCCATTTCCGGCGCCGCGGCATGACTTTTGACGGCAGCATGGCGGTGGCCTCGTTCGATCGCGACATCGCCGGCGGCTACAGCCGCAAGGTGAGCGCCTTTCGCCGGCAACTGATGGCGGCCAAGCTGCAGGTCAGCCCAACGGACGCGGCGGGGCTGCCGGCCTCGGAATGGCTGCGCCTGCAATCGCCGGCCGCGGCCTTTGACCTGATCTCGGATTTACTGATGCAAGGCGGCCTCAACCGGCTGGCCCCGCTGTGGCTGGGCCCGACGGACGCCTCGGTCATCCCGCAGAGCGACGATGTCGCCGACCCGGACGGCGCCGCGGGCGCGTCCGGGCTGCTGACCCTGGCGGGTTTGCTGAGCGAGAGCAGCACCTGAGGCCGGGCGGGGCAGAGCGGAGAGGCTCTGCGGGCTAGACTAGGCCGCGGCAATGCGGAGGGAGTCTGAGCGTTGCGCAGGTTCTGGTTCAAGCGCCTTGGCGCCGGGGCCGCCGGACTGACCCAGATAGAGGTCGGTTTGCTTGGCATTGGTGTACAGCAGACCCAGACTGTAAATGCCTGGCTGTCCGAAGCGCCGGGTGCGCCACTCGGCTTCCAGCGGCAGCAGAATGCCCAGGCTGCCGTCGGTGGACACGCTCCAGGCATGGCTGCGCGACGGCGCTTGCGGGTTTTGCTCCAGCAAGCCGGTCAAGAGGGTCAGTTCCGGGGTGAGCCGATACTGCAGGTTTATGAGTTGTTGGTTCGGGAGGGTGGCTGGATAAGCTATTCATTGAGTGGGCTAAAATATAGGTCGTGCTTTGATTTTATAAAGCCAAAAGTATCTTGAACTACGAGAGATAAATTAGAACGTCTTATACGGTTTTAAATGTGGGCTCATTCTCCATGGTTAATTTTTTGTGTATGACTCACGGATTTGACTGAGGACATTGTCCGAGGCGGGGCTGACGGTTTAGTGGAGGAGCTAGTAGCAAAACGCTAGGTTTGACTGTTGGCGAAAGCCGGGGCGGGCTCCTGTAGAAGAATAAAGTACTGAGGCCAACACAGGCCCGAGTGGGGATGAGATGACTTGTATCGGCTGATCAAAGCCTTGTTCTACCGCGGCAGACTTTACTATCTATAGTGGATATCGATAGGTAAGAGCATGCCGGAGTGGCCATCTTGCAAGTCCGATTTGAATCCAAGCTACGAGCAGCCATTACCGTTGCCATGGTGTTCGTAGCGATCTTGTCGCTTTCCATCTGGAAGATTGTCGAAAGTGCCAGCCAAGCGGCAGACTGGCTGGCGAACAGCGTCATGGTGGCGGATCAGTTGGCGCACATCCGCGGCTATACCATGAATGTGGAAATGAGTACCCAAAACTATCGCCTGACAGGCGATGAAGCCAATCTGAAGGAACGCGACAGGGCAATTGAGGCGCGCGAACGATTGCTGGCGCAAGTGCGTACACGAATCGGCGACAACCCCGGTCAGCTTGACCGCTGGACGGCCCTGCGCGGGGTGGTCAATCAGCGTCTGGCGATCTCTCGTGAAGTGGAGCGCTTGTATCGTCAGTATGGCAGCGCGGCGGCCAGCGCTTACGCGGCGCAAGCGCCGCTACGCGCCTCCCGCGCGCAGGTTTATCGCTTGCTGGACGAGATGGACCAGGAAGAGCACCACGTGCTGGAGCGGAGGCAGGTTGATTATGAGCGCTCGCAGCAGCGGCTGCTATGGTGGAACGGCCTGAGCGGCATCACGCTATATCTGTTGCTGGGCGGGACTTATTTCATGGTGCGGCGGCAATGGCGGGCGCTCAGCGCCAGCCGCGCGGCATTGGCGTCCAGCGAGGAAAACCTGGCCGCCACGCTGCACTCCATTGGGGACGCGGTAGTCTCCGTCAATGCCGCTGGGTTGGTTACCCGTTGCAACCGGATCGCAGAACTTCTCACAGGCTGGCCGGCTGCCGAGGCCGTCGGCTTGCCCCTGTCACAGATATTGACCGTGCGACGGGATAAAGACGACCGGGCTATCGATTTATTGGCGTGTGGCACAAGAATGGTGACTCAGTCCCTGCACATGCCGGAGTCCTGGCATGGGGAGCTGGTGGCGCGCGACGGCCGGCAGTGCCCGATCAGCTACACCGTGGCCCCGATTATCGCCAGCGGTGGCCTATTGAACGGCGTGGTGGTCGTATTCCGCGACAGCACGGCCGAGAGGGATGCCCGGCAGACCATTCTTGCGCAGAACACCCTGTTGACCGAGCGCGTGCAGGATCAGACATCACGCTGGCGGGAAAGCGAGGCGCATCTGCACGCCATTCTCAGCTCAGTGCCGGTGTTGATCGCCTATGTCAATGCAGACCGCCTCTATGTCTATGTCAACGAGCAGTATCGGCTACGTTTTGCGCCCGAGCGTGCAAGCATCACCGGCTGCGCCGTGAGCGAGATACTGGGGGCGGAGCGCTATGCGGTTGCCTGCCCGTACATTGACCAAGCGCTGTCCGGCGAGCCGCTGAGCTATGACTGGCAGCCTTTCCCGGGGATTTGGCAGAACATCCGCTATGTGCCCAAGCGCAATGAACAGGCGGAAGTCATCGGCTATTACGTGCTGGGCATCGACGTCACCGAGCGCAAGGCGGCGGAAGAGCATATCCAGTTGCTCAACAGCGAGCTGTTGCAGCAGGTGAGCGAGTTGGAGCATGTTTCCCGCGCCCTACGTACTCTCAGCGCCGGAAATCGCGCCATGTTGCGCGCCAGGGACGAGCCGCAATTGCTGGACAGCAGCTGCCGGGCCATCGTCGAGGCCGGCGGCTATAGCATGGCTGTGATCTGGTATGGCGATGGGGATGCGCAAACGCTACGGCCGATGGCTCAATGCGGCTTTGCCGGCGGGCTGGACGAACTGAAAAGCATTGTTCTGGGCAGGGCCGACGCCGCTGGCGGCATCAGCATCACGCCAACCGCCGTGCGTACCGGCAAGGTGCAACTGGCGCGCGACATGCAGAACGACAGCCGGTACGAGGCCTTGCGGGCCTTGCTGCATGGCGCGGCATTCGGCCTGGCCTGCCCGTTGCAGGTGGATGGCCGAGTCATCGGCGCGCTGACCATTTACGACAGGCAGGCGGATACCTTCGACGACGACGAGATCGACTTGCTGATCGAGGCCAGCGCCGATCTGGCATTCGGCATTGGCACCCTGCGGGCGCAGCGGGAACGGGAACAGGCCCGGGTCGCCATGCAACAAATGTTGCGTCACGATCAACTGACGGGTCTGCCCAATATGTTGCAGTTTGAAGAGGCGTTGACGTTGGCGATTGTGCACGCTAGCCAGGAGGGCCGCGTGCTGGCCGTGCTGCAGTTCAATATCGAACGACTAGGGGAAATCAATGAGGTGCTCGGCTTTGCGCAGGGTGACCAAGTGTTGTGCGAGTTTGGCGCTCGCCTGAAGGATTGCTTGCCGGCCGCCGCCCTGGCCGCACGGGTGCGCGGCGACGAATTTGCGGTGTTGCTGCCCGATGCCGATGCACAAGAGGCATTGGTGCTGGTCACTGCGGTCACCTGGACGATGGCCGGCGCTTTTGAAGTGGCGGGGTTGACCCTGGATGTTGCGGCAAGGGTGGGAATAGCGTTGTTCCCTCAACATGGGGGAAACGTGCACGACTTGTTGCGCCACATGGGCAAGGCGGCGCAGCAGGCCAAGCAGCGAGGGGTGGCTTATTACGTGTACGAGCCAGGCAAGGGCGAAACGCAGGCCGAGCGGCTGATGCTGGCCAGAGAACTGCGCCGTGCCATAGGGCAGGGCGAACTGCGTTTGTATCTACAGCCCAAGGTCTGCCTGGCGGATGCTCAGGTCTGCGGCGCCGAGGCCTTGGTGCGCTGGCAGCATCCACAGCATGGCTTGCTGGCTCCCGGCGCCTTCATCGATATCGCCGAACGGTCCGGGCTGATTCATCCGTTGACCGAGTGGGTCATTACCGCAACGCTGGAGCTGCTGCAAGCCTGGCAGAGGCAGCAATTGATGCTGCCCATCGCGGTCAACCTGTCCGCGCGCAATTTGCAGGATGACGCCTTGCCGGACAAGCTGAGGCTCTGGCAGGAGCAGCGTTCGATTCCCACCGGCTTGCTGGAGCTGGAAATCACGGAAAGCTCGGTGATGTTGGACCCGGAGTCGGCGCTGGCCTTGTTGCACGAACTGCGATGCGCCGGTGTCGCACTGTACGTGGATGATTTTGGCACCGGCTACTCGTCGCTGAGCTATCTGCAGAAACTGCCGGTGGATTACATAAAGATTGATCAGTCCTTTGTGATGAATATGTCGCAGGACAAAGACTCCGCCATGATCGTCAAGTCCACCATTGAACTGGTGCACCACCTGGGGCGGCAGGTGGTAGCGGAGGGAGTGGAATCCGCCGCGGATTGGCAGAGCCTGCGCGAGTTGGGATGCGACTACGCGCAGGGGTATTTCATTGCCGCGCCGATGCCGGCGGAGCAGTTCGCCGCCTGGACCGCCACTTTCCGGGCGCCATAGCGTGGGAAAGCCTCCTGTGCCGCAAGCCGCTTTGCTTGGACGGCAAGCTGTTTTGCTCCTGTCGCGTGAGCAAGCGCTGGCTGAGGCCCCGCAATACTTTAGATAGCTGGCGGCCCGGCATATCCCATGGACGAGGCATACGCAGCGGAGTGCGGAGGGGAAGGCGTTATTGCGGCCTCCTGGTCAACTTTGGCGCCAGCCGGGAGAGGCTTGACCAGGCGCGCGACAAGGTTGCAAGGCCGCGATCTATGGACAAATCGGAACAGGGGACTTTGTTTAGTTGATATCTTAAGAATAATTGTCGAGAATGGCCGTGGCGTGCCGGAAGCTAGTTTCTTGAATGGAAAGGAAAACTATGGCTGCGCGCGCAATCGTCCGGGAGGGCGATACCACTTCACATGGCGGCACCGTGCTGGAGTCATTCCCCAACTTCAATATCTATGGCAAGAACGCATCCGGTATCGGCCACCGTGGCTACTGTCCGCAGTGCAGGACAGAGTTCGTCATCGTGGCCGGGGCGCAGAACTTCATCTTCATGGGCAAGAATGTGGCGGTGGAAGGGATGCTCACTTCCTGCGGCGCAGTCCTGATTGCCTCCCAATCTCAAGCCACGGTGGATACCGACCCTGGCGCAGCCAAGAGGGTGCCGGGGCCGCTGAGCGCGATGATTGCGGCAGGGTCGGCCTTGCCGGCTCAAGGCCCGAATTGGATCGAGTTTGCTCTGCCTGAGCAGGAGAACTACCAGGGCTTGACCTGCACCATCAACTTCAACGACGGCAGTTCGAAGGAGATGACATTTGACCAGGCCAGCTGTTTGCGGATCGACTCCATCGCGGAGATCGCGGGCATCCATGTTGAAATTCCGGAAAATGAAGTCGTTAGCGACGAAAACCTCTCCAGCAAAATCCTTAATCTGATCGAGGGTTGAGACATGAGCGATACCGTAACTTATGGCAGAAGCCGCAGCGCCGGCACATCCACCACCAGCGGGGCCAGCGGTCCCGAGTATAAGATCGAGTACCGGGGCTACTACCAGGTGAACCAGAGGCATGAGCTGGAGTCCCCGCTCAAGAAAAGCTTGGATATGCTGGAGGCCGCAGCGGCAAGGTTTGCAACGGATGTGATTAAAGACGCGAATGTTAGAATATCTTATCAAGAAAACATCAAACGGATGGCCCAAACTGTTCTTGATGAAGTCAATGCAGGGAGAGTGAGTGCGAAAGACGGAATGGAGTTCTCATATGCGATGCGTAATAAAATAATGGCAGAGCATAGAGTTGTAACTTCTGCACAGGGCCTCGCGATAGCGGAACGCCACAAATTGGAACCCCCAACTATAAAGGAGCTGTTAGATAAAAAAGCGAAATCTCTTTTTGGGAGACAGTTTGATTTATTAACTCCAGCTGAAAAAAATAAAGTGTATTATGCCATTATTGAGTCATCGGCAAAGCCCAATCAAGATTTTAATGTAAAAGCAAAAAAATTGGGTGTTATTGGTAAGGTTGGGTGGGTCGTGACTGCTGCATTGGCAAGCTATGCAGTGACGTCATCAGAAAATAAGACCAAAGAAACCATTAAACAGGGGGCTGTCATTGGGGGAGGTCTGGCTGGCGGTGTTTTTGCTGGTTTAGCCGTGTCGACGTTGTGTGGGCCTGGTGCTCCTGTTTGTGCTGTTGCTGTAGTTTTGGCAGGGAGTGTAGTTGGTGGAGCGTTGGCAGAAAGTGTCGTAGACAATTACGATGAGGAACTGGAGGAATTCACGAAGTGGCGCATCCAATAGATTTGTTTGGCTTGCAAGAGGTGAAACCCTCAAAGGGCGTAGACGAATGCTTTGACTTGATGTTTGATGGTCATGCTACAAGAGTTAGGGTGGATTATGAAACTGTTTTTGCTCAATATAAGATAGACCATTTCTTTCTTGTTGTTCTTGAGAATGATTTTTGGGAGGGGACAAACTATTTGTTCTATCTGCTTGATGAGGATTTTCACGTTGTCGATCGAATAAATTTGAGCGCAACGCCTGAGGATAATGGGTTTATTCAAGAGCGCCGCCTTAAAGGAAATAGTTTGATTTTTGAAAAATATAAGAGTGGAAAAAGATATGAGTTATCAGTTCGGGTGGGTGGTCGGGTGAGTTATTTATTGAATGAGCTAAAATATAGGTCGTGCTTTGATTTTATGAAGCCCAAAAAATATCTTGAACTACGAGAGATATAATGTGATTTTTTGCGTGATTGTAATTGATGGCTGATTGCTTGTGGCTGATTTTATGTGTGCTGCTGTATAAATATGGGTGACTGTATTTGTCGAGGAGGGGGTTGATGGTCTAGGTGAAGAGTTGGAGGGGCTCTAGATGGTAAATGCAATAAAAGACTTTGATGTGGTGGAAAGTCCAAGAAAGCCAGGGGTTGTAATCTTTTATTTTGATCTTTTGTTTTGTGGGAAAAAGACAGGCGTAAAAGTTATGAGCGAGTCGGTCTTTGCTCAGTATTGGATGGAAGATTCTGAACGTTATTTTTTGGTGTTTCAGAATGCCCCCTGGGAGGAAACTAATTATGAATTTTATCTTTTAACAAAAGATTTTCTGGTTTTGGATCGCGTGCATCTATTTTCGCCTGATGACCGTGATGATGAATTGGTTGATAGTTACGAGCTGAAGGGCGGTGTCTTTTCCTTTAGAAAATACGAGAATGGAAATAGGTATAAAGTATTGATTAAAAAAGAGGGGGAAATGCGATATTCCTTGGATGATTTGAAGTATAGGTTAATTCTTGGGGCGCTAAAGCCGGTCAAGTATCTACAGTTAACCCCCTTGTGAGTCATTGGAAGGGGAGTGTTTTGGGTTGTGACAGGGAGGTGGTATGGGGTTTTTGTCTCGATTGTTTAAGTGGAAGTCAAGACGGGCAGTGGAGAAGGTTGTGTTTGATGAGAGTAAAATTATCCATAGCCCTTTGAGGGGGGAGGATATTGAGTTCCATTGGGCTGATCTGGGCGAGGTAAGCATTGAAACCACGGATCAAGGGCCGTTTGTAGATGATGTGTTTTGGGTACTTGCTGGAGGTGGTCAGTTTTGTCGCATTTCAAGCAATGCGGAAGGCATGGAGGAACTCTTGGAGAAATTGGGTGAGTTGCCTGGGTTTAATCATGAGGCGGTTATCGTTGCGATGAGCGTAGCAACAAACGCAAGATTTGAATGTTGGAAAAAACATGGTGCTGCTCCTATTGAAGGGTAAAGTGCCGAGTTCTGAAGCCTATGCAGGATAGAGCGGCGATAAAATGGCTTGTTTCTGCTGACCTTGCAATGATATGCGCATGAATCATTTCGCGGTTTTACTGTTTCTGCCAACAGGGGCCCTAGCTGCTGAGCTGTTTGATGGGTATGAGACCTATTACAGCAGCCTGCCAAATCGCTTATTCCAGTCTTCGGGTGTCGAGCTAGAACCTTTCAGCCTGGAGGGGGAACAAGACATCCGATATGTTTGGCAGGGCATGGCAGCGGGTGGCCGTCATAAGGTAGAGCTGAAAGAGGGCAAGGTCATCCTGGATGGCAGGACATGGTTGGCCAAGTCGATCAAGGCTTTCCCTGGCGAGGTGGTTAATGCAGGGGATTTGGGGAGAGGGGCTGTGGCGTATTTCGCCGCCGGCTGGGCATGCGTGGAAAATACGCCTGCATCGGCCTCGGGTACGGCGGTGAGACATAAGTCGGTCTACCTGTTGCGCTTGGGCAGATCCAAGCCTCAAGGATGGAAGCTACCCAGCCTGTTTGCATCCTGTCAGGGCCTTAGGTTTTTGAACGGCCAAGTACGGTTCGACAGGCTGGAGTATCGCTATCAGGGTGACAAGGATGAGCCGGCTGGGGTGGTGTTCAATGAGTACGCGATTAAGTCCGGCCGATTTGTGCCCTTGGCGGGCAAGCATTTCGCTTCCTTTGTGGAGGAGGGGAATGTGTATAGGTTTTTGCTTGATTGATTGCTGTGGAAGAGCCTGCACCAATCAGTTCCGCGCCCCGTTTTCTATCACACCGATGCGCGCCGGCCCTAGCATAAGGCGTGCTCATCGCTCCAGCAGCATCCTCCCCGTTTCTAGTCTTCGCAAGCGCTCGCCATAAGTTAAGGAGTGGCTTGCGGGCTGGTGTAGTTTGGCGCAAGCGAAGTGCGGATGGAAGGCGGCGGCTGTACCGCAATCGCCTGGGAGGGCGATATCACCTCCATTGTGCTTGGGTTTCGGTTCTACCGTCCCCATGACCGCATTCTCTCCAAAGATGGTTTCTCAGAAAATTTCGCCTAGCTTAGATGTTCTCTATTCATAATAAAATAATCAATAGAATTTGTCTTGACATTGTCATGTCCAGTGCTAGGATTTTTGTATGGCGGAATTTACTTAATTTCGTGGCTGAAGATTTGCAGAATATTTCAGTCATGCAAATACAAATTTTGCTAGAAAACCAGTCTTTTGTTGACGTGTTTTTATTTGTACAGCAATTCCCGTAAAGCTGACACGGCTTTTATCGTCTTTTCGCTGCACCGCCCTTTATCAAAATGAATGATCATGCGAGGTGTGTATGCCTGAAAACAATGTGGTTCAAACGCCAGCTCCGCCTTATCCGGAATATTCGGATAAAGTACTGGATCAGCCGGCTGATTATGGTGTGCTGAAGCAGCTGGAAGGCACATGGGTTAACTACAATCCGGACAAGACGAATCTGGGATGGGGCTTGCATACCACCTGTATGCCGTCTCCAGGGACGAATTCTGAAACGATTTTCGGCATATTCCACTTTCTCTGTGAAAACTATACCGAAGAACTCACGTTCTCCCTGGTTGATGGCGGGGTGCGAAATCGCGGTGGGACCAACGAGCAGTTCGCGGGCGCGGTGAAATACAATCAAAGCATCAAACGCGCCAGCGATGAGGTAAGCATTCACGAAGAAGATGGCATGTATTTGTGGATGAACCCGATGTACAACCATGCGGCTACAGAAGAATCCGTTATTTCAGATAACGGCTTCCCTGGGATTTCCATTGGCGCCGGCGCCAATGGGCCAAACTATGTGCCGCCATATTCCATTGCGCGTAGCGGAACCATACCCCATGGCAGTGCAATCATGATTACCGGCGGATTTCAGGCGGATATTCCTGGAAAGCCGGAATATCCTACCGGCACCGACTGTTGGACTCAGCCTTTTACCAACTCGTGGCCAACGACTCCGACACCGCAAGACCAGACTGTGCCCGCTGCCGTTGCGGCAAACCCCGTGCCGCTGGCTGGCTCTCCGCTCGCCATTTCACCCAGCATGGGGGCAACTGCCTTGCTGTCGGTTCAGGAGGGCATGCCGCCCGCGCCGCTCAATCTTGATGAGCCCGCGCCGGCTTGGGCGTTTGACAAGTCATTGCCAGCCACCCAGCCGGACAGCAACCTGACCTATTTCCAACGGATTGTCGCTGATCCAAACTACCCGTATTCGGTGCGCCCTGATTTGCGATTGCGTGATGTGATCAAAGATCAGCGCATCAAAAAATATACGCTGATTCAACTCAGCAGCAAGCACAATGGCGGGCCGCAAGGCGGAATATTAAATACGCCCTTTGTGAGCACCTTTGCCAATGTTACCGAGATGAATCTGAACTTATGGATACAAACGGTGATAGACAACGACGGCTGTGAGGTATTGCAGCTTCAATATGAGCAGGTGCTGTTTTTTGAGTTCATGTTCGGCTCAAACGGGCAGGTAACGCGCTGGCCGCATATCCAAGTCAATACTTTGAGAAAGAAGTCGACGGGTAGGTCGCATTTAAATTACTAGGATTTTTTTGACGAAAACACCGCTTCGCAACACTGAAGCGGTGTTTCTTATTACGCTGCGCGATTAGCCGACTAACGGCCTATTCGCTCCGCCAAGCGCAACTGGTAGGCGGTGGCCAGCGCCAGGTACAGGGTTTCCGCTGTGCCTGCCGTGGGCAGGCTACACCAAGCTATTGATGTGGCCTAAGCCCTGACACAGGCGTTGCTGCACTGGCTCCAACAGCGCCGCGGCTTCCTCGCTGCTCAACAGCAAGGGTTCGTCGCGGCGTTGCAGCAAGTTCAGGATGGCCTGCAGGCCAATATGGGCGGCACGGATGTCGATCAAGCCTTGCATCAGGCTGGCGTCCATCTCCGCGCATTGTTGGGCCAGTTGCCGGCTCAAGTGTGGCAATGTGGTCTGATCCTGGGCGTCGAACAGGTTCTGGTTCAACAGCTTTAATTGCTCCATGGCGGGCAAGGCAGTATTCATCGTGGCATTCCCTTGGCTTGACCAACTTGAATTAGAAGTTGATAGCGGTTTTTAGGCCCACTACCCAGGCGTCGGAAGTTTGGGCAATGCCGCCGGGGCGGCCCCAGTACTGGACCAAGGGCTGCAACTCCAGCCATGGAGCCACTTTGAAGCGGTAGTACAGTTCTGCATTCACGGAAGACGCCGGCAGCGGCGCATAACGCGGATCGTTATAGTCCTCGACTCCGCTTTGCTGGTTCAGGAAGTTCTGGCCACGGCGAAAATTGGCGCTGCCTTGCATTTTGGTTACGCCTAGCGCCAGCCAGTCGTTTGGCCGAGCGTCGAAGGGGCCGCGATAACGCAGGGCCAGAGAAGTGGAGTAACGCGACTTATTGCTGCGCTGGTCCGCCAAACCCAGGCTCCAGGCCAGGCTTAGCCCCCGGTTGGCGTTATCGGTATGGCTGTTCAGTTGTTGGTTGAAGCCGGTATACAGGAACCAAGTGTTGCGATACTGGCGATAGCCTGCTGGATCAACGGGGCCGGGGCCGCCGGACTGACCAAGATAGAGGTCGGTTTGCTTGGCGTTAGTGTACAGCAAACCTAAGTTGTAAATGCCCGGCAGTCCGAAATGTCGGGTGCGCCACTCGGCTTCCAGCGGTAGCAGGATGCCGCGGCTACCATCGGTGGATACGCTCCAGGCGTGGCTGCGTGACGGTGCTTCCGGATTCTGCTCCAGCAGGCCGGTTTTCAGCGTGACTTCCGGGGTGATCCGGTATTGCAAGGTGCTGCCCCAGTAATGCACGTTCCAGTTATACCAGGTGCCGGAGCCCGCCGATTTGCCGCCGCACAAGCTGAGCATCTGGAAGTCGCAGGGAATGATCTGGTCGAAGTCCTGCACCTTGTTCATCAGCCCTATCCGCCATTGCAATTTGCCGTCGAGGAAGCTACGGCGGAAGGCCAGCCAGCCCAGCCGGGTAATGGATTGGCCGCCCCAGCTTTCCTGCGCCAGGTCGTTGAAGCCGACGCGGGTATCCTGCAGCCGCGTGCTAGTCAGGTTGTTGTCATGGTTGCGGTTGACGATATTGCCCTCGATCGCGGCATTGGGAATGCCGGTCAGCGCTTCCAGGTTTTGGGTGAAGGTCAGCGAAAGCTGGCCGATGTATTCGGCTTTCTTGTCCGTGTTGTAACCCCCTTTGGCGTTGTAGGCGGTTTGGCTGAGATGGGACAACTGATACTCAAAGCCAAAGGCCTGCAAGGCCTGACGCAGTCCAAGGCGGCGGCTGAGCAAATCGCCGGCTGGCGGCTCGAAGCCTAGCACCGTGCCATTCCAGGCGGGGATGTCATCGCGGCCGCTGTCGGCTTGGGCGATAGCTGGGTTGAGCAAAACCCCAAAAACCAAACTCAAGGTCAGGGGGAGGCGACGCGGGTTGGTAGAAAACAGGGTAGGCATGTTGGTCTCCTGAACTTCCGGTGGCTGCATAGGCGCAGGCAAAGCCAGCCCCTGGCCTATGGCAGCGCCTGCTGTGGGTGTGGCCTGCCGCTGGCAGGCCATGGGACTTTGCTGCTGGGTTTAGCCGGCCGGCTTCAGTGATTTCCCCCGGCTGCTGATCACGTCGCGATACCAGTAAAAGCTGTCCTTGCGCCGTCGTTCCAGGCTGCCATGGCCCTGGTCGTCCAGATCGACGTGGATGAAGCCGTAGCGCTTGGACATCTCCGCTTTGGAGGCGCTGACCAGATCAATCGGCCCCCAACTGGTGTAGCCGAGGATTTCGACGCCATCGTCCAGGGCTTCGGCCACTTGGATCAGGTGATCATTGAGGTATTGGATGCGGTAGGGGTCATGGATGCGGCCGTCCGGCGTCACCTCGTCGCGCGCGCCCAGGCCGTTCTCCACGATGAACAGCGGTTTCTGGTAACGGTCGTAGAGCAGATTGAGCAGGTAGCGCAGGCCTTGCGGGTCGATTTGCCAGCCCCAGTCGGAACTGGGCAGGTGAGGGTTGGGCATCATGCCCAGCGTGCCGCCGGCTTGTTCCGCCAGGCTTGGATCGGCGCTGGCGCAGCCGGACATGTAGTAGCTGAAGGAGATGAAATCCACGGTGTTGCGCAGGTCCGCCAGGTCTGAGGGGCGAATGCTTAGCTCGATGCCCTCTTCGCGGAAGAAGCGCCGCATATAGGCCGGGTAAGCGCCTCGTGTTTGCACATCGCCAAAAAACAGCCAGTCGCGGTTGCGTTGTTGGCTAGTCAGCAGGTCTTCCGGCCTGCAACTGAGCGGGTAGACGATATCGCCCAGCAGCATATTGCCGATCCGGCCATCCGGGATCAGTTTGCGGCAGGCTTTGACCGCTCGCGCGCTGGCCACCAGTTGGTGGTGGATGGCTTGGTAAACCGCTTGCTTGTCGCTGTCCGGCGGCAGGCCGACGCCGGTAAACGGCGCGTGCAGCGCCATATTGATTTCGTTGAAGGTCAGCCAGTATTTGACCTTGTCGCGATAGCGGGTGAACACCGTGCGAGCATACAGCTCGAAAAAGCCGATGGTCTTGCGGCTGCTCCAGCCGCCGTAACGCTGGGTCAGTGCATAAGGCATTTCATAATGCGACAGCGTGACCATTGCTTGAATGTCATGCTTGGCCATTTCGTCGAACAGGCGATCATAAAACGCCAGCCCGGCCTCGTTGGGGGCAATCTCGTCGCCTTCCGGGAAGATACGGCTCCAGGCGATGGACACGCGCAGGCAGCTAAAGCCCATCTCGGCGAACAAGGCGATGTCTTCCGGGTAGCGGTGATAAAAGTCGATGGCTTGATCCTTGAGGTAGCCGTCGCCGGCCACCCGTTCGACGATGGGGCCAAAAATCCCCTGCGGCAGCAGGTCCGAGGTGGACAGCCCCTTGCCATCGGCCAGGTAAGCGCCTTCAGCCTGGTTGGCGGCCAGGGCGCCGCCCCATAGGAAATTAGCGGGAAACATAGTCATCTCTATCTCCTGATACAGTGGTTAACGGCTGACGCTTAGCAGAGGAGCCAGCTCCTCCACCTCGGCCGTGGGGATGGGCTGCACCTGGGTGCAGCCGGGGTTGCAGATCAGCACAACGCTGGTCATATCGAAGCCGGCCTCGGCAATCGCGGCGGGGTCAAATTCCAACAGCAGATCGCCGGGTGCAATCAGGTCTCCAGTCTGGACGTGGGCGCGGAAGTGACGGCCATCGAGCTTGACGGTATTGATGCCGACATGGATCAGCATTTCGGTGCCGTCGTCGGCGACAAGCGCCAGCGCGTGGCAAGCGTGGAACAAGGATTTGACCTGGCCGCCAAACGGCGCCACCACCCGGCCGCTGTGCGGCAGGATGGCCACGCCTTGGCCCAGAATGCCGCTGGCAAAGGCGGGGTCCGGCACCGTGCTGAGCGGCTGAACCTGACCGTGGATAGGTGAAGGGATTTGATAAGACGAGGAGTCCTCAGCTGCGGCCGGCGCTTCATCCGCCGCGGTGGCGGCTGTGGCTGGCTCGGTTTTGGACAGGCCAAAAAAGAAGGTGAGCAGGGCGGCGAGGCCGGCTGCCAGCAGGCTGCCGGCAATCGCGCCCCAGACGGAGAAATCGACGCCACTGGGAGGGATGACTTGGGGGAAGGTAAAAATGCTGGGCAGGTTTGGCGA
Organism: Chromobacterium sp. LK11; assembly: GCF_001043705.1. Taxonomy (NCBI): domain Bacteria; kingdom Pseudomonadati; phylum Pseudomonadota; class Betaproteobacteria; order Neisseriales; family Chromobacteriaceae; genus Chromobacterium; species Chromobacterium sp. LK11. The sequence goes on from NZ_LDUR01000025.1 coordinate 62,310, forward strand.
GTAGACGCTGCTGCGCGCGTAGCCCAGGATCAAGCCTCCCAATGCGCCGCTGATGCAGCCAAAGAGGAAGGGGCGTTTTGCCGGCAGCGTCACCCCATAGATGGCGGGTTCGGTAATGCCGAATAGCCCAGAACTCACCGCGGAGCCTGCCAATGATTTCAGGCGCGCATCGCGGGTGCGCAAGAAAACCCCCAGCGTAGCGCCCACTTGTCCCATTACCGCCGGCAGCAACAGCGCGCCCATGGTGTCATAGCCCAGCAGGCTCAAATTGTTGTACATCAGCGGCACCAGGCCCCAATGCAGGCCAAAGATCACCAACACCTGCCACAAGCCGCCCAGCGCCGCGCCGGCCAACATCGGAGCCAAGTCATAGAGGATTTGAAAACCATCGGCCAGCAAGCGGCCTAGCCCGGTGGCGGCTGGTCCGATCAGCAGAAAAGTCATGGGCACGATCAGACTCAAGCACAGCAGCGGGGTCAGAAAGTTTTTGATGGAAGCGGGCAGTATCCGGTTGCAGCGGGCTTCAAGATGGCTGCTGGCCCAAGCGGCAAGAATGATGGGGATCACCGAGGAACTGTAATTGATGAACACGATGGGAATGCCGGCAAAGTCCAAGGACGCCGCGCCAGTCTGTTGAGCGGCATTAAACGCCGCGATGGACAGCGGGTGAGTGAGCGCGCCGCCCAGGGCCATTGCCGTGAAAGGGTTGCCGCCAAACTTTTTGCCGGCGGTATACCCCAAGGCCAAGGGGAAGAAATAAAACAGGGCATCGCTGGCCACAAACAACAGTAAATAGGTGCCGCCGGTCTCGCTCATCCATTCATTCACCAGCGCCAGCGACAACAATCCTTTCAAGATGCCGGAGGCGGCCAGGATGCCGAGGGTGGGCGTAAAAATAGCGGAGACCACGTCAATGAAACGGCTTAGCAGCCCCTCTTTCTTGGTCTCGCCCGCTGGCGGAGCCTCATCGTCCAGTTCAATGACTTGGCAAATGGCCTGATAGGCCTCAGCCACCCGGTTGCCAATCACCACCTGGAATTGCCCGCCGCTCTCCAGCACCATCAGAATATCGGGCAGACGGTTCAAGGTTTCCGCATGAGCCCGCCCGGAATCGCGCAATTTGAAGCGCAGCCGGGTGGCGCAATGCACCAGGCTCAGAATATTGTCCTTGCCGCCCACTCCCGCGACGATTTGCTTGGCAAGTGTGTCCATGGTTCTCCTCCCTATGGCGAGCAAACGCTCAAAAAAAAACCCGGCCGCGCCCACCCGCAATGGGGGAGGCGTGGCCAGGTTTTGCCTGTTCTAGACAGTAACAACCCTGTTGATGTCTCGACTGGTCAAACCAGCCGGTGAGTAAAGATCAGGCTTAGAACCTGTTCAAAGTCTGCTGCGCTTCGTGAAACGTTGCACGGTGAGTACCAGCTCAAAATGCTCATGTACCACTTGTACATTCCGCTTTTTCGCTGGTTTTCGCCTTGTCTCGCCCTTGCTCGCGAGACATTGAACAGGCTCTTATAGACGGCTGATGTGAATGGCGAGGAACATCATCTCGTCCAACTCAAGCTCCTTCCGGTACTGCTCCCAAATAAAGCCGCCAATGCTTTCCGCGCTGTGCCATGCCTGCGGGTAGCTTGCCTTCACCGCCGCATGCAAGGAGGTGTCTCCAGCAGGTAATGACTGCTGGGACAACACGCGTTGCGCAAAAAACTTCAGGTGGGCAATGAAGCGGTGGTAGCTCAGCGTTTGCTGGTCAAGCTCATGCCCTTGCTGGTAGGTGACGATCCGCAGCACCTGCTGCATCAGCTGGGTAATGGCTTGCATCTCCGGAGCCTCGCTATTCATTTGGGCGTTGGCCAAATGCCAGGCGATGAAACCGGCCTCATCCTCCGGCAAGGTCAGCCCCAATCGCTGCTCAATCAGCGCCAGCGCTTGCAGGCCAATGGCGAATTCTTTCGGGTAAAGCCTGCGCATTTCCCATTGCAGCGCGTTGTGGAGGGCAATGCCCTGACGATGGCGTTCAAGCGCGAAATGGCAGTGATCCAGCAAAGCCAGGTAAACCTCTTCGGGCAGCCTGCCCAATTGGTTTTTCGCCAGGTTGAGGATGTCGGTGCAAACCGCCATCACCTCGGCGGGGATGGCGCTCAAGACTTCGCTCAAGCGGGACATCAGCTCATGGTTTTGCAAGGCGAAGAGTTTTTCTACCAGCGCCGGGTCCAGCGCGTCTCCCGGCCGCTTTTGAAACCCCAGGCCGCAGCCCATGGCCACCAGCTCATGCTGGCGTTCATCCAACACGAGGGCGGCATTGTTGTTCAAGACTTTGCTGATTCTCATAGTGCGCACCCTGAAAACAAAAAAACCTGACGGCTTGGCCTCAGCCAAGTCATCAGGTTTTGCCTGCTTGCGCAGTAACAATCCTTGAGCACAAACATCTGCTTTGACGACGCGGGAGCAAAGCCACGGCTTTGACCCGATGCGTCATCAGCGGATGAAACCATAGGGTGGTAAAAAATACAACTTAATTTGTTAAAAATATATCGCTTCGAAACAGGCAGGGGCAGACGTCCGGCAGGACCGGCCGCTGGAGGCGGCTTTGCGGCAGTGGCGAAAATGTGGGAGGGCGTCATTGCGGTCTCCACGTCAGCGTTGGAAACCTGCCGTTTGGCGGGCAGGGAGCGGCGTCGGGGCAAAGGCTGTGCAACTGACTGGCGCAGTCGTCCAGCACCGCGGTGGCGGCGCAGGCCAGATGTTGCAAACGGGGCTGCTGTGTCTGTGCGGCGTGGGATTGGAAAGCGTCAAGAACGTGACGCAGGGTGACGAGGCAGTTCAAGGCCAGAGCGCAGGCGGCCAGGGTTTGGGTCTGTGGATCAGGCGGTGGTTTGGCGAAAGCGGAGTGCGGATGGGAAGGCGTCATTGCGGTCTCCAAGTCAGCTTTGGAGCCTGCCCGGAGAGGTTTGGACAGGCACGTGACAAGGTTGGAAGACCGCGATCTACTACGGCAGCCGTAAGGCTCAATGCCACGGCCTGCCCTCTTGCGGGTACTACGAGGGTACAGCTAGGCGAACCTATACAGCGGCGGTGCCGCTAGGTTCAGTAGATCACGGGCTTCCAAACCCGACGCGGCGTTATTGGGCGCAGCGCGAGGCACAGGTTACTGAGGCGGGGATGGGGCGTCAAGAAGGGGGCGGCTTTCTGGAGGAAGCGCTTGGGGAGATAGCAGTGGGTTTGATATTAGTCGTGTGACATTGTTAGTTGTATGGCATATGATTTTGGTTTGATGTGCTTTTGCAAAACCGTCGAGGACTCTATGCATCAGGATTTCAGGTCTTACTTCCATTTCACAGGTCGTTCACAGCTAGACAAGTCGATCAACTCTCTTGTTGGCATTGTGGAGGGGATCGCTATTGATCAAGAAATCAATGCGCGAGAAGTCCAGTTTTTGAATGATTGGGTCAGTGAGCACCAAGAGCTACAGGACTGCCATCCGTATAACGAGCTGATGCCTGTCGTCCATGCTGCTTTAGATGATGGTGTACTAACCATGGATGAGCGTGACGATATTCTCTGGCTGTGTCAGCAACTGACTTCGACAGCGTATTACGACAAAGTCACGGCTGATTTACAACGTCTGCACGCGTTGCTGGGCGCTATTTTGGCCGATGGGGTGGTTACTGAGGCGGAACTGCAAGGCCTGTCTGCTTGGCTGGCTGATCATGAGCATCTAAAAACGTGTTGGCCATACGATGAGGTCGATAGCCTAGTGGTCTCGGTGATGGCGGATAAGAAGATTGATGCCGATGAGCAGACTACCCTGCGTAGCTTCTTTTCTGAGTTCATCAGTTTCTTGGATAACACGACTATCATCAGCCCCGTGATAGCGGAACAGGGCGGCGTCACAGGTCTGTGCGCGGTGTGCCCTGAGATTACCTTTGAAGGGGGCAGATTCTGCTTTACTGGCGCATCCAGCCGCTACAAGCGCACAGAAATTGCTGAAATTGTGCAAAAACTTGGCGGCGAGATGGCAAGTGATGTCTCTGCCAAAGTTGACTATCTGGTGATTGGTGCCGAAGGTAACCCTTGTTGGGCCTACGCATGCTATGGCCGAAAAGTTGAGAAGGCCGTGAAACTGCGCAAAGAAGGCAAGCGAATCCAGATTGTGCATGAACATGATTTTCATGATGCCGTAGCTGATGCCTAAGACGTACCGATTAAACCTTGAGTATCAAATAAACGTTGATGGAAAAATTTGCCGTTATCGTTGAAAACGACGAATCTCAATGAAGCGATCAAACGGGAGTGCTATATCACTTCCCCAAACGCTATCAAAAGTACCTGCAACCAGGGACTCGCGTCGTTTATTACAAGGAAAAATTAAAAAGCGGTGCTTTTCGAGAGAAAAGACTGATCGATGATCACCATTGCTCAGGCTTTGTGGATTGCCCCGGCTCCTGTAGTCCTATGATTGGACTGCTACGGTTGTGGAGGCAGTGAGCATAACTACAATTTCCTAGTTCAAGTAGTCTTATGTTACTCCTTGGAACCTTGGCTCATGTTGAATAATGTCGATTAATAAATGGTGCAAATAAGATGACCATATCCTTCCCCGCCCGAGTAACAATCGAAGAGTGCGAAAAATTTATACGGAAAATCGTAGAGTCACCAGACGAGGACCTTCTCCTTCCTCTTGGTGCAGGGGCAACAGCCTTTGGTGGGTGGGCTGCATCAATGCAGGCAATAAATACGTGGGGGAGAACATCGGTAGGAAGAAGAGTTTTGTTAAAAGGTGGCATGAATGGTGTTGACAAGATTGTCGAAGAGTCAATAAGCCAGCCGCATAAGTTTTGTGCAGCAATGTGGGCAAAGGATATTCGAGAGCAGAGCACGTGGAAAGATGTACGGCGATCTTTTCTTTCTTTAGCTGAGGAGAAAATTGACTTTCAGTCCACTAGTGCTTTTGGTCAACAAAAAGGAAGGCTTTGTTGGTATCTGTTTGTGGATCATAGTACGAAAGGTTTCGATAGAAGTTTCTATATAAAGAGCCAGGATAGGAATGTACAACCTCGCCAGCTTAGTCAAATTGGATCCATAATTTCTAGAATGACAAAAAAATCCATATGCATTGCAGGGGGGGGGCAGCTTTTGGATGGCGATGATGCCGAATATTTAGGAAGAATATTTTACGAGCTATTTTTAAATACCCACGAACATGGGTCAAGAGGAGAGTCTCGCCTAGACTGGTTGAGGCCTGGGCTAAGATCAATTTATACAAATGGTATAAATATTAACCAGGCGGGTGCGGATAATGCATTAGTTAGCATTAATGCTCTTAAAAACTACCTGTTCTCCCTTAATGTCGATAGCAATGCTCAGAAAAGATTTATTGAGCTAAGTATCGTAGATTCCGGGTTGGGGTACTGTGGAAGATGGATGGCGGACCGTCAAGAGGCCGAGGGTTTAAAAAATTTAACCTTGAACGAAGAGTATAAGATATTGAAGAAATGCTTTTCTTTTCGACAAACCTCTTCAGGAAGTATAACGAAAGGTCTTGGGCTACCTGTTGTTATGGATCGGCTAACTAAGCTCAAAGGGTTTATGCGAGTACGTAGTGGGAGACTATCTCTCTATAGGGATTTTTCTACAAATCCATATTTACAAGATGATACATGCGATTTTTATGATTGGGAATTACTGACTCCAGCAAATGTTCAATTGCAAGATATGGCTCCTGTCTCGGGTGTTGCTGTGACTCTACTTATTCCGTTGGAGGCAAAATAATGACAAGTTGCTTCCACTTTCGCTCCTTTGTTTCTAATGAGAAGAGAAGGGCTAGTCTTGTTTTGTATTTCTCTTCTGAAATTTCCGCTGACTTAATTGCAAAAATTATAAAAGAAGATGTTGAAATAAATTTACTGCCGGAGTCTGTATATATCATTGGTGCTGAGTCACAGAAAAAAGAATTGGTAGAGCTAGAATCTGATGTGAACTTCATTTCAGAAGTGGGATCACTCCTTGGTGATGATCCTGCTGGTAAATTAAAAACAATTTACTATACGCAGTCTGGCGGCTTGGCTGATGCTAAGTTAGGTGTAAATATTAACCAAGAAGTATCCATTAATTTACTCCGAAATGGAATGCTTGATATATTTAAAAAAAGAAAGGGTATGATAGAGGCGCCCCCAAGTTTTCACTTCATTAAGCCATCAGGTGATCATTGCGAAAAATTTATCCGAGCATCTAATCTATTGGTTTCTGGAAATGAAGTTTCATTTCTTGCGATCTCCTTGCTTCCTTATATCAAGGGTGATATCAAAAATATTTATGTTGACACATCATCAATTTCTTACTTAATTAGCACGGCCGTATTGATGTCTGGAAAATTTCCGGGGCATCTCCCTGTGATTGAAAGCTTTGAATCTTATGCTGCTTTCAATCAAAGTTTTGATTTTGATGAGAGTGAAGAAAGCTTGGTAGTAATTTCGGCAACTACAAGTGGCTCTCTAGCACGACGTTTGTCAAAAGAAACATCCTTTTTAGACAAAAGAATTTTGAATCTGTTTCATAGTAAGCTTAATGATGAGCAAATTGGGGTTTTTGACATATCCTCAGTTATTTCATGCGAAATTTTCTCGCATAACCCTAGTAATTGCCCAAGCTGTGCGGTGGGGTCCCGGTTGATACGTATTGCCGGTGACCAGTTTTTGCCGGAAACACCAAAAAATGAGCAGCTTCTAATTAGGAAAAAGGATTTTTCAGATTCTCGTGCCGATTTTTTTGATGAGTTTTCCACGCGATCGATTTTGCAGTGGAATACACCGGCGGCTTCTCAAGCCGTAGCAAAAGAGCATTTCTTTATTGACGTGAAATCTCTTTTGTCTCAGTCAGCAGGTGAATTTTTTGAAACACTCGAAAAGAAAGTGCGGAAACATTTATCTAGAGATGTTGAGTTAGTTATCGCATTAAGTGATGATGGGTCACATGCGTTGTCAGAGAAAATAAAACAAATAATTGAGAATCCATCGGAAATTTCATGGTGTTGTCTTGATGAAATTGATGAAGAGTCATTGCATGATAAAGCATCAGTTGTTGTAGTTGCGGGCGCAATAACATCCGGGAGGAAACTTCTAGAGGCATCTAGAAAGTTAAGAAGACTGAGAAGGTCGGCATCCATCACTTATTTTGTTGGGTTTTCAAAATTGCCTGCCGAGCAAGATCTTGTTCAATTAAGCAACGATCTTAAGCAAGGTGGAAATGAGTTGGTTATTCTAAGAAAATGCCAAATGCCCAGGGTGAGTGACGCCACGAAAACGGCCTGGGATCAAGAGCTTGAAGATTTAATGGTAGGGAATGACGATTTATTTTCTGACGTAGATGACTTGCCGAGCGCATTAAAAGATAGGGTGAATTTATTACGAGGAAAAGCATCCGCGCCAGATGAGTTGTTTCTTCCAAGCATTAATGGAGAACGACTGAAGCTTCGCCCAACTTTTGCCTTTTGGCAGGGGCTTGACATTCAAACAAAAACCAAAAAAGCTACACAGGCAGATGTGTATTGGACCATTAGTTCCATTCTTCATGATCTGCGCGCAAAGACGGGAGAGGGTGGGTTGGGTAGCATATATCACACAACTGTGATTAATCCGACTTGTTTTGACCGTTATAATGATGGAGTTATTCAGGCTTGCTTGTTGCGAGCGGCAAGGCCTTTAGAGTTGAATTATTCGATAGAAAATGAAATTAGCAAAAAAATGACTGATGTTCTTATCTCCATTTTTGATAATTACGACAACGAGCAAGGAGAAGCTACTCTTGAATTTTTGATGGCCATTTTGACGCGTCGTTTAAAAATTGCCGAATCAAATTTGAGCGAGATACTGGAGAGGTATGATAAAAATGGATATCCAGAGGTAATGCGCTACATGCTTAATCTTATAAGAAAAAAGTGCACATGCTTAATCTTACAGGAAAAAAAGTACATCAGCGAGAGTTGAGTAGCATGGCATTGGAAGCTCGTCGATTACGAATAATGTCATACATAAATATAACCAGAAAATTTTTTGGCAGATTTATAAATGAAAAATTTTATTTTCTTGCTCAGTTTGTATTTTCTCTAATCGTGAACTGTAGAGGGATTATTCTTGGACCAAGTGTTTGTTGCTGCCAATGCGTCTAATTGAACCCTAAAGACGCAGTCCGCAAAGTGAGGTCTTCAGTTCTTGTTACTAGGCTTCAGTATTTCAGTGGATCTACAGTTCCAATGAGTAAAAATTTATTCGTCGCTGACCTAAAAATACTGAAGGGTACGCTGAAATTTTATCTGAAAGCCTATTTCTGGTAAGGATTGACACATTAAGAGGACATGGTTAATACATGTGCCCAATAGAATAGATAAAGTACTGAATAATCTTGCCAATGCTTATGGGGGCATGGAGAATTTCCACGCTGAACGCGAAGCCATCTCGAACGACGCCGACGCCCCCCGGTATTGAGTTGCACGTCACTTTAGAGTCCAATCAACCACACACTGAGATTGGACATGAAGAAATGATTCACCGAAGAACAGATCATCGATTTCCTGCGCGAAGCGAACACAGGAATACCCATTGCTGAACTGTGCCGCAAGCACGCCTTTCGGAAGCCAGCTATTACCTCTGGCGGAACAAATTCGGCGGAATGAATGTCTCGGGGGCCAAGCGTCTCAACAAGCTGGAGACAGAGAGTGCGTGTCTGAAGAAACTCTTGGCCGAGTCCATGCTCGAGAACCAGATTGCCAAAGAGGCCTTGCGAAAAAAGTGGTGAGCACATCATCGCGGCGGGCGTTGGTGCGCCTTCTCATGGGCAAAAGGCTCAGTGAGCGTCGATCGCTGCGGCTGACCGGTATGAGTCCCAGTTCACTCCGCTACCAGCCCGCCACCGACAGCTATGCCGCCATGAAAGCGAAGGTCATCGCGCTCGCGCAACGGCACCGATGCTATGGTGCCGGCATGATCTATTTGAAACTGCGGCAGAGCGGCATGGTGGTCAATCACAAGCGGGTAGGCCGGCTCTATGCCGAGGTGGGTCTGCAAATTCGCCAGCGCAAGCGTGAGAAAATCCCAGTGACAGACCGTCACCCACTGGCCCGTCCTTTGGCCGCCAATCAGGTCTGGTCGATGGACTTTGTGTTCGACCGGATGGCAGAGGGGCGTGTCATCAAAAATATGACCATGGTCAATGATGCCACGGATGAGGCTGTGGCCATTGTTCCGGAACGTGCGATGGGGGGCTGCATCTGACGCGCATCTTCGACAAGCTGGCGAAGACACGTAGCTTGCCCAAAGCTATCAGGACCGATAACGGCAAGGAATTCTGCAGCTGTGCGATGTTGACCGGTGGTTTGACGCCGGCTGCCTATGTCGAATCATTTGCAGAGAAATCAGGTAAATTAAGCCCGGACTCTAAAGCGCTCTGCTACTGAAAATGGGGGGACGTCGCAGTCTTTGCTGTGAGGGCGGGCACCAAGCGCTGGGTTTCCTTTATGCTGGCGGCTTCTACTTCATGCTGTAAGGCCGGGCTAGTTTTCTCCTGTACTCTAGTGCCGCACCCGCCAGGCTGCGTAATCTCCCCTCCTGTTTGCCGAGCGAAACCAACTCATCAAACGTGATCCGTGAAACAGATTTCAAGAATATAATCTTACAGTTTCACTTGGTTGATTCTATTGTGCGATGGGTGTTGGGCTTTATAAGTGTATTCCAAATTACCTTGTTTCATCTGTTATGGTGTAGATCACTATAGTAGTGATATAGTGGTTAACATGTTGTTAAAATTTATTGATGCGATGTGTGTGTACATGCTTTGTAACATTTTCTCTCGGTCATCTTTTGATCTTAGAACATCCATGGCAATGGCCTTGAAAGATTTTATGTAACTATCTACAAATATGGATGGTTTTCCATCTACTTCCTTTGCGAGGCCTAATATTACTTCTTTTAGCTCTTTGTAGCTATTAAACTTGCCGTCTTGTATGTCGGCTAGGTTAAATATTGCGAGTAGAGAAAGAAGCGCTCTGTATGCGGGTTTGTCTTCTTTCCAGAATCTCTGAAATAAGGCCATTACTTCAGGCTTTAATGAACCGTCTTTGAGATACTCCATGGCCTCCATGGATTTTAAGTGCATTAGGAATAGTGATTCGAGCATTTTTTCATAATCCGGGTCTTGCTCAAAATCATTCAGCATGTCAACACGCAGCTCTGAATATATAACGTTTATTGCATTTATTGGTGATCTAGAAAATAGCCCAACAAAGATAGATTTTATTTCCTCGTAGCGAATTTCATTTTTAAATATTCTATCTAGCAGAGAGTGAACACTAACCTCTCCTTCGGAACTGGCAACTTTATAATTTGAATCTGCACCTAATATTCTTACAACTTGTGGTCGAATGTATCTCGCAAGCTCCATCTCAATTCTAGATATATTTGTTTGAAAATTTGCAGACTTTGCAACTTCCCAAGAGTCATCGGTTTGGATGAATTTTACGAGTACACATCCATTGCCTTCAGGTGCGTGCACGATTGTCATCGTAGTCTGACAGCCGTTTACTATGCTTGGAAGCATTAGCCGCAATTTTCTTTCTGATTGATTAATTATTTCATTTGTTCTTATTACTAGCCCATTGTTGCGTTCCAGCATCTTTTCTGGTGATTTTGAAAGGGTTGCTGAAATTGCCTGATTTACTGCTTCCCGTTGTCCATTTGATTTTACTTTTCCCCCATCTGGCCCGAGCCATTCTCTAATATTTTCAAAAAAGATTGAGTCACCTGTTTCGCCGTAAATTTTTTTTATCTCGTTGCATTCAACAATGCCTATGTAGATATTGTTTTCTATTATGGGTGCGGCTTTTAGTGTTATATCAACATATGCTGGTCTAACATATGCTTGCTTGTATGAGTTTCTTATTATTTCGAATGCATCCTTTCCATCTAACACATGTATTCTTTTTTCAGAATCTAGTTCTTTAAAAAAACCAATTGTTGGGCGGCTTGAACTTTTGTATTTTTCAAGAATAGATGAGATTTTTGATGCAGTAACAATAGCATAATGATGTTTTTCAATTGGGACTATGTCATCATCTATGCTTAGGCTAAGTTGTTGGTCTTTTTTTGAATTTAATTGATCGTACTCATAGAATTTGCTAATAATCGCATCTATGTCGTCTACTTTTGAAATGGTGTATTTTGATTGAACTCTAAGTTCATTACTCTCAATCATTTTGTGAGAAAATTTTAGGTCTACACCTTTGTCCCATGATTTCTTTGACTTAACTGCTCTATTGTAATTAATTCCAATATCTGTGTGAGGAATCAAAAATTCCACAATATCGGCGAAGTTATTCCCGATTTCTACTGTGTTTAATCCATCCATTAAACCTTGTAAGTGGTTGTAGAATGATCCATAGTCTTTCAAAAATTCAGGAAAAGAATTTACAGTCATTTTTTTCATGTCAGATAGACCAAAAAAAGGCACACTCGAAAGTGTGCCTTTTGCATAAAAACATGTCAATGAGCTATGTCAAATCAATCCCAGCTCAAAGCCCCGCCAGTCTGGTACTCGGTCACGCGAGTCTCAAAGAAGTTCTTCTCCTTCTTCAAGTCGATCATCTCGCTCATCCACGGGAAGGGGTTGTTCACGCCGGGGAAGAGCTGGTCCAGGCCAATCTGCTGCATGCGGCGGTTGGCGATGAAGCGCAGGTATTCCTTGAACATGCTGGCGTTCAGGCCCAGCACGCCGCGCGGCATGGTGTCTTCAGCGTAAGCGTATTCCAGTTCCACCGCGTGCTTGAATAGTTCGTTGATCTCGGCCTTGAAGCTTTCGGTCCAGATTTCCGGCTGTTCCAGCTTGATGGTGTTGATCAGGTCGATGCCGAAATTGCAGTGCATGGACTCGTCGCGCAGGATGTATTGGTACTGTTCCGCGGCGCCGGTCATCTTGTTCTGGCGGCCCAGCGCCAGGATTTGCACAAAGCCGACGTAGAAGAACAGGCCTTCCATGATGCAGGCAAACACGATCAGGGATTTGAGCAGCTTCTGGTCGTTTTCCAGCGTGCCGGTCTTGAAGGCCGGGTCGCACAGCACGTCGATAAAGGGGATCAGGAATTCATCTTTGTCGCGGATGGATTTGATTTCGTTGTAGGCGTTGAAGACTTCGCCTTCGTCCAGGCCCAGGCTTTCCACGATGTATTGGTAGGCGTGGGTGTGGATGGCTTCGTCAAAGGCCTGGCGCAGCAGGAACTGGCGGCATTCCGGGCTGGTGATCTGGCGGTAGGTGCCCAGCACGATGTTGTTGGCGGCCAGGGAGTCCGCGGTCACGAAGAAGCCGAGGTTGCGCTTGACGATGCGCATTTCGTCTTCGGTCAGCTGGCCGGTTTTCCACTGTTCGATGTCGCGCTGCATGTTCACTTCTTGCGGCATCCAGTGGTTGGCGCATTGGGCCAGGTATTTTTCCCATGCCCATTTGTGTTTGAAGGGCACGAGCTGGTTGACGTCGGTGGTGCCGTTGATCACTTTTTTGTCCACCACGTTGACGCGGCCGGCGGCGCTGGCGCCCGTGGAGGGGGCGGCCGGTTTGGTTTCGATGGTGTCGTCAAAGTTCAGCATTAAGGGCTCCTGTCTGGATTTACTCCGCGTCCGGCGCGGTGATTTGGGGCGGCAGCGGCTGCTTGTCGCCAGCCAGGCTGGGGCTGAGCGGCAGGCTGCTTTTGCGCAGTATTTGTATCTGGCGCGGCGCGGCGGCAAGTGCCGGCACCGGGTCCAGGTCCACGTGCAGGCTGCCCAGTTTGCGGTAGCCTGCGTCTTTGCCATTTTCGCCATGGCGGGCGATACAGAATGCGGTGGCGCTCATGAGCGGCGTCCTTTCAGAAGCGCAGCTGTTGGCTGAGGCGGTGGATCAGCTGGCGTTCGCTGCTTTCCTCCTGCTCCACCTGGCTGCCGCGCGGCTGCCGCAGCTTCAGCAGCTGGCGGTATTGCCGGTTGGCTTGTTCTATGTCTTGCTTGAGCAGCTCTATTTGCTGCTGCAGTTCTTCCGGCTGGCAGTACACCACCAGCGCGTCCGCTTCCACCCAGGCTTTGCGCCATACTTTCTGGCGCGGCAGGCGGCGGGCTTCGTTGAACAGGTCCTTCCATTCGCAGGGCGGGGCCTGGTTCAGCGTCAGGTACATATTGAACAGCACAAACTGCTTGTCAGGGTTGTGGGTTCTTTGTTCGCAAAAACCGTTGATCCGGATATTTTCAAACGCTTGCATCTGACCTCCTGCTGAAGCCTGGCTTGTGGCGGCGGGGCCGTGGGCCTCGTCTTCCTGGAACCCGCTCAACACCCGCCGCGCTTGCTTGCTTGGCCTTGAGCGGTTTCCGTCCGCCCGCGTGGCGGGCCGGCGGCGCTTCCATCCCGAAGCCGCCTGAGGGCAAGCGGCTTGAGGCTGGGGCTGCCTTACTGCTGCGGCGCGTCCTGGTATTGGACTAGGCCGTAAATCTTCCACTCGCCGTCCACCCGTTTCAGGTGGTAGCCGGTGCAGTATTCCCAGGCTGGCTGGCCCTGGCGCTGCACAATCCAGCGTACGCGGGCGCTGGCGGCGTCTTCGCCAAAATTCAGCACGCTGTCCAGCTGGTGGCGGGCGCTGGCGAAGCCCTGGCTGCGGTACCACTCCAGCAAGGCGGTGGTGGTGTCGCGCAGCGATGCCATGTCTTCCCAGCTGGTCAGGTCGCCCTGGTGTATGGCGGTGAAGGGCACGGTGAAGTGCGCGGTCACCTGGGGCACGTCCAGCTGGCTGTAGCCAACGGCGTAGCTGTTAAAAAATTCCTCTATGTTCATCCGGTTTCCCCTGGTTCTGTGTGTTTGCGGCGCCCGCTGCCGTTGCGGTCTGGCGCGGGTTGTTGCTGCGTTCCCCATTGGCCAGCCGTCTGGACGGGCAGGCGGCTGGCCAATGGGAGGGGCGGCCGGATTGTGGGGCCATTTCACAGCCGGCTGCGGGCAGGGGGCTGTGAGATGGAGCCTGGCCGGGGCCAGGCTGGGGGCCTGCCAGCCAGCCCTAAGGGGCCGGCCGGTCAAGCCAGGATGGCTGCTTCCGCCTTACTGGCAGCTCTCGCAATCCGGGTTGTCGATGCTGCAGAACTTGGCGTCGGTGGCCGGGGTGTTGTCCACCATGGCTTCCGGAGCTGCCGCGGCCGGTTGGCTGTGGCTGTTGGACACCGCGTTCAGTTCGCCGCCGCGGCCGGTGGATTTCTCGGCGCTGGTGGCGGCCAGGGTGCGCAGGTAGTAGGTGGTTTTCAGGCCGCGCAACCAGGCGTGCTTGTACAGCTCGTCCAGTTTCTTGCCGGAAGCGCCCGCCATGTACAGGTTCAGGGACTGAGCCTGGTCGATCCACTTCTGGCGGCGGGAGGCCGCTTCCACCAGCCAGCGCGGGTCCAGTTCAAAGGCGGTGGCGTAGATGGCTTTCAGCTCGGCCGGCACGCGGTCGATCTGGCCCAGGCTGCCGTCAAAGTATTTGAGGTCGGCCACCATCACTTCGTCCCACAGGCCGGCGGCTTTCAGATCGCGCACCAGGTATTCGTTGGTGACGGTGAATTCGCCGGACAGGTTGGATTTGACGAACAGGTTCTGGTAGGTCGGCTCAATGCTCGCCGATACGCCGATGATGTTGGCGATGGTGGCGGTGGGCGCGATGGCCAGGCAGTTGCTGTTGCGCATGCCGTGGGTTTTCACGCGTTCACGCAGCGCGTTCCAGTCCATCCGTTCGCTGCGGTCCACTTCCAGGAAGCCGCCGCGTTCGGCCGCCAGCAGGTTGATGCTGTCGTGCGGCAGGATGCCGCGGTCCCACAGGCTGCCCTTGTAGGACGGGTAGCGGCCGCGCTCTTCCGCCAGTTCGGTGGACGCCCAGTAAGCGTAGTAGGCCACCATTTCCATGGATTCGTCGGCAAACTCCACCGCGGCGTCGGAGCCGTAGGCCACGCGCTTCTGGTGCAGGCAGTCCTGGAAGCCCATGATGCCCATGCCCACCGGACGGTGTTTCAGGTTGGAGTTGCGCGCCTTCTTCACCGGGTAGAAGTTGATGTCGATCACGTTGTCCAGCATGCGCAGGGCGATGCGGATGGTGCGCTGCAGCTTTTCGGAGTCCAGGCTGCCGTCCGCCTTCAGGTGGGCGGACAGGTTGACGGAACCCAGGTTGCAGACCGCGATCTCGTCCTCATTGGTGTTGAGGGTGATCTCGGTGCAAAGGTTGGAGCTGTGCACCACGCCCATGTGTTGCTGCGGGCTGCGGATGTTGCACGGGTCCTTGAAGGTCATCCACGGGTGGCCGGTTTCAAACAGCATGGTCAGCATCTTGCGCCACAGGGACAGCGCCGGGATGCGCTTGTACACCTTGAGCTCGCCGCGCTCGCCCATGGCTTCGTATTCCTTGTAGCGCTTCTCGAAGGCGGCGCCGTACAGGTCGTGCAGGTCCGGGGCTTCGGACGGGGACAGCAGCGCCCAGTCCGCGCCTTCCATCACGCGCTTCATGAACAGGTCCGGAATCCAGTTGGCGGTGTTCATGTCGTGGGTGCGGCGGCGGTCGTCGCCGGTGTTCTTGCGCAGCTCCAGGAATTCTTCAATGTCCGCGTGCCAGGTTTCCAGGTAGGCGCAAACGGCGCCTTTGCGCTTGCCGCCCTGGTTCACCGCCACGGCGGTGTCGTTGACCACTTTCAGGAACGGCACCACGCCCTGGGATTTGCCGTTGGTGCCCTTGATGTGGGAGCCCATGGCGCGCACGGAGGTCCAGTCATTGCCCAGGCCGCCGGCAAACTTGGATAGCAGGGCATTTTCCTTGATGCCTTCGTAGATGCCGTCCAGGTCGTCGGCAATGGTGGTCAGGTAGCAGCTGGACAGCTGGCTGCGACGGGTGCCGGAGTTGAACAGGGTGGGGGTGGACGACATGAAGTCGAAGCTGGAGAGCACGTTGTAGAACTCGATGGCGCGCTCTTCGCGGTTCACTTCGTTCAGCGCCAGGCCCATGGCCACGCGCATGTAGAAGGCCTGCGGCATTTCGATGCGGGTGCCGTCCACGTGCAGGAAGTAGCGGTCAAACAGGGTTTGCAGGCCCAGGTAGCCAAACTTCAGGTCGCGGTTGGCGTCCAGCGCGGCGCCCAGTTTTTTCAGGTCGTATTCGCCCAGTTTTTCATCCAGCAGTTCGGCGTCGATGCCGTTCTTGATGAAGGTGGGGAAGTACAGCGCGTACTGCTTGGCCATTTCTTCCTGGCTGACGGCTTCGCCCAGGATTTCCAGGCGGATGTTGTTCAGCAGCAGGCGGGCGGTCACGTAATCGTAGGCCGGGTCCTGCTCAATCATGGAGCGGGCGGCCAGGATGGCGGATTTGTTGACTTCGTCTTCGCTGACGCCGTCGTAAATGTTCTTCAGGGTTTCGCTCAGGATGGCGTCGATATCGATGCCGGCCAGGTTTTGGCTGGCGGATTCGATGGTGGCGCGCAGGCGGGCTATGTCCAGCGGCAGCTTGCGGCCGTCCTTGCGCACCACGTTGATCTGCACCTGGGTCAGCGCTTCGCCTCGGGCGGCGCGCTCTTGGGAGCGCTGTTCGCGGTACAGCACGTAGGCGCGGGCTACATCATGCTCGCCAAAGCGCATCAGAGACAGTTCCACCTGGTCCTGGATGTCTTCGATGTGGATGGCTCCGCCTTCCGGCTTGCGGCGCATCAGGGCGCTGGCCACTTGTTCGCTCAGCTGGGCGACTTTTTCGCGCAGGCTGGCGGAGGTGGCGCCTTGATGGCCCATGACGGCCAGGAAGGCTTTGGTCATGGCGATGGAGATCTTGACGGGTTCGAACGGCACCACCGCACCGTTGCGACGGATGGTTTTGTACTGGCTGAAATCGGCCTTGGGCGCGGCTGCGCGGCCGAGTTCTGCGGCGGTCTGCCCTTCAAAGGTGGTCAATTGCATGTAGCCCTCGATAAGGTGGGTGGTTGCGTCCTTCCGTTGCTGCGTTTCCCGAGGGGCAGGCCGGCTGTGGACAAATCTGTTGAAAAGCTGTGCGTGAGCTGTGGGTAAACACAATATGTATTGTTTGTAGCTCGCGGAACACCCAAATTCTAGTGTTGAGTATGGGGCAGTACAAGTCTTGACAGCGGAAGATTTAATGGCTGTTTGGAGGGGACGGGGGGCGAAAGCCCGTGGTTGCTGGCTTTGCGGGGCCTGAGATTTTTTTTGGCCGGCGGACACATTTCATTATGTAGTCAAGAAAGCGTGTTGAAACAAGCCACAGCAAGGATGGCGGTAGGGCTCACTAGATGTTGTGGATTCGCACTGTTGCATGTTGGGCCTATGCAACAGCTTTGTGGTGATTGCGGCAGAGACGGCGCGTTCATGGCTTCGGCCGCGTTTTGCCAGGGCGTGGGTATCGCGGTTTTGGGCTGGGGGAGGTGATTGGCCGGGTGCCGGCGGGTGGCGACGGGCAGGGGGAGGCGTTCAATCAAGCGCAGTGTGGGGTGGCAGGGCTTTTGTGGGGAATTTAGGAAATTTCCTATTTACCCTGGGTGTTGATCTTGGGCTTAATTTAAATAGATTTTTTAAATCGAAAATTTAATTTCAATAGCATTGATCTGGGTGTTGACTGAATGCGTCGTCACTATTTGCCCGGCATGCAGGAAAGGGCGGGCGGATTTTGCCGCATCTTGGCATCGACGGCTATTGGCCCCACCCGTTACAAGGAGCCCACTTCATGGACGAGCCAAGCGCTGTTTCTCTGCCGGCGGATATTGGACTTCGCGATATCGCGTATGCCAATGAGCATTTGCAGGGCATTGTGGCCCGCTACGATCACTTCATCGAGGAAGGGCAGATGGACATGATCGGCCGGGTCTTTCATGGCGCTCCCGGAAAGTATGCGGACGTCAGTTATAGCTCCGCCGCGCATGGCCGCCATGCCCGTAGAGTGCTGCATTTGGGCTCCTACAACTACTCCGGCCTCAACGGCCATCCTGAAATCATGCAGGCGAGCATCGAAGCCATACGCCGCTACGGCACCACGTCCAGCGGGGTGCGCTTGCTGAACGGCACCAACGACCTGCATTTGGGCATGGAGCGGCGGCTGGCCGAGTTTTTGGGCGTGGAGGAGGTGATCAGTTTCAGCTCGGGCTTTAGCGCCAATCTGGCCGCTTTGGCCACCTTGTGCCGCAAGGGGGATGTGGTCTTGAGCGATACGCTCAATCACCAGTCCATCGTCGAGGGCTTGAAGCTGAGCGACGCCCAGGTCTTGCCCTATCGCCACGCTTCGCTGAAAAGCCTTGAGCACGGCCTGCGCCAACTGCCTTTGGCGGCGCGAAAATTCATCGTGACGGATGGGGTTTTCAGCATGGATGGCGATATCGCGCCTCTGGCGGGGATTGTGGAGGCCGCGCGGCGCTACAACGCTTTTGTGATGGTGGACGACGCGCATGGCACGGGGCACATCGGTCCAAACGGGCGCGGCAGTTGCGCGCATTTCGGCGTCACGGCTCAAGTTGACGTGATGACCGGCAGCCTGAGCAAGGGGCTGCCTGGCGTGGGCGGGTTCATCGCCACCCGCCGGGAAACGGCGAAGATCCTGCGCGCCGCCGCCGCCCCTTACATCTATTCCGCGTCGCTGCCGCCGGCCGTGCTGGCGGCCATCATCAGCGCCATCGACATCCTTGACGCCTCTCCGCAGCTGACCCAGCAGTTGCAAGCCAAGACCCGATACTTCACCCAGCGCTTGCGCGGGGCGGGGTTCAATCTGCTCAATAGCGAAACGAGCATTGTGCCGCTGCTGACCGGCGACGAGCGGCGCTGCTATCTATTGGCCAGAATGCTGCACGAAAAAGGCGTTTACGTGAATCCGGTGGGCCACCCGGCGGTCAGCAAGTCCCGCGCGCGGATCCGGATGAATTTGAGCGCGGATTTGAGCTATGAAGAGCTGGATTACAGTATTCGCGCGCTGATCGAGGCGGGCCAGCGCCTGGGCTTGATCTAAGAACGTGTTTACGATCTCGCGAGCTAAGGCGAGATAAGGCGAAAACGGCTGAGAAAGCGGAATGTACACACGGTACATGAGCATTTCGAAGGCGTTTTCAACGCCGTATCGCCAACGCGCAGCAGATCGTAAACAGGTTCGTACATGCTGGACCCCAGACAAGGACACATCATGACCACCGCCGATGAGCAGGACCGCCCGCCGCAGACCGAAGCGGACGCCCCGCAAGACCCTTCCCGCCGCCGTCTGTTCGAAGGCCTGGCCGCCATCGGCGCCAGCTGTGCGC